>WQSI01000022.1 GCA_009787945.1 Defluviitaleaceae bacterium
GAATAATCCAGAAAAAGTTGGGATTCCCCGCTGCCAAACCAATAAAATTCGGAGTTTTGCGCAAGGGGCTGACCCAGGATAACCGCGCCTAAATCTTCCAAAAAGTATGCCGCGCCTAAAGAGCCAGAATTTGACCCTTCGTTGACAAAATAGAACAGCCGCCCTTCAGGCAAATTGCGTGCAAAATTTGTAAAAAGCCCGTTAAATTGGTTGGCATCCCCGCCAGGGTTGCCCCTTGCGTCAATTATAACCGCCTGCACATGATTTTCCCTAAAGGTGTTGCGGACAGATTCGCCAAAAACCCCGTTTACGTCTGTTACCCAGCCACGTATGCTAATATACAAAATCCCATATTCTGGCACAAATTCGTGCCAGAGGTTTTGCCGTAAATTGCGGCGAAACAAAGGCAAATCCCCCTCGGCTCTGGCATCGGTTAGGGGGATGGTGGGCAGCCAGCGCAATGTGGTTAAAAGCCTTTCCCATTGGTGGTATTGTGTCACCAAAATTTCTGTGCCGCCTTCAAATGTAAACCTAACCCCTTCTTCGGTTGAAATTCCCAGGGCTTGCAAAACCATAGGGGCGTTGAGCAGGGCGGCAAATTGATACCTTGCGTCATACACATTCTCTACACTCCAAAACCTGGAAAAATCTTCAAAAACATGTTGGACATCAATCCCATTTAGAGCTACCAATCTTAAATTAAGAGCATCTGAAAATTCCTCGGCAGCTCTGTATAGATAAAAACCATCACTAAAATATCCAAAGATTAGCGGGTAGCGCAAAAGGCGCATCTGGGAAAAATATCCAGAAAAGCCCGTAAAAAAGAAATGATTATCCTCTAAAAGGGCAATGCTTCTTTGTATTTCTGCTTTAATTTCAAAATCGCTTAAATACCCTAAATCTAGCAGCAACCTGTCAAGGCTTACTTCAAATTCCCTGCGTATCCTTGTGTTATCTTCCCTTTGGTTTAATGAATCATTTGCAAAGCGAGGGTGCCACTGAATTACATGCTCCCTAAGCCGCTCTATATCGGCACTCCAGCCGCCTTGTTCTTCTTCGGTTGCGCCAGAGCTTCCGCAGGCGGCGAGAAAGGCAATCCACACAACTAACAAAGCCATCCTCAAGCGTTTCATTTCCCACCCCCGCTTTCGGCTTCGTTAACTGTAAAATGGCTTATTATCGCCTTTAGCACAAATTTTTCGATTTGTGTGTACTGCCTTTTCTTTAGCCTGCAAATTGCCACCCGCCAGGGTATGGGGTCGTAGAAGGACATGGCAGTAATATCTTTCAGCAAAAAAATGTCTTTAATTGCTGTTTGAAAAATAGTTATAAAGTCAGATTTTCTGGTAGACATTAGAAGAAAATCCCAACTGGTGGAGGTTATAATTTTTTTGGGCTGGATGTTTTCTGCATCAATACGACTTTTAACTTTATGATGAATTTTAAAAGAAGAATCCAGCAAAGCAAGGGTTTTGTTGTTAAGGTCGCTCCAAAGCAGCTTTTTCTTTCTTGCCAAGGGGTTGTTGGCACTCATAAAAGCCGACAATTCGCCTTCTTGTATTAAATATTCTTCCACAACCCCTTCATCAAAATGGGTTGGCTGTATCAAAACCGCCAAATCAAGGGATTTTGACAGTAATCCTTTTTCTAATTCTACAGAGCCAGCCTCTAAAATTTCAATTTCAATATCAGGGTTGTTGGAGATAAGGGACGAAAGTATTTCTGGGAAAGCAATGCCCAAAATAAGGGGCGGTATGCCAATGCGCACCTTACCTCTAACATCAACAGAAAACTCTCTTAACTCCTCAAACATTCTTTGGTAATTTTCTGTTAGGTAAAGGGCGTTTTGATAAAGCATTTTGCCGCTGGGGGTTAGGTTTTGCAACCGCCCGTTGTACCTTTCAAAAAGCTGGATATTTTCGTTGCTTTCAAAGGACTTAATAACTTTGCTTAGGGCGGGCTGAGAAACCCTAAGGTTTTTTGATGCAACCGAAAGGTTAAAATTACATTTTACAATCTCCACAAAATATTCAAGTTGCTTAATGTCCATAATTCACCTCAAAACGGGGTGGCTACATGCCACCCCGTCTACAATATCATTAATTACCGGTTCTAGCGCGCCATGGTGCTAAAATCTCATCAACAGACATAAAGTCATCAATTACGCCGAAGCCAACTTCGCCATTTGGATATACCCAATACTCCCAAAGTGCCAAATCTTCAACGCCCATTCTTCTGCCATCTGCAAAGCCGAAGTTAGGGAAGCCGCCAAGGTCAAAAATATCAGACTCCATGGCAACTACAAAGTTTTCCCAGGTAAGTTCTAGGTCCAGCTCGTCAAAACGTCTTAGGCCTTCCACCAAAACCATGCCCATCATATAGCCAGCACGAGCAAAGCCATTGTCAATAAATCCGTCAGCTTCATGGGCTGGGATATGTGGCAAATAGTTAAAGGTGTCACGCATATCAGCAAGCATTGCTAAGGCTTCTGGAGAAGTATCTTCTGCCCAGATGGTTGCGAACAGCGGACGCTGTGGATGGTAAGTTACAGGAGAAAAGCTGGTAACTGTGGATTGACCGTACACACTGAAAACAGGTATGTACCATCCAGCATCGTACATGGCAGCAACAATGCCCATTCCGTCCATTGTGCCGTTAATAAGCACTTCAACGCCGCTTGTCATCATTTGTTGTATAACTGTGAAATAAATGTCAGCAGTTACAAATTCAATCATCAACCTGTCATACACGCCAATTTCACGCGCTAGGGTTTCGATGCTTTCAGCAAGCTCAAATCCCGCGTCGGTTGCGTTTAGCATTACGCCAATTCTAGCATCATCAGGTAAATATTGGTCGCGATTTGGTCCATAAACCTGGGTTGCAAGGGCACGCGCTAAAAGGATTGGTCCGTCAATTCTGTTAGAAGGCTGTACATTAAACATTCTGCCCCCTGGATTGTATTCAGAATACAAAAGACCCAAACCGCCAGTGATGTTTACAATTGGAACACCAAAGTCAAGCATATAGTCCAAAGACATAGGTGCTTGCGCGCCTGACAAACCAACCATGGCAAAAACACGGTCCTCTTCCAGCAAACGCTCGATAAGAAGATGCCCTTGAGTTGGGTCGCCGCCGTCATCATGGCTGATGAGGTTAATTTGGCGGCCAGCAACACCACCATGGGCGTTTTGACGCTCGATAACCGCGCGGATAGATTCTACAATAGGGATACCAACAAAGGCAAATGGCCCAGATACCACAAACACATTACCAATTAAAATTTCATCATCAGTAACACCTTGCGCTAGGTTGCTGTCGCCACCTGCACCATTACCACAAGCTGTTACAAACATCACCACAGCCAACATCATTGCCGTAATTGCTGAAAGTTTCTTTGCAAACTTCTTCATTTCTTTTTCCTCCTTATGGAAAATTTATTTTTTCTTACCAAGGTAGGCACTTATCAGCTCATCATCAGCTAAAAGCTCCTGTGCAGTCCCTTGGGACTTAACGTTACCAAGTTCCAAAACATAAGCATAATCCGCAATCAAAAGGGATTGACGCGCATTTTGCTCTACCATCAAAACAGTTACGCCAGATTGTGCAATGGCTTTAACTGCTTCAAAAATGCTTTTGATGATAAGCGGCGCAAGACCTAGGGAAGGCTCGTCCAAAAGTAACACTTTAGGGCTCATCATCAAAGCGCGGCCAATGGCAAGCATTTGTTGCTCGCCTCCTGACAGGGTTGTGGCTTGCTGGTTTTTGCGCTCCGCCAACAGCGGAAAAAGCTCATGCACCTTTTCCAAATTAGCTTTAATTTCTGCCTTGCTTTTTATAGCCGAAGCACCAACCATTAAATTTTCGCCTGTGGTAAGCCCCGCCATTATATGACGGCCTTCTGGAGATTGCCCAATACCCATTTTGGCAATTTTGTGAGGTTCTTTACCCACAATGTTGTTGCCGCGGTACAAAATCTCCCCAGAAGCCACCTTTGTAATGCCTGATATTGTGCGAAGCATGGTTGTTTTGCCAGCACCATTCGCCCCTAATATAACCACAATATTTCCTTCGGGGATTTGGATGTCAACACCTTTCAATGCCCTAATTGCTCCATATTCTACAATCAAATTTTTGATTTCTAAGATATTTCCCATAATTAGGCATCCTCCTCTTCCCCAAGGTAGGCTTGTTGAACAACCGTGTCATTTTGAATTTCCTGCGGCGTGCCAATGGCAAGCTTTTTGCCGAAAGATATGGCGCAAACCGTGTCACAAACGCTCATTACAAGGTTCATATCATGCTCTACCAAAAATATTGTACATTTAAAGTCATCACGTATTTTGCGGATAACCTCTGCAAGCTCTTCAGTTTCGGCATCGTTAAGCCCTGCCGCTGGCTCGTCAAGGATTATCAACCTTGGTTCGCTCATCAAGGTTCTTGCAAGCTCCATTTTCTTTAATATACCATAGGAAAGACCTGCAGGCAAGTAGTCTTTATACTCCAGCAAATTAAGCCTTTCCAACACATCCAAAGCCTTGGCACGGTTTGCTTTTTCCTCATACTTTAGCTTTTTTGTGTTTAGGAATTGATGCGCCAAATTGGAATTGTAATAGATGTGAGCACCAATCATTAAATTGTCCAAAACAGAGATAAGCGGCACCATGGCAAGGTTTTGGAAGGTGCGCACAATGCCCGTGCTTGCCACGTCATGGCTTTTGTAATCCCCCAGGTTTACCACATTGCCAAACCTGTCACGATATAATATTGTGCCTTCTGTGGCTTTGTAAAATTGGGTGATGCAGTTAAACAAAGTCGTTTTACCTGCACCATTTGGACCGATAAGCCCAAAAATATCCCCTTCTTTGATGTCAAAGCTTAGGTCGTCCACGGCTTTAATGCCCTGGAAGTGCATTTTAACGCCTTTTAAGCTCATTATCAAGCCATCGTCAAGGGTGGCGTTGTTGCTTGCATACTGCCCTGCTAATTCCTTGTTTAAAGCATCCAAAGACCCCTTTAGTTTAACGTCTTTTCTTGCAACGCCCTCACCAACCTTTTTAAGCATGGCAGCTTTTTCAGAGGCAAGCGCGGCTTCTAAATCTTGCCGTTTTTTGGCTTCTTCCTCAATGGCTGTGTTATAAGTTTTTACAGCGGCATCACTGGCATCAGCTTCATCCACCTCTGGATATTTGGCATAAAGCCCTGCTTTAAAGTCATCCAACTTTTTATCCAGCTCACCAAGCTTTGCTTTTCTGTAAGCATCTCCCGCTTGTTCTCCTGCCTTTGCGGCCTTCCGCTTTGCGGTTTGCTCCACAGCACGGCGGGGCAGGCTTTGCTTTTTAACAAACTCTGCAAGCTCCTGCTCCCTAAGCTCGTTATTAACCTCGGCTTTTGGCGTGGCTTCCATTTCTAGGGGCAAAAGACGCTTTCTGGAAGCAAGCTCCAGCTGGTTCAGCTTCTTTTCATTTTTTGTATCAATTTCTCTTTCCAAAAATGTCAGATAGCGGTTGTTGTAATTATATTCGCCAAAAACCCTATCACGTTTTTTGACCAGCCGTCCAACGCCCATATTATACTTCAGGTTCAGGCCCATATCGGTACAACCTCCACTTCATATACAATTTGCGGAACAATTTTACAATTTCTTGGACAAGCCTTGTTAAACCGCCAGGAAACCTTGCGAAAATAATAATCATCAGCACACCTGTTAAGATAAGCACCGCACCTGGATATTGTACAAAGAATGGTATATTTCTCAGCACTGTCAAATCCAAAGCGAAAACGAAAAACGCACCGAGCATGATACCAGAGGGTTTTGCGCTGCCCCCCAAAATAACCACCGCAAGAAGGTTAAGGGATAGCATAAATGTCCATGTAAGCGGTCCTGCCGCACCCATAGAGCTAATGAACAAAACCCCAGCTATCATAGCGAAAACAGTAGCGAGAACAAATGCCATAACACGATACTTTAAAAGGCTTATGCCCATTGCCTGGGCAAGGGGTTCGCTGGCACTCATGGCAAGCATGGCGCGCCCTGTTGGGCTGTTGATGATGTTTAAAGTTATCCAAACCAGTACAAACATCACAGCCATTACCAAAAAGTACACAGTTTCACGGTTAAGTTGCAAAAACCCTGCAATTGTCGGGAAAGGCACTTGGGTAATTCCCATATGTCCCCCTGTAAATGTGTTTACAATCCCTGTTGGGGCAATGAACAATTGGTTCATAATGGTGGCAAAGGCTAGGGTGATAACCAGAAGATATATGCCCCGCACACGAAGGGATATAAAGCCGATTGCCGCTCCCAAAATGATGCCCACCAAAATAGATATTAGCAGCACAGCCGTGAAAGGTATTCCTGTAAAGGTGCGCAAGAGGTTGCCTGCTGTATATGCCCCAAGCCCTATAAAAGCCGCAGAACCAAGGGATACCAAGCCAGACATGCCCACCAGAATACCAAGCCCCATTGCGCCCACTGTCCAAATCATTGTAGTTGCTACGGCGCGGCTTAACGTAAGGGTTACAATGCCGTCACCAAAAATAAATGCAAGTTGCAAAGCCATTAGGAAAACGGCTAAAAGCAGATAGCCGAACATAGGGTGTTTAACCAACATTTTACGATAATTTGGTTTTACCATAGTTTCAAACTGTTTGTAGTCGTTTTTCATAAAGCCACCCCCTTAAATTTTTTCCATGGTCTTTTTACCAAATAAGCCGTCTGGCTTGATAAGGATGATAAGAAGCACCACAGAATACATTAGGACATTTGCCCACAACCCGCTTATCATGGCAAGCATAGCGAGAAGGGTGGGGATTATGATAGCACCAACAACAGGCCCGTGGAAGGATGTAAAACCGCCGATAACCAAGGCAAGCAGTGCATTTGTGCCAACCACATCCAGCATAGCAATGTTTACATTGGTGTTTTGTGAGCCAAGCATTACCGCCGCCAAAGCCGCCAAGGCACTTGACACAGCCCAGCTTATTGCGGTTATACGTTTGGTGTTAATGCCCATCATGTTTGCAACGATAGGGTTAGAAGCTGTAGCACGTACAGATAAGCCCCATTTTGTGCGGTAAAGTGCCGTAAAAACAATGCCGATAACCACTGCCGCCGTTATAAAGATAAACAAACCGTTTTGAGTTATAGAAAAGCTGTTGCCAAATAGGGAAAACTCCACCAATCCCGCGAAATATCTAGGATAGGTATAGGGTATCGTTCCAAAAACTATAGGTATCAAGGCAGACACAATAAGTATAAGCCCCAATGTTACCATTACACGACCAACAGGTCCGCTTTTTAGGCGGCTAACCACGAAAAAGTCCACTGCAAAACCCATGCCAGCACATAACAAAATGCCGCCAAGACCTGCAATCCACGGGTTAAACCCTGCTCTCATAAACATAAATGCCGCGGTGAAAGCACCAACAGTTGCCACAATTCCTTGGGCAAAATTGGCAACTCCTGCGGTTTTATATGTTAAGGTTATGCCCATTGTAGACAGGCACAAAACCCCAATTAGGAACAAGCTGTTCAAAAACACTTGGAATATAGAAGCCATATATATCTAACTCCTTTCTGGAAAGATTATAGTGCTGGTATGTTAAAACGTTTTACATTTGCCATTGTGGGCAGGGGCCTTCCGCCTGCTTCAAATTCCTTTATAATGTCACGTATAATGTCATTAAAAGGTGTGTCTATGCCTGTTTCGTCACCGCCATCACATACAACACCGTTGATGTAATCTATCTCGCAAGGTATGTTTTTTTCCATATCTTGCAACATGCTTGCTTTTGACGGTCTGTGGACGCTGTACACATCCCGCAAGGTGGCGATGGCACGCTCTCGCCCTGCTTTGTCATCGAAACGTGCGTCATAAAAATCCTTACCTGGAATAATTTCTTCTAAAGTGATGCCTTTGGCGGTTGCCACTTGTATAAGCTCGTTTGCTACATGGGCGGCACATGCCACTGCATTTTCGTTGTCCATTACCTCTCCAAAGGTTGAACCTGTTGCGGCAGACATACCGCTAACCGCCGCATTCATCCACAGTTTTGACCACCTAAAGCCGCTTAGGTTGGTGTTGATGACCACGCCGCCAGCCAGCTTCAGAAAGGCTTCTACCCGCTTTAGATTGTCGTCCACCACATTGTCCAGGTTGCCAATTTCAACAATTACATGCTCTGGCGTGGTGTTAAGTTGGGAGATGCCAGGAGCAACCCATGTTGCACCCCAACCAACAGCCCCGCCGCAGGTGCGGTTTTTACCCACAATTTCTGCCACAAACTCTTCTGGCACACCGTTTTGAAGGGTGCAAACCACGCTGTTGTCATCAATATATTTAAGCAGGTTTGTCAAAACTATTTTATTAACCAACT
This sequence comes from Defluviitaleaceae bacterium, assembly GCA_009787945.1. Lineage (GTDB taxonomy): Bacteria > Bacillota > Clostridia > Lachnospirales > WRAX01 > WRAX01. The sequence goes on from WQSI01000022.1 coordinate 8,377, forward strand.
GCTTTGTCAAAATAATAGCAATGTCATAAATGCCGCTCATCTGGTCAGGGGTGATGGCTTCCACAGGTATGTTTTTTATGTCCATATAACCCGTAACCGTAGCTCCGTTTTTGTTAAGGGCATCCACATGCTCCTTGTTTGTGTCAATTAGTATGCATTTGCCGCCGTTTTGCGCCACAATTGCCGCCATAACCGTTCCAAGGGAACCAGCGCCAATAATCGCAACTCTCTCCTGTTTCATGGCAATCCTCCCTATTTAGAAATCCCAAACATTTCACGGGCTTCGGTTGGTGTCATTGGTGTGTAGGAAAATTCTCCCATAATACGCACCATTTTGTCCACCAACTCTGCATTGCTTTTAGCGAGAACGCCTTTGGACAGGTATAGGTTGTCCTCCAATCCCACGCGCACATTGCCGCCTAAAAACAGGGATTGGGTGCAAACAGGAAACTCGTGCCTGCCAGCACCAAAAGCAGACCAAATATAATTATCTTGACCAAAAAGGCGGTCGGCTGTTTGCTTCATCATTATAACATCTTCTGGGCTTGCCCCTAAAGCTCCGTTTATACCAAGAACAAATTGCATGTAAATTTTGCCGCTTATTTGTCCTGTGTCTTTCAAAAATTTAAGGTTGTAAATATGCCCCACGTCATAGCACTCAAATTCTGGCATTACATTATGCTCACGGAATAGGTTTAAGGTGTTTTCAATGTCCTTAAAAGTGTTGGGGAAAATCGCCTCGCGAGTTCCTTCGTAGAAAGGCACTTCCCAGTCATGCTTCCAATTGTCATATCTTTCCACAAGTGGGAAAAGACCCCAGTTAATAGAGCCTACGTTTAAAGATGCCAAAGCTGGCTTAAAAATAGGAATGGCACGGGTGCGCTCTTCCATGGTCATACCAAGGCCGCCGCCTGTGGTAACACAAATGATAACATCATCATTTTCTTCGCGTATCATGCCGATGATGTCGCCAAAGTCCTCCAGTTTTGCGCTGGGCTTTCCTGTTTCGTTGCATCTTGCATGGATGTGTACAACGGCAGCACCTGCTTTTGCCGCATCCAAGGCTTGTCTTGCAATATCCTTGGAATTTACAGGCAAATAAGGGCTCATGGTTGGGCTATGTATGCCCCCTGTGATTGATGCAGATATAAGCCTTTTAGAACCTAGTTTCATAAATGTTTCCTCCCAACAATATATTTTGCGACAGGCTCTTAACCTCATTATACCAGAGATGGTAAAAGCTGTCAATTATTCGTTTTTAAATCTATTTCCAAAAGCTCTAAATTAAATCTATATAGTATAAGTATATTGGCAAAAAAGGCGTTGTCTAATACCAGTTTTTTATGCAACATATAACTAATAATTATAGCAAAGGGGAAAGATAACCAAGAAACCTGTTTTTTCGCCACTTTTCACAATATGTTTTATTATAGGCTTTTAAAATTTTATTAAAAAAATTACTTTACGCAGGGTTGGTTGATGTGTTATTATTTTGTTATTGGACAGGTCTAATGATTAGGAGGATAAATTTATGAAAGAAATAGTTATTGTATCAGCAGCGCGCACCCCAATCGGCAGTTTTGGAGGCGTATTAAAGGACGTTAGTGCTGTAGACCTAGGGGTTTGTGCCATCAAAGCCGCCTTAGAGCGCGCCTGCATCAAAGCAGAGCAAATCGACCAAGTTATTATGGGCAATGTGCTGCAAGCTGGTCTTGGTCAAAATGTAGCCCGTCAGGTGGCTATTGGAGCGGGCATCCCAGAAAGTGTGCCGTCTTTTGTGGTAAACTACGTTTGCGGCTCTGGTTTGAAAGCTGTTGAGCTTGCCGTCCAAGCCATTATCTGCGGGGATGCAGATGTGGTGGTGGCAGGCGGCACAGAGAACATGTCACAAGCACCGTATTTAGCCAAGGGCGTGCGTTGGGGGCAAAAAATGGGCAATACCCAGCTAGAAGATACCTTGATAGCAGATGGGCTGACAGATGCCTTTAACGACTACCACATGGGCATCACAGCAGAGAACCTTGCGGACAAATACAGCCTAACCCGTGAACAACAGGACGAATTTGCCGCATTAAGCCAACAAAAGGCAGAGGCGGCTGTTAAGGCAGGCAAATTTACGGCAGAAATTGCCCCTGTCGCCATTCCTCAGCGTAAAGGCGACCCCCTTATTGTGGATGCAGACGAGTACCCCAAGCCAGGAACAACCGCAGAAGGGCTGACAAAGCTTCGCCCAGCTTTTAAAAAGGACGGCAGCGTGACAGCGGGTAACGCCAGCGGCATCAATGATGGTGCGGCTGTGCTAATATTAATGAGTAAAGAAAAGGCTGACCAATTAGGTATAAAGCCCCTAGCAACCATTGCCAGTTATGCCACGGCAGGGGTTTGTCCTACCATCATGGGCATTGGCCCTGTGCCAGCAACCCAGAAGGCACTGGAAAAAGCAGGGATTAGCGTAGCCGACCTTGATTTAATAGAAGCTAACGAAGCTTTCGCCGCCCAAGCCTTGGCTGTGGCGGCAGATTTGCAACTTCCTGCTGACAAAATTAATGTAAATGGCGGGGCAATTGCCCTTGGGCATCCGATTGGAGCAAGCGGGGCTAGGGTTTTAGTAACTTTAATCCACGAAATGACAGCGCGTGATGCTAAGCATGGTCTAGCCACCTTATGTATTGGCGGCGGGCAAGGCATTGCGATGATAATAAAACGTTAGAGGAGGGTTTCCATGAATAAATTAATAACTTTTAAAAAGGCGGCAGAACTAATTAAAGATGGCTCTACCATCATGTTCGGCGGCTTCATGGCAAACGGCACAGCTGAGGGCATTGTAGATGCTCTTGTAGCCAGCGGGGTTAAGGATTTAACCATAATCTGCAACGACAGCGGTTGGATTGACCGAGGTGTCGGCAAGCTGATTGTTAATAAACAGTGCAAAAAGCTTATAACGAGCCACATAGGACTTAACAAAGAAACAGGCAGGCAAATGAACGAAGGGGAGCTGGAAGTGATACTCACCCCCCAAGGCACACTGGCAGAACAAATTAGGTCTGGCGGATATGGGCTTGGAGGTGTGTTAACCCGCACAGGTATCGGTACATTGGTTGCAGAAGGCAAACAGACCGTGGATGTAGATGGGGTCACATATCTGCTTGAAAAACCGTTGCGGGCGGACTTTGCAATCCTTGGCGGCTCTGTGGTGGATAAGGCGGGGAATATTGTCTACAAAGGCTCTACAAACAATTTTAACAATGTAATGTCATCAGCTGCTGATATTGTTATTGTGGAAGCTGAGGAACTGGTAGAAATTGGGGAGATTGACCCCAACACAGTCGTCACACCTGGTATTTTTGTCGATTATATTGTTGAGGGGGTTCGCTAATTTATGAGTATGATGGATAAAGACCAAATGCAAGATTTCATAGCAAAGCGTGTAGCCAAAGAGCTAACAGAAGGCTCTGTTGTTAATTTAGGGATTGGCTTACCTACAAGGGTTGCCAATTTTGTGCCAGAAGGCATGACGGTTAACTTCCAAAGCGAAAACGGCTTTGTGGGCTTAGGCCCAACCCCTGCCCCTGAGAATGTTGACCCTAATATCGTAAACGCAGGGGGTCAGCCTGTAACAATCCTACCTGGAGGTATGTTTTTTGACTCAGCCACAAGCTTTGGCATAATCCGCGGTGGTCATGTAGACCTTACAGTTCTTGGGGCGTTGCAAGTGGATGCTAAGGGCAACATTGCCAACTACATGATACCAGGCAAGCTTGTTCCTGGCATGGGGGGAGCAATGGACTTATTATCTGGTGCTAAGAAAGTTATTGTGGCTATGGAGCATACAGCAAAAGGCTCGCCTAAAATTTTAAAGGAGTGTAATTTGCCTTTAACTGCCGTAGGTGCTGTTGACCTTATAATAACCGAAATGGGCGTTATGGAAGTTACCCCTGATGGCTTGAAGCTAATAGAAATTAACCCAGAATACACAATTGAGCAGGTGAGAGAAGTTACCGAAGCAGAATTGATTGTTGATGGGGTGGGGGAGATGGCAGTTTAGAAGATATTTTCTGCATAACCATATAACTAATAGTTTTATCGGCTTTACAATGTGGGCTTGACTTTTTTTGTGTTTTGTTGTATGCTGATTTTACAGAAACGAAATTTTAAAATTTTGAGGTGACAATATGGATTTGCAGAAGATTTTTTATGGTTCGGCTGATGGGGCAAGTAATATTCACGCTTGCATTTGGAAGCCTAGTGAAGATGTGCAGGTTAAAGGTGTAATCCAAATTGTCCATGGTATGAGCGAGCATATTTTGCGCTATGGCGAATTTGCCAAGGCAATGACCGAAGCTGGTTTTATTGTTTGCGGAAATGACCATTTAGGTCATGGCAAGTCTGCCAACGGCAATTTTGGGTATATCGGCGTTGGTGGTCATCGCCTGTTGGCTAAAGATGTGTACAAACTTACAAATATTGTTAAAAAGGAATTTGAGTTGCCTGTTGTGTTAATAGGGCTTGGCATTGGCTCTTTAATAGCCCGTTATGTTTCCGCTGTTTGGAATATGGAATACGCAGGGGCAATTTTTTCTGGCACATCTGGCGGCGGCTCTGGGCTTAACTTTTTGCATCGTGTGCTGTCCAAAATGAAGTATGGAAGCACAAAAAAAGGCGTGGCAAAAGAAGCATCATGGATAAACAAGCAAATTCATGGCAAATATAACCGCGGTTTCCGTCATTCGGACCATGGACCAAGCTGGCTTTCCCGTGATGTTTACCAGGTTTCAGCTTTTGAGGCTGACCCTTTGTGTGGCTTCCCTCTAACCTACGGGGCTTGTATGGACTTTTTAAAGCTTAACCGCATTGTAAATTCCGCAGGGTGGCCCATGCGTATTGAGCCACAAATGCCAATCTTCATTTTTAGCGGACTTAACGACCCTATGGGGGATTTTGGCAAGGGGGTCATTAAAGTTTATGGCGACCTTATCAATGCTGGTTGTGAAAATGTCCACATTACTCTATATCAAGAGGCTCGCCACGAAATGCTTTTTGAGCTTAACCGTAAAGAGGTTTTTGCGGATGTTGCAAAATGGGCTTCTGATGTTTGCTGTGTGAAGGAGAATTTAGCATGAAAATTCTAATAAAAAACGGCAGAGTAATAGACCCCGCCTCAAACACCGACCAAATTGCAGATATTTTGGTGGATGGCGGCTTGATAGCAGGCGTGGGAGGGGATTTAGCATCCCATAAGGACATAGATAAGGAAGTTGATGCAACAGGAATGTGGGTTGTGCCAGGTCTTATTGACATGCATGTCCATTTTCGCCAACCAGGGCAGGAGCATAAGGAAGATTTGGCAAGCGGCGCAGCGTCTGCCGTGGCAGGGGGTTTCACCACGGTTTGCACCATGCCCAACACATCCCCGCCAATTGACAATGCTGAGTGGATAAAGTTTACCCATGATAAAAGCGCAGAAATTGGGCTTGCCAACATTTTGCCTATTGGGGCAATCACTAAAGGTATGAAAGGCGAGGAGCTTACTGACATTGCTGAAATGCACAAGGCGGGGGCCATCGGGATAACCGAGGATGGTATGACGGTGCGCAACGCCCACCTTCAGCTGAAAGCCATGGAAATAGCTTCAAAGCTTGATTTGTTGACCTTTTCCCACTGTGAGGATATGGATTTGGTAAGCGGCGGCGTAATGCACCTTGGCACAGCGTCAGAGTGGCTTGGTTTGCCTGGCATCCATGCCCTTGCAGAAGAGGTTGTCATCGCCCGCGATATTCTGATTGCAGAGCATGCGGGGGCGAAATTGCACATTTGTCACATAACTACAAAACTTGGTGTTCAGCTTGTGCGGGAAGCCAAGGCAAGGGGGGTTCGGGTGACGGCAGAGGTTTGCCCTCACCACTTTACCTTGACTGATGAGGATATTAAAACCCAAGACCCTAATTTTAAGATGAACCCGCCCTTGCGCAGTCTTGAGGACTTGGAAGCCATGAAGGCAGGGCTTGCAGACGGCACAATTGACGTTATTGCAACTGACCACGCCCCACATCACGCTGATGAAAAAGCGAAGGGCTTCTTGACTGCGCCTTTTGGCATTGTTGGGTTGGAAACCGCTTTGGGGCTTTCAATGAGGCTAACCAATTTGACCCCTATGGAGCTTATTGCCAAGCTGGCTTATAATCCCGCTAAAATTTTAGGTATTGACAAGGGTACATTGGCAGAGGGTGCGGTGGCTGATATAGCAATCATTAACCCTGACGCAGAATGGACTGTTGACCCTAGTGGTTTTGCGTCAAAAGCCCGTAATACGCCATTTGGGGGAGAAACGATAAAAGGTAGGGTTGAATATACAATAGTAAGCGGAAAAATTGTGTATCAACATTAATTAATTAATTTTGATAACTATATAGGCGCGCACATGATACAATTCCCAACAACACCGCGTAGGGGCGCATATTATGCGCCCGTGTCCGACGAATGTGATTTTAATGAAGAATACGTTCGCCCAGCATCGGGCGCATATTATGCGCCCCTACGATGATGATGCCAAAGTCAAGCAAGTAACATGTGCTTGTTGCCATGGATTGGAGGTTGCTATGAAAAAGTTGATGCTTTTACGGGCGATGTTTACCCTCGCGTTATGCCTTAGCGTGGTTTCAATGGTATTTGGAAAGGCGGCGGCAGAACCAATTGATATTAAAGTTATCTTAGATGGCGAACTCCTGGACTTTGATGTGCAGCCACAAATTATTGATGGTCGAACTATGGTTCCTGCTCGTGTCATACTTGAGGCGTTAGGGTTGGAAGTGGAATGGTACGGGGAAACTCAAACAATTTGGGCAACACGTGATAATTTTGGTTTGCGAATGGATATTGGAATTAACACCCTGTATGTCGGAACTTTCGAATGGACTACCCCTCCGCGCGGGGGTGGCATTTTCAGAGCGCATCATGCGCATCGAGTACATTTAGATGTGCCGCCAATGATTACTAATGGGCGGACATTAGTGCCTTTGCGGGCGATTTCAGAAGGTATGGGTGCCGTTGTTGAATGGGAAGGTGACACAAGGACAGTTATAATTGAAACTATATAGCACCCCATGGGGCGCATATTATGCGCCCGTGTCCGACAAACGTTATTTTAATGTAGAATACGTTTGCTCGGCAGCGGGCGCATAATATGCGCCCCTACCACAAAATTTGTCATCAGAGCCTGCCTTGTACTTGATGAGGCTAGGAATGTCTGACGGGATTGCGGGTCAAGCCCGCAATGACACGGTTGAACATGTGCAGGGTGACGGGTGATGGTTGGAAATGTGCAGGGTGATTACATACAATTCCCGCAACACCGCGTAGGGGCGCATATTATGCGCCCGTGTCCGACAAATGTGATATTGATGTAGAATACGTTTGCCCAACAGCGGGCGCATATTATGCGCCCCTACGATGATGACGCTAAAGCGTTATGTAAATTTGTATACAGTTATTTTATTTTTAACACAAATGACAGCATGATTTAAGTTGTCATTTGTGTTTTTTATTTACAAAACTTTTGAAGTATTTTTGAAATTTATTGTTGACAAATTGTTACGGAGCTGTTACAATGATGTTGCAATTGGGAGTGCTATGTATACACGGTTGCACATATTTTTATGAAGTGGGGGTGGTTGATGATTGGTTGTTTGGTAACATTGGTGGTTATGCGTTTGTTGTAAACGTATTTTTGAGGTAATATTATTTTAGAGGAGGTTCTTTATGAAAAACAATTCCAAAAATTGGCGAAGGATTAGGAAGTTTTTTGCAGCTTCACTTGCCATGGTTTTTGTTGTGGGCATGTTGCCCTCGGCACCCCTTTCTGCTGCTGAAATTAATGCAGTAAGCAATTACGCAGAAAATCAACTTCTAAACTTAACAGATGAACAGCTTGATGCATTTGCACAAGTGCAAGAGTTTAATAACCTAACTGGTCTTGTTGGCTTTGAGGGTGAATTTGCCCTTCCAACCGACAATAGTCAAGTACCCGTTATCGTTTTCTTTGAAAGTAATCCTGCACCAACACAAGTTATAGAAGCAGCGGCGGCTGGTCTTTTGCTCCCTCTTAGTGATGCACTTGAGGTTGTAGAGGACGAGCACGCCGTTTTTCGTAGAGAGCTTAGCGGGCTTTTTGCATCTCCCATGACAATGGGCAGGGCTGCCGCGGCTGAATATCACATTACAACAGAATATCGCCACACCCTTAACGGTGTTGCTATGACTCTTCCTGCTAATATGGTGGAGGATGTTGCAAGCCTTGGCGTGGTTCGGGCGGTTTTCCCAGACTTTGTTTTGGAATCACCAGAGATAATTGAAAACCAAGAAGAATTTCCTGTAACTGCCACTGCTGAAGCTCTGCAAACAGCAATTGCCACAGCCCTTTCAAATGAAAGTGATGCTGTTGTTTCTGGCAATCCTTGGGGCATGTTGCAAGGCCGTGACAGAATGAACGCAGATGCCGTCCATGAAATGGGATATGACGGCGCAGGCATCATCATTTCTGTTATTGACACAGGTATCGACTGGATGCATCCAGCTTTTGCAGGAAGCTTCCCACCTGCTTCTGTCATCAACGAAGCTAGAATTGCCAGATTTGGTCCAAACGGAACTGCTGGTCACCAACCTGGTCTTTATCAACCTCTTACTCAAAATGAGTTGTTTGACATAAACAGATATGTTGACGGTGACATTAACCGTGTGGGAACTCGCAGAGATGGCGGGCAAAACCCAGAATATGTTTTCCTAGGCCGTGACACAATGCGTTTGTGGCCAGGGGGACAGGGTGACGACCCAAGGGGCAACCCAATCCAAAGGGGCGGAACTCCTATGAATTGGGCGTATCCTGTGCTGTTGCCAGCTGGTATGCCAGGCAACAACCCAAGCGAATGTTCACCTTTGTACATTTTTGATGACAACGGTGTTAACATGAGAATTACATACAATCTTGTTGAAGCTGGACCAAGTGCTAATATAATTGCGCCGTCTATGCATGGTACTCACGTTGCTGGTACAATCCTTGGCCGTCCATATCCAGATGTAGACCATCCAGATTTTGACCCAGGTGCTGCCATTATGGGCGTTGCGCCAGGTGCGTGGGGCATCCACTACCGTGGTCTTTATGGTCATGGTGCAACTTATGCTTCTGTTTGGATTTCTGCTCAAGAGTGGTCTTTCCTTGACGGTGCAACCGTTGTAAATATGTCCCTTGGACAACAAAGAGCAGCTCCAATCAACCTTGCAAACATCAGCGTTAACAATCTAATGCTTGCTGACCCAACCATCGTATTTGTACAGTCTGCTGGTAACAGCGGCGCAGGTGGTTTTTACACTGGCGGCTCACCTGGTATCGGTTCTTTGAGCATTTCTGTTGCTATGCACAGCGAGCCAGCCCGTGGTTTTGTTATCCAAAGTGATGACATTACCATTCGTGATGGTTTTGGACGCACCACATTTATAACCCATCGCGATGCTGCCCGTATTGCAACCCTTGCAAACGGCAACCTTATTCCTGTTCACCCTGCATCAGACCTTGCCCATGATAATGGTGAAATTACAATTTTTGCTATACCTGGAACGGCAATTGCAGATGTGCCAATCGGCACGGGAACAGTGGCAGACTTTAATGCCCTTGTTGAAGAAGTGGGCGCGGAATATCTTGAAGGTCACTTTGTCCTTGTTCGCAGAGGTGAAGGTTTTGTAGATGTTGCCCGCAGAGCCCATGCAATCGGCATGGCTGGCGTTATCTCTGTAAACACTGTAAACGCTCAAGGTGCTGACAATGCTCCAGGTCTTGTGCAACCAACAGGCATCAACCACGAGCCTGTGCCAGTAATGCAAATTCTTTTTGAAGAAGGTGCAGCTTGGGCGCGTGAAATCGTGGCAAATGGCGGTTATAGCACTTTCACCATCACCGACACAACCTATATTTTCGACCTTGCAGCTCCTGCTGGACTTCCTTCTGTGGCAGCTGGCTCTTCCAGAGGTCCTGTAGAAATTAGCCACCAAATCGGTCCTGATATTGGCGCACATGGTCAAGCGGTGTTCTCTGCCCAGCCGAGATTCTTGGCAAGTGCAGGCGGCGGCGCAGGTAACGGCAGTGTAGCCAGCCCAACTCCAATTCAAAACTGGACATGGCATAACAACCCATGGCAAAACGCCCACACTAACATCGGCGGCACGTCCATGTCATCTCCACACGTTGCTGGTGCTGTTGCTCTTATGCAACATTATAGCAGAGATAATGGCGGCATGTGGGCAAACTATGAAATTAAAACCCGCATTATGAACACAGCAATCCAATTCAGCAATCCAAACAACATCTATGGTCCAATGGACGGCGCAACAAATATTGATGTTTTGGCAGCAATTACCACAAACACAGTTGCTTTTGCAGAATGGGATTATGTAACAACTGAAGTGTTCGTACCTTTCGCTTTCCAAAGTTATGCATCAACCCTTACTGGCGGCATCAGCTTCGGCGGCTTTAACCGTCATCTTGACGCCGTTGGCAATACCTACCGTGACATTGGCAACGATGCTCACACCGCAACTGTATACGTTAACCTACGTAACGACTCTTCTGAAGCCGTTACATATGAGCTTAGCCATCGTTTTGTTGCACCAGGTCGCCCTGCTCGTCCAGCAGGCAGCCCAACAACACCTATTAGCGGAGCAACCCTTACATACCAGTCAGCAATTAGCGTTCCTGCTGGTCAAAGTGTAAGATTCCCAGTATCTATCAACCTTCCTGCCAATAACGAACTTGGCTTCCATTACGGCTTTTTGACCATTGAAGGCGGCAACCATGACATCGTTATGCCTTTTGCAGCCATCACCCACAGCACACAGCCAGCCTTTAACTTCCACGGTTTGTACCGTCCAGTTATGACAACAAACCAAATTGGCGAAGGCGCGCAAAACCTAACTTCAAACGAGCTTGTAATGTACTTCTCTCAAACTTGGGGCTTTTATGCAGAGTTTTATCTAATTGACCCAGCTGGAAGAGATGCAGGCATGACCGAGTTTAACTGGTTTACAGGCTCTATTGGGCTTGGTGGCGAACATATCCCACGCTTTGGCGATTATATTTTCGGCACAACCCTTGACGGTGCTGGCGACTATCGCGGCAGATGGGGCAGACATTTCCCTAACAACCGCGGCGTAAACGAAGATTATGTAATGCGTGGCGTTATCTTTGACGGATATTATACCCCTCTTATGTGGGAAAGCCCAGATGGCTCTGGCGAGCGCGCAAGGTTTGACCAAGAAGGTCAATTCTATATTGGCGTTGCTGTTTACCGCCAAGGAAGTGCTGCCCCAACAGGCGGCGCACCAATTGGCCCTCAAAGCCATTTCTGGTATTTCGACCAAGCTCTTCTAATTCCTTTCCATATTGACAACACCCCTGCAGAATTTACCGCTATCACCGTCAACGGCGTAGAGGTAGATTTGGCAAATCCTGTTATTAACGTTGCTCCAAATGTTTCTGACATCACCATCGAAGGTAATGTTTTTGACGCTTGGCTAAATGACGCAATTGCAGACGGAGTGACATTTGACGTGTGGAACGCCCCACGTGCCGCAAACTTTGCAGACAATATGGGTCTTTGGGTGCTTGTTGGTGAAAACACCCCAGATAACAGACCTGTGCGTGCAATCGTTGACGAAGATGGCGATTTCACTGTAACTCTAACAGATGTTTTGACCCAAGAGGGAGCGGAGCTTGCCTTCTGGCTTATTGACGGATATGCTCCAGTACCTCTTGTAAACCAAGTGCCTGTTGGTGTTGGTAATCCTTTCAGCACAATTGCACCTGGTAATAACAATGCTTACTGGAATGTACCAGCAGTAGCAAGAATGATTTCTGGCGTTAATGGCGACTTCTTCGCCCCAGAGGCTATTGTGAGAGCAAGTGCAGACACAGAAGCACTTCTTCGTCAAGACGTGCTCTTTGGTCGCGCCCACAGCTCCAACCCTGTTGTATACAACCTTCCAGCAGAAGCCTTTGGTGAGTTTGGCTGGTCTGGGCTTAATGTGGTAGAGTTTAACGTGGATGTTAATGTTTATCCTACCCACATCGTAAACTTCGACACAATAACCAACCACGGACAAATCTTCGCAACTGTAAACGGAGAATATATCCAGTCTGGTGACCGTGTTCCACGAGGAAGCACTGTAGAATTCTATGCTG
>WQSI01000023.1 GCA_009787945.1 Defluviitaleaceae bacterium
GCATCACCGAGCCTATTTTGATAATAGGCCCCATAATTGGTCCTGGCATCAAAGGCATTGTAGAGGCGGGATTGACCGTTACTGTTTTTAGCCTTGATATTGCCAAGAAGCTGTCTTTAGCAGGTGGCGGCAAGGTGCATATTAAAATTGACAGCGGTATGAACCGTGTTGGATTTAGGGTAAATAACCAGCAAGCCCTTGAAGCCGCCTGTCAAGAAATTTTGCAGATTGCAGACTTGCCTAATATCCAAATTGAGGGGATTTTTTCCCACTTTGCCTCATCAGACAGCAACCCAGATTTTACAAAAGAGCAGTTTGAGTGTTTTAACAATGTAATTAGGCGGCTAGAACAATTGGGCTTGCACATACCCATCAAGCACATTTCTAATTCTGGCGGGGTTTTAAACCATCCAGAGTGCAATTTGGATATGGTGCGCATTGGTGTTTTAATGTATGGCCTAGCCCCATGTTCCACGCCAGAAGGTGCAGAAAAACTCGCCAAAATGGGCATTTTGCCAGCTCTTAGATTTAAAAGCAGTGTTGGGCAGGTTAAAACCATTGGGGCAGGAGAATCTGTAGGTTATGGACGCAGTTTTGTTGCCGAAAGGTCAATGGAAGTTGCTACAATTCCTTTGGGTTACGGTGACGGCATATCCCGCCAGTTAAGCAACAAGGGTTATGTAATGATAAATGGGTGTAAATGCCCGATTATCGGAAGTGTTTGCATGGACCAATTTATGGTAAATGTCACAGGGGCAAATGCTGTCCATGGTAATGAAGTAACCATAATCGGGCAGGGCGTTTCTGCCGAGGATGTTGCACAATTGCAAGGAAGCATTAATTATGAAGTTGCAACAGGTTTATCACAGAGGATTCAAAGGCAATATAAAATATAACTTAATTTTAGGAGGAAACAAAAATGAAAGTTGGAACCGTTAAGGAAATTAAGCGTCACGAGTATCGCGTAGGGCTTACCCCAAACAATGTAAAAGATTATGTTGGTGCTGGTCACGAGGTTTTTGTCCAGTCTGGTGCTGGTCTTGGTTCTTCTATGACCGATGAGGACTATGTTGCGGCAGGCGCAACCATTTTGCCAACGGCTGAGGATGTTTGGGGCACTGTTGACATGGTTGTTAAGGTTAAAGAGCCACTAAAAGAAGAGTATGACCTGATGAGAGAGGACCAAATCTTGTATACATACTTGCATTTGGCAGCTGACAGACCTCTTACTGACGCTCTTATGAAGCAAAAAGTTAAGGCTGTTGCTTATGAAACCATCCGTGATAGAAATGGCGGTTTGCCACTTTTGAAGCCTATGAGTGAAGTTGCTGGAAAATTGTCTGTTCAGGCTGGGGCTCGTTGCTTAGAAAAATCCATGGGTGGCCGCGGTGTGCTTCTTGGCGGTGTTCCTGGTGTTGCTAAAGGTAATGTTGTTGTTATCGGCGGCGGTGTTGTAGGTATTTCTGCTATGAAAATGGCGTTAGGTCTTGGCGCAAATGTTACTGTGCTTGACAACAGCTTTGACCGTTTGACCTATCTTGATGACATTTACGGGCAAAAAATCCAAACCATGTACTCTACACCAGCGGCTATTGAAGAGGCGGTTATCAAAGCTGACCTTGTAATCGGTGCTGTTTTGATACCTGGCGGAGCTGCTCCAAAGCTTATCAAAAAATCTTATCTTAGCAAGATGAAGCCAGGAAGCGTTATTGTAGATGTGGCAGTTGACCAAGGTGGCTGTGCTGAAACCACCAAAGCTACTTACCATGATGACCCAACTTTCGTTGTTGATGGGGTTATACACTATTGCGTGGCAAACATGCCTGGTGCTGTTAGCCAAACATCTACCTACGCACTAACTAACGCCACTTTGTCCTATGGCTTGAAAATTGCCAATATGGGCTTGGAAGCTGCTGTTTCAAACGATTCATATTTATATCCTGGGGTTTCAACTTACAAAGGAAAGCTAACTTGCACAGAAGTTGCCCGTGACTTCGGTATGGAGCATACCGACCTTAAAACCCTTATCTAATTATAGCCGAACTAAAATCAGACGTGGCGCAATTAAAAACTATTACACAACAGTTAGATAACCGTTTAAGTGTTGTTGAAAAAGTAATGTTTTCTTTGGAAAAGCGTGCTGATGAAAATGGTAGCATCTTATAGCAAACGCACCTTGAAACCCATGGCGCAGAGGGAAGCCCGTCGCCAGAGGGCGTAAGGGCGTTTTGACCGATAGCGGCATGGGATTGAAAGGACGTTTGCTATAGCAAAGCTTGAAATTAAGCAAGAGAGAGAAGTCGAGGCAATGTTTGATTATGTGAACCTCGCTTTGGATAAAGTTCGGGATATTTGGGATAAGGCTTTGGAAGTTGAAAAAGAACAACACGGAATGCGCATTAAAATACTAGAAGAGCGCGTGACCAAGCTAGAAAAAGTTGGATAACGGAGGTCGAAATGGCTGTTATTTTAGACGGCAAGGCATTTGCCGCTATTGTAAAAGAAAAAACTAAAGATGAGGTTGCAAGGCTAGGGCTTACCCCTAGTCTTGCTGTTGTCATAGTAGGTGACGACCCTGCGTCCCGTGTATATGTTAATGGAAAGAAAAAAGATTGTGCCGAGTGCGGCATAAGAAGCGAAGAGTTTACCCTAGCAGCAGATGTTGGGCAAGAAAAGCTTCTAAGTTTGGTTGAGGAGCTTAACAACCGTGATGACATTAACGGCATTTTGGTTCAATTGCCTTTGCCAAAGGGTTATGACGAGCAGGCGGTTATTGCTGCCATCAACCCAAACAAAGATGTAGACGCTTTCCACATGGAGAACATTGGGCGGATTATGGATGGTAACTTTACATTTGCCCCCTGCACCCCCTATGGCGTTATGCGCCTTTTGGAGCATCATGGCATTGACCCTGCAGGCAAACATTGCGTAGTTGTTGGGCGCAGTAACATTGTGGGTAAGCCAATGGCGATGCTGATGCTGCACAAACATGCCACAGTAAGCATAGCCCACAGCCGCACCCCAGACCTTGGCGCGATGACACGCCAGGCGGACATTTTGGTGGCGGCAGTTGGCAAACCAAACCTTATCACCGCTGACATGGTGAAGCCAGGGGCTGTTGTTATCGACGTTGCTATAAACCGTGGTGATGACGGCAAACTCTGCGGTGATGTAGATTATGCCCCAGTGGCAGAGGTTGCCAGCTACATTACCCCTGTGCCTGGCGGCGTTGGCCCAATGACCCGTGCAATCCTAATGGAAAACACGGTAATTGCTGCGAAAAAGGCTGCTGGTAAGTTTTAGACAAATAGCTCTTTCAGATTTTTTCTAAAAAATGACCGTATTAACCCCACCTAATGTAATGTTTGGTGGGGTTAAATTTATGGTTATGAAATGTAAAGTCAACTGTTTAGGGAATGAGTATGTAATTACAACTTGCGGAAAATATCCAAACTATGGGCAGTCACTCCTACCATGTCGGGGCGTTCGCATACTGCATAATGGTATCGCAAGTATAACTCGAATGTATCATCGTCCATTGCCATAATATCATTGCGCAAAATGCGGCTAAGCATATTTGTTGCTACATAATGCAGCCGATTAACAGAAAAGCCTGACATTAAGCAATCAATATTTTCTTTTCGAGTTAGTGCAAAAATATCTTCGGGGGTACTTCTCACATCAAAAGTTTGGGGATTTATACGACCGTTGTCCAGCTCATCTTCGATTTTCCATAAGCCTCGCACAAACCTATCTTCTATAATGGCGGCATCGGCAATAACATATGCAACAAATACAACACCGCCAGGTTTAGTTACACGCAATGCTTCGCTGATACATTGCCGTTTATCTTCGGTGGTATACAAATGATACATGGGACCCAGTATAAGGGTGATGTCAAATAAATTGTTGTTAAACATATGTAAATCCAGCGCATTACCCTGTTGCACACGGATATTTTGAGTCGGAGTTATTTGTTTCTGGAAAATATCTATGTGTTGCTGCACAAGTTCTACAGCCTCAACATCAAATCCTTTGTCGGCAATGGCACGGCTGTACCGCCCTGTACCTGCACCAACTTCCAATACTTTTACACCTGATGATAGATATTTTTCTATATAACGCATAGTTGTTAAAAATTCAACGGAGTTGCATTTGTTAGCTAATCTCCCATCTTCATCATAATTGCCATAGTAATTTGTAAGTAATTCCGTTTGATGTTTAATTCGTGTATCCATTTTTAAACCTCCCAATAACAAGCATCATCCCCCCGTAGGGGCGCATAATATGCGCCCGTTGCTGGGTAAACGTATTCTACATCAGCATAACATTTGTCGGACAGCGGGCGCATAATATGCGCCCCTACGGGGTGTTGGGTAAAATTATATACAGTTATTTTCACAAGAAGAAAGCACCCACAAAACTACATTGTGAGGGTACAGGACTTTCATAACCCGCTTGGCTTCGGCATCACTGTCCATCGTAGGGGCGCATATTATGCGCCCGATGCTGGACAAACGTATTCTGCATTATCGTCACCTTCATCGGACAGCGGGCGCATAATATGCGCCCCTACGGGGTGTTGGGTAAAATTATATATGGTTATTCGCACATAGGTGGGAGGTGATATGTAATCGTTGTTCCTTCCCCTTCCGCGCTTTCTATCGAGATTTTTCCGCCGTGGTGTTCTGCAATGTGTTTGGCGATGGAAAGACCAAGCCCTGTGCCACCCGTGGCTTTAGAGCGGGATTTTTCCACGCGGTAAAACCTTTCAAAGATGCGGTCGTGATGCTCTTTTGGTATGCCTATGCCTGTATCGGCAACGGAGATTTTTTCTGAATTTATGGAGATGGTGACAGAGCCGCCTTCTTTATTGTATTTTATGGCGTTGGAAACCAGGTTGTAGAGAAGCTCGTCCATAAGGCGGCGGTTTGCTGTTATGGTGGTCTGTTCCCCCTCTAATGTTATGGACACGCCCTTTTCGTCGGCTTTGTCTTGCAAATGGTTGATAACAGATTGGGCAAGGCTGTAAAGGTCAATAGGGGTAAAATTCCGCTCCACTTTGCCTTCATCAAATTCAGAAAGGGAAATTATTTCGTCAATAATGCCAACAAGCCGCTGAGCTTGGGCGTTTATGCGCAGGGCAAAACGCTCGCTGTCCTCTGGCTTAACCATGCCCCCTGCCATCATGTCAGAAAGAGCTGTTATTGTGGTTAAAGGGGTTTTCAGCTCGTGGGAAACATTTGCAGAAAACTCCCTGCGCTGTTTTTCTGCCTGCTTTTGGGTTGCCAATTGCTTCTCAATTTCAGGGTGGACAATTTTGTGGATTATTCGGCGGGCTGCCACATGGGCAAGGAGCAAAATCGCAATTGTTATAGCAATAAGGATTGGTATGGTGGTGGTGAAAACATCCCCCAAAGTGTTTAGGGGACGGGATAGGCGCAAAATTGAGCCGTCTGCCATTACAATGGCGTAATAAAATGTAGCGCCGCCCATGGTGTAAGAGTTCCGCACAGCTTCGCCGCTTCCATAGGCAAAAGCCCTAACAACTTCCTCCCGCCCTTGGCGGCTGCCTTCTGCCCCGCGGCTGTCGTGTAAAATAACCCCATCTGCTCCAATTAGGGTTATGCGGGTTTCCTGGTCTAGCTCCCGCCCTGCCATTGCATGGGCTTGGGCGCGTATAGCATCCATTTCCCCTTGTCTTGCCACATTCCAAAAAAGCAAGCTAAAAGAGCTTGCTAACAAAAGTATACAAAATAAAATTAATAGCACAAAGTTCCAGTAAATACGTTTTTGCATAGCTATTCTCCTAGCTTATAGCCCACATTGCGGATGGTTTTGATATGCTCGCCGCCTTCCCTAAGTTTTTGGCGCAGGCTTTTAATGTGCATGTCCACAGTGCGGCTTTCCCCTTCAAAGTCATAACCCCAGACAGTTTCTATAATTCTATCCCGCCCCAGGGCAATGCCTTGGTTAACCATTAAATGGTGCAACAGCTCATATTCTTTAAATGTTAGGGTTACAGGCTGGTCGCTTACCAAAACCACCCGCCTTTCGTGGTCAACACGGATGTTTTTGTAAGACAGCTCCTTTGAAGCTGACCCAGCCCCACTGCGCCGTAAAAGAGCCTTAATGCGGGAGATAAGCTCCATTACCCCAAAGGGTTTTGTGACATAGTCATCTGCCCCAAGGTCAAGCCCTTTAACTTTATCATGTTCGCTTCCCTTTGCCGTCAGCATCATAACAGGTACAGAGCTGTTCTGGCGTATTTTCTTTAGAATAGACAGCCCATCTTCACCAGGCAGCATTATGTCAAGGATATATAGGTTGGGGGTGGGAAGGTTAAAAACGCCCTGGCTGCTTTCAAAGCCGTGGGCGTCAAAACCTGCCCCTCGCAGGGCATATAGGATAATTTCCCTAATGTCGTCATCATCTTCAACCAATATAATTTTTTGCACGGTAACCTCCCAATAAATTCTTGCGTTTTATTGCGCCTGCCTTCCCGTGATGGAATATTTTGCCCATCTTGCAATGTTTACGGCATGGTCGCCAATACGCTCAAAATATTTTGCAATCATCAAAAGGTCTAAAATTTGCCCGCCGTTGGCATCATCTGTGCGGATAAGCTCAATTAAATCGCTTTTAATGCTGTCAAAAAGCTCATCAACCACATCATCATATTTTATCACATCTTTAGCCATTTGCAAATCTTTTTTTACAAAGGCTTCGATACTGCCAGCCACCATTTTAATTGTGTCATCTGCCATTTTGGTAAACTGCCCTTTTTTAGCCTCACTCAAGGTGGTGTCGCCTTCAATGACTATTTCGGCTATGTCTGTTGCTTGGTCGCCAATGCGCTCCATATCTGTTATCATCTTCAATGCGCCTGAAATCATACGCAAATCTCTTGCAACAGGTTGTTGTTGAAGCAAAAGCTTCATGCACAGGGCTTCAATGTCCTTTTCCTTTTGGTCAATCTCATCTTCAAGCTCCACAACCCGCCCTGCAAGCCCAGCGTCTTTTTCAATTAACGCCTGTTTTGACATGGCAATCGCCTTTTCAATATGTGCGCCCATGTCCTGTAACATGTCATTTAACTGCTCTAACTGTCTATCAAATCTACTGCGCATCAACCGAACCTCCCTGTAATATAATCTTCACAACGTTTGTCCTTTGGCATGGAAAAAATATCGCTGGTCTTGCCAAACTCCACCAATTCACCTAGTAAGAAAAACCCTGTGCTGTCAGATATTCTCGTAGCTTGCTGCATATTATGGGTGACAATTACCACAGTGTATGACTTTTTTAGATGGATGACAAGCTCTTCAATTTTAGCTGTTGAAATTGGGTCAAGGGCTGATGTTGGCTCATCCATCAAAAGCACCTCTGGCTCAACCGCCAAA
The DNA here is from genome assembly GCA_009787945.1 of Defluviitaleaceae bacterium. GTDB lineage: Bacteria > Bacillota > Clostridia > Lachnospirales > WRAX01 > WRAX01. The sequence goes on from WQSI01000023.1 coordinate 7,404, forward strand.
GAGCGGGCAATGCACAAACGCTGCTGCTGTCCTCCAGATAAAGACAAAGCCGACCTTTTCAGCCTGTCCTTGGTTTCTTCCCAAATAGCCGCATCTTTAAGGGATTTTTCTACAATCTCATCAAGGGCAGCCCTGCTCCGCACTCCATGGGTTCGCGGGCCATAGGCAATATTGTCATAAATGCTCATAGGAAAAGGGTTAGGCTTTTGGAACACCATGCCAACCCGCTTACGAAGCTGGTTTACATCAGTGCCGCCAAGGATGCTCTCCCCATCAAGCTTAATATCCCCTGTTATTTTGCAGCCTTCAACCAAATCATTCATACGGTTAAGGCTTTTAATTAAGGTGGATTTTCCACAGCCAGAAGGACCAATAAAGGCGGTTATCTTCTTCGCCTCTATATCCATATTTATGCCCTTTAGGGCTTGGAAATCATTATACCACAAATCTACATTTTCTATAGCAAGTTTTTTCATTTTATGCCCGCCCCCTTATAAATTTTGTTACAAATGATGCTAGCGCATTTACTAAAATAACCACAACCAAAAGCACAGCCGCCGTTGCATGGGCTTCCCCTGGGTGAGTGCCTTCGTTGGCAAGGGCGTACATATGGGCGGATAAGGTTCGACCAGTATCAAACAAATTGTTAGGCATCCGCGCCACATTCCCAAGGGTGAAGATGATGGCGGCAGTTTCCCCCACAATGCGCCCAATGGCAAGGATAACCCCGCCTAAAATGCCAGGCATAGCCGCAGGAAGGACGATACGCCCAACAGTGCGCAAACGCCCAGCCCCAAGCCCGAAAGAGCCTTCTCGGAAGCTGTCTGGTACAGATTTCAGGCTTTCTTCTGTTGCCCGCATAATGAGGGGCAGTATCATAATAGTTACAGTTAAAGCCCCTGATAATAAGGATAAACCCCAACCAAGAAACACACCGAAAAAGATAAAGCCGAAAAGACCATATACGATAGAGGGTATCCCCGCAAGGGTTTCTGTCATTGTTCTGACGATTTTAACGAAGATGCTCCCCCGCCTTGCATATTCCACAAGATAAATGGCAGAGCCAACCCCGAGAGGAACTGCAACAATAAGGGCAAGCCCTACAATCATCAGTGTGCCCATAATGGCGGGCATAAGGGATTGGTTTTCCGTGGTAAAGTTCCAAGCAAATAGTGATGGGCGGATATACCCCACACCATTCATCAGCACATAACCCACAACCATAACAAGAACAGCCACAGTGGCGGCAATGGCAAGCCATGTAAACAACAGCAAAATCAAATCAAGGGGCTTTTTCTTGGTTTTTATTATTTTCATTATCTTGCCCCCTCTTTCTTTTTAAGTAGCGAGAACAGCACATTAATAATCATAACAAAGACGAATAGCACAACACCAGTGGCTATTAGGGCGGCTCGGTGGTCGCCATAGGCATAACCAAGCTCTAGCACCACATTTGAGGTCATGGTTCTCACCCCCATTAAAAATTCATTAGGTGCGCGCAAAATGGCTTGGTTGCCTGCTACCATCCGAACAGCCATGGTTTCCCCAATGGCGCGTCCAACACCTAAAACCACCGCCGCCATAACACCAGACTTTGCCGCAGGTAAAATAGTGAAGAAAACAGCGCGCTCTCTGCTTGCTCCAAGAGCCACAGCCCCTTCATAAATATGGCGAGGCACAGCCCGCATGGCAGATTCTGATATGGTTATAACCGTTGGCAAAATCATCATCCCTAGAAGGATGGAGGCGGTTAGGATGCTGTTACCTGTTCCGCCAAAATTTTCCCGCACAAAGGGCACAAGTATTACCATGCCAAAATACCCAAAAACTACAGAAGGTATGCCAGCCAACAGGTTGATAGCAGGCTTTAAAAAGCGATACACCCCTTTAGGGCACATTTCTGCCATGAAAACCGCCGCAAAAATCCCAATTGGCACACCAAACAAAATTGCCCCTGCTGTTACATATAAAGACCCCACAATCATTGGTAAAATGCCGTATAAAGGCGGGTTCCAAGTGGGCCGCCACTCTGTACCAGTTAAAAACTGCCAAATTCCCATTTCAGCCATGGCAGGCAGCCCCTGGCTGAATAAGAAAACGCAAATCAGCCCCACCGCAAAAACTGCGGCGGAGGCTGCTATTCCAAATAATATCTTTGCAAATAACTCTTTATAAAAACTTAACGGGCGTTTTCCCATGTGTCAACCTCTCCTAGGAAAATATTTCTTACTGCGGCAAGGCTTAGGTTTTCAATGTCGTTGTCTGGGTTAACAATTACGGCAATGCCATCAATGGCAATGCTTAGAGAGCTCATAAACTCAAGCTCGCTCTCCCGCAAATCGCGGCTTGACATGGCAATGTCAGCCAAACCATCGCGAGCGGCAGAGATGCCGTGACCAGTGCCAGCACCATGGACATCAATGGTAACATCTGGGTTAATTTCGCGGTAAGCCTCTGAAAGATGCTGCATTAAAGAGTATACAGAAGATGAACCATTTACAACAATTGTTCCAGTTAAACCACCGCCTGCAAAATCAGGAGCATTTTGGCTTGTAGGCACATAACCGCGGTTTGCCACAACCTCTTGACCCTGGGCAGAGAAGATAAAGTCAACAAAATCTTGCGCCAAAGGGCTTAAACCATCTTCAACATTGTAACCAATGATAAATGGGCGCTGGATTGGGTATGTACCGTTTAACATGTTTTCCACAGTTGGGGAAACACCGTCAATGTCAATAACTCTAACCCTAGCGTCATTAAGGGCAACACCTGTAGAGGCGTATCCGATAGCAGAAGGGTTTTCTGCAACAGTTGTCATCATAATGCTAGTACCAGGAGCAACAACTGCTTCTTGGGTGGTGTTGTCATTACCTTCAATGGTTACATCAACAATTTCCACAAAAGCCCCTCTCGTTCCGCTGCCTTCCTCCCTAGCAATTACCGCAATTTGACCAGTTACAGCAGGTGTGTCCGCTGTTGTTTCTTGGGCGGTTGCAGTTGTTACAGGCGGTGTATTGGTGCTGGTTGGCGGGTTGGTTGCCGCTGTAGTTGTGGTTGGTGCATCATCTCCGCCGCAAGCCGCAAGGGGCAAAGCCGCAACGCACACAACCGCTGCTGTTAAAATCCATTTTAAGCTCTTTTTCATTTTAATTCCTCCAAAATTCTTTTTGATTAATTTGATTTGTTATTCTGATAAGAGAATACCACTTCTTTGTCAAATTGAAACAGAGTTTATGTAAAATCTATGTAAAATGTGTTATAATGTTTTTTGAGGGATTTTGTTAATGGTCTGCCCCCTTGAACGTATACCATTGTGTAAGGCTTGCAAGCAATTACAAAAAATAAATGTGAGGAGGCGGAACATGGTTCACACAATTGTAAAAACCGCTGTGAGAAATGAAAACAGAACAGAAACAGAAACGGCGTATTCTTTGGAACTTATGTTCCACCGCCACCATAAAAGCGTGTATAATTATATTGCATACCGCTTAAATAACCACCATGACGCAGAAGAATTAACCAGTGATGTATTTGTCAAGGCAATACAAAATTTTGACAGATATAACATAGCCCGCCCTATGGAAGCATGGCTTATAACCATTGCCAAAAACACGGTAACAGACCATCTTCGTAAAATTAAACACCGCAAATTTGCCCCTGAAGATGCCATTGTGGGCATGATAAGCCCAGAAGGGCAGCCAGAGGAAATTGCAGTGATAAACGAGAAAAACAGGCAGCTAATGTCATGCCTTGCCCGCTTAAAGGACAAAGAACGTCAAATTTTATCTATGAAATTTGCAACAGAGCTTAAACATAGCGAAATAGGCGAGATTTTAGGGATTAGCCCATCTCAGGTTGGGGTTATAGTCCATCGTGCCATGGGCAAGCTGCGAAAATATTTTGAGGAGGTTTACAAAGATGAGCGATAAGGAATTTTTAGCAATGTGCAAAGCTTTTGACCCCTCGGCAGAGGTGGACAAGGAAAGGCAATTGGAAAATATCAAAACAAGATTAAAACAAGAGGAGCGAGTTATTATGAATAAAAACAGAAGACTTAAAAGACCTGTGGCGGCTATCATTGCAGCAGTTGTTGCCATTACATCCTTGTCAGTGGTTGCCCTTGCTGGCATACCCGCTCTTGTGCGGCATTTGGACACCAGAATTATTGAAGGCGAAAACTACATCATTCATTTTGAAGCACACGAAACCGACGACGGTGGCATCTTAATGGGAATACAATGGGCGCAAACACAAGGTATTTTCCATACCGAAATCCTGCCTACAGAGCGTGTGGTTGTTGAAATTGATGGTGAGGAACGAGTGTTAATGGACGTGATGGCGATGGACAATTTGGATTATGCTTTGTCGCTTTTTGCCAATCCCCACGCACCTCTACCAACTTATTTGCCTGAAGGCTTTGAATTTTACCAAGCAATTTTCAATATTTGTCCATGCCGAAACGCCAACAACCGAAATGCCAGCCGTGATATATCCATAAACTTCCACAAAGCCCACGATACATTCAATTTGACCATAATTCACTTTCACAACGAAATTACATGGGAGCTTGGTGAAAATACAGAATACGTCGATATTAACGGCAGTCTGGCATCTTTTGCTGACGGAAAACTGACATTTCGCATCAACGATTTACACTATGCACTAACCCTTAGTAGCCTATATGACAATTTAGACGAAGCCCACCAAACCCTAATCCGAATAGCTAAATCAATCTAATAAAAAACCCTCCAAACTCGTCATTGCGGGCTTGACCCGCAATCTCATATGTCATTCCTAGCCCATTACTGTAGGGGCATGTTATTGCTGATGGGTTCCCGCGTCAAGCGCGGGATGACGGGTTTGGAGGGTTTGTCTACGGTCTTAACTGAGGGTTATGGTGATACCGCCCTCAGTTTTTTATTCCGACAAAATAAATCGGTTTTTATTTAGTGAAAAGTCTTGTAATTTATTTGTGGTTGTTGTATAATAAAATTACGTAATGATATAATGATACAATGAGGGGGTGTCACATGGAAGCTGATGAAAAAAAGCCCAGGTCGGTGGTGCGGGAGATTTTGTCTTGGGTGATACTTATTGCTGTGGCAATTATCGCCGCAACTTTTATCAACAGCGTGATAATTGTTAACGCCACTGTGCCTACAGGCTCTATGGAAAACACTATTATGAGCAACACGCGCCTTGTTGCTTGGCGCTTGTCCTACACTTTTTCAGAGCCTGAAAGGCTTGATATAATTGTGTTTGAATCCCCTGATGGGGAGGATGTTCTCTATGTCAAACGTATTGTTGGCATGCCTGGAGAGCAGGTGGACATTGTAGGCGGGCAGGTGTTTATCAACGGAAGCGCAATGCCTGAAGATGAATGGTATTTAAAGGAAGAGCCGCACAACTGGCTAGAGAACCAAAGCTTCCAAATCCCAGAGGGTCATTTTTTTGTCATGGGGGATAACCGTAACGACAGCAAAGACAGCCGCGGCCTTGGCTGGCAGCCTTGGGAAAACCTGTTTATCCCAGAAGAGAACATTTTAGGGCGGGCAGCATTTTCCTACTGGCCTTTAAACCGTATCGGGATTATAAGATAATACGGAGGTGTGGAATGTCAGCAGAACGCGAATTAAAAGCATCTCAAGAAGCTTTGTTATTTGGCATAATGCGGCTTATGCAAACCCATAACCGTGGAAGAAGTTGCTTACGCAACACCCTGTAGGGGCGCATATTATGCGCCCGCTGTCCGACAAAGGTGAAAATGGTGTAGAATACGTTTGTCCAGCAACGGGCGCATAATATGCGCCCCTACGATGGATAGTGATGGCATGGTTGTGGGGTTTATGTAAATTTGTTTATAATCACCAAAAATAAAACAATCAGGATATGGAGGAATAGATAATGATTAACAAAAACATGATTATTGCTGAAATTATCAGCACCGACCGCCGTTTGGCAATGTTCTTAATGCAAAATGGTATGCACTGCTTTGGTTGCGGTGCAGCACAGCACGAAACCCTGGAAGAAGCCTGCCAAGTACATGGCTTTGGCGCAGACAAAGTTGATGAACTTGTGGTTCAAATGAACAACTTCCTTGAGAAGCTTAAAGAAGCAGAAGGCGGAGAAGCCGACACCGCAGGCGCGTAAAAAAATCCCCCATTAAGGGGGTTTTTTTAATTTTCGACCCTTCGATATTCTAAAATATCCCCTGGTTGGCAATCCAAAACGTCACAAATAGCGTTTAGGGTGGTAAAACGAATGGCACTTATCTTCCCTGTTTTTATATTGGAGAGATTTGCGTTGGAAATTCCCACCTGCTTCGCCAATTCGTTTAAGGACATTTTGCGGTCTGCCATTACCCTGTCCAGGCGCAGAATTATAGCCATATATCCACCCCCTACAAAGTTTGGTCAGCTTCGTCTTGCAAAACAAGACCATGCTTAAAAATTACATGTAAAGACAACATAGCTAAGGCGAAAAACAGTCGTGGTAAACTTAAATCGAATATAAAGTTTATAAAAGCCACGCCCGCAAGCAACTTAATGACCCGCAAAACCCTTTCACTAAAGGGGGATTCTCCTTGGCGCAAATGCTTGAACAAATCACGCATGTATAAAATGCTGAGAAATATCAAAACCTCTCCCACTATGTTGACTATAATAGGTTGACCCTCATCCACGCCCATTAATACGCGCATTATGGTGAATACAAAATACACTGGTGCCCAGGGATATTGACCCGACATCCCATCCCAAATGAAAACGGCAATAATAACCAGCCAAAGGATGAGGAAAACATTCAACACCACATGCACAACACCGCAAATTTTAGCAAAATCTTTTGTTTTCTGCATAAAATACACCTCTTTTCTATTTGATGTTATCATTGTAACATGGGACACATCGTTTGTCAAGTATTATTTATCGTTTATCAATAATAAATTTGCCTTAAACGTAAAATAAAAAATCCCCCATAAACGGGGGATTGAAATTTTAGTCTTGAGTATATGGTAACAAAGCCATATGTCTTGCGCGTTTGATAGCTGTTGTAAGCTTTCTTTGCGCCTTGGCGGAGTTGCCAGAAACACGTCTTGGCAAAATTTTGCCGCGCTCGGACATAAATTTGCGCAAGCGTGCAGTGTCCTTATAATCAATATAGGTTATTTTTTCAGCGGTGAAAACGCAAATTTTCTTTTTTCTGCGTCCACGTCTTTTTTGATGGGTCATAATATGTTCCTCCTATTACACGGAATTAGAATGGCAAGTCGTCATCATCCAAGGTGTTGTCAATTTCAAAGAAAGAATCGGATGGCGGCTGTGCCTGCTGTGATTGTTGCTGTTGTGGTGGTCTGCTATTTTGGGCTGGGGGCTGGCTATTATAACCGCCATGACCTTGGTCATATCCACCGCCGCCTGCTCTGTTTTCAAAGCTTGCGCGGGATTCGGCAAAATGATGCTCGTTGGTTAAAACCTCTGTCACCCAGCGGCGTTGCCCTTGTTGGTCGTCATAACTGCGCACTTGCAACTGCCCAACAACGCTAACCATCTGCCCTTTGCGGAAATATTTCTCAACAAATTCCGCATTGCGCCCAAAACAGGTGCAGTTGATAAAGTCGGCAGACTGTGCGCCTGCGTCCTTTTTTTCACGGCTGATACCGCGGTCAACAGCCAAAGTGTAACGGGCAAAAGCCATAGGCTCTGCCGCATTAGAATAACGAAGTTCGGGGTCGCGGGTTAACCTGCCCATTAAAATGACTTTATTCATAAACAGTCACCTCAACTCTCTACGCTTCGTCAGTGGCAGCAACCACTTCTTCTACCGCTACTGGAGCGGGAGCAGAAGCCTGTGCAGGGGCTACAGCTGCATTTTTTGGAGCTTTCTCCAAATCTTCACGGCGAATAATCATAAAACGCATGACGTTTTCGCGGATGCGCAGACGTTGCTCCATTTGCGCAGGAAGCTCTGGCGGAGCATCCATGTAAAAGAAGCAATAATGCCCTTCGTTCAGCTTTTGGATTTCATAAGCAAGCTTACGGCGTCCCCAATTGTCCACCTTCTCAATCACGCCGCCAAAACGCTCTAGCAACTCTAAAATCAAGTCATGTTCAGCTTTGATGGCCTCTTCTTCCATGGTTGGAAGCAAAATGATACCCATTTCATATTTGTGCATAAAATACACCTCCTTTTGAGATAAGCCCGCCATCTTCATTGTGACGAGCAAGGATTTACAAAAACACATTATATCACAACTATATGCATATGTCAAACAAAATTTAAAAAAATTGGAATATTTTTAATCAACCAAAACAGGGTCAAAGCACTCACGCCATGGCAAGCCCCATTTGTTCAGCATTTCCATAAACGGGTCTGGGTCCATTTCTTCCATGTTAAAAACGCCCTCGCCTTTCCAAGTTCCTTTCATCATAAGCGCCGCGCCAATCATGGCTGGCACGCCAGTGGTGTAGGAAATGGCTTGGCTGCCAACCTCTTTATAGCACTCCTGATGGTCACAAATGTTGTAAAGGTAGTAGGTTTTTGGCTTGCCGTCCTTAATGCCTTGGAAAATGCAGCCGATATTGGTTTTTCCGTGGGTGCGCGGGCCAAGGCTGGCTGGGTCTGGCAGCACTGCCTTTAAAAACTCAATTGGAGCAATTTTCTGCCCATTAAAGTCAATTGGCTCAATGCTTGTCATGCCCACATTTTCAAGGACATTTAGGTGGGTAATATATTTTTGTCCAAAGGTCATAAAAAAGCGGATTTTCTTCAGCCCCTTGATGTTTTTAACAAGGCTTTCAAGCTCCTCATGGTACAGCAGATACATGTCTTTTTTGCCAACTTCAGCAAAGTCATACTCCCGCTTAATCTCTAAAGGCTTGGTTTCAATCCACTCCCCATTCTCCCAGTAACGCCCATTGCTGGTTATTTCGCGGATGTTAATTTCTGGGTTAAAATTGGTGGCGAAGGGGTAGCCATGGTCGCCGCCATTTGCATCTAAAATGTCAATTTGATGGATTTCGTCAAAATGGTGCTTCATGGCATAAGCAGAGAAAACCTGGGTAACGCCAGGGTCAAAGCCGCTTCCTAAAAGTGCCATAAGCCCCGCTTCCTTAAATCTATCATGGTAAGCCCACTGCCATTTGTATTCAAATTTGGCTGTGTCCTTAGGCTCATAATTTGCCGTGTCAAGATAATGCACACCCGTTTCAAGGCAAGCATCCATAATTGTCAAATCTTGGTAAGGCAGTGCAAGGTTTATTACAATTTCTGGCTTGTAGCTTTTGATAAGCTCTACAAGTTCAGGCACATTGTCTGCATCCACCTGAGCGGTGGTGATTTTAACACCCTTGCCGCCCCATTTTTCAGCAAGCTCGTCACATCTTGCCTTTGTGCGGCTTGCAATCATAAGCTCGCTAAAAACTTCGCTGTTTTGCACGCATTTGGCAACAGCAACACTGGCAACGCCGCCAGCCCCTATAATCAAAGCTCTTCCCATTTTGTCCTCCTAGAAATTCCTTTGTTTACGCCGATTATAGCATATACAGGAAAGCTTGTCAAATCTATTTTAAAAAAGCCTTGACAAAGCGGGCTTGTCATAGTAATATTAGATATATTAATATTTATATGGGGGTTACTAATATGACGAAAGATAATATGTCAAGGACTTTTACAATGGATAAGCAGGTGCAAAAGCTTGCTGAACGTCTTGAACATTTGCGGTATAAGCAGACAAGCCCAAGAAGCGGAACTTTAGGGCTTGGGGTGCAAAACAGCCGAAATGTTCACGCAGGGCAGGATTTGACTGTAAAGGTGATAGAGGCGGAGGAGGCATTGGATGGGGCTGTTGGGGAGCTAACCAGGTTAGAATGGCAAATTCTCCAATCTGCCAATGGTTTAGCCGCGTCGCAAAAGGCGGTGATAATCTGGCGGTATATCTGCCGTTTAACATGGAAGGAGATTGCAAAACGTGCCGATTTAAGCGAAATGCAAGTGCAGAGAATACATAAAACTGCCATTGCCGCTTTAGAGGAAACTTCTAATATCGAAAGGAAGGGGAGCTGTGAAAGTTTTGTTTGATAAATGGGATAAAATGCCGCCCATAACAGGGAAAATTATGCGGTGGGCATGTAGCAGCTGCCGCCCCGCAGCCTTGACACCGCCATATTTAACATCACCTAGAAGGGGATGACCAATACTTTGCAAATGGGCGCGTATTTGGTGGCTTCGCCCAGTGTGTAAATGAATTTCTAGCAGGGTGGCATCTTTTACGGCATCATATTTCAGAGGGATAATGTGGGTGTGGGCATCTTTGCCCTTTTCACCATCAGTTATGCTTACGACATTGCGGGCTTTGTCTTTGGTGTGGGTTCCTCGCAAAGTCATTTCCTCCGCAATTTTGCCGCTGGCAACGCCCATATAAATTTTTTGTATTTTGCGGTCAGCCATTAATTCAGATAAAACCTGGGCAGATGCTAGGGTTTTAGCACAAATAACAAGCCCTGTTGTGTTTCTGTCAAGGCGGTTTACGGTCACAGGCTGAAAGCCGTTGCCTTCTTGCCTAAGCCGCCCCACTAGGCTGTCGCCCCCTGGCGCATCTGGCTGGGTCAGCAAATTTGCAGGCTTGTTAACCAAAATAACATGGTCATCCTCGTAGATAATGTCAACCTCGCCCTTTGGGAAGGTTTTCACAGGTGCAGCAAACCTATTAATAGTTTCTTCAGACACAAAAAGCCGCACCACATCCCCAACAATCAGCAAATGCGCTCCATCCGCTTTTTTGCCGTTAACTGTAATGGATTTTTTGCGCAACAGCTTCTGCACAAAGCTTTTAGGCGGCTTTCCTAAATGTCTATGGGCAAATTTATCTAGCCGTTGCCCTGCTTCCTTTTCTGTTATTTGAACTTCCTGCACTGGACAGCCCCCACAAATTTGTTTCCCCTTGCCTAAACAGGGCAAACCCAACTTTTTTAAGCACATTTTCTGATTTTTTGTTGAAAGTTTCCGTTTCTGCCTTTATCATATATACATTAGGATGAGCCAAGCCCCATTCACAAACGGCTTTTATCGCCTCTGTCATATATCCATGCCCTTCAAACCCATCATTAAGGGCATAACCAATTTCCACGGTACGCCCCAAGTCTGGCAAATTTTTAAAAGAACAAGAACCAACACAAAGGCGGTCATCTGCGCGGATAATAAGCCAGATGGCGCATAATCTCCAATCATCCCCCGCCATAAGTGCTTTATGGGCTTGCTTGCGCACAAAATGGGCAAGATGCCCCACAGGTTGCAAATGACAGCCAAGCTGATGCCCCAAAACTGACGCATCCTCGACCCATGTCACCATTTGGTCCACAGTAAGGGGTATGATTTTTAGCCGTTCTGTAAAAAGCATCACCGCTCAACACCTCTAATTTCACCTGTTTTGTCACAAACAAAAATCGGTTACAACGGTCTTAAACTCGACCTCATTATAAAACACAAGCCGCCAAGACCAACGTCAACAAAAGCCCTAAAACCCCGAACTTTCTCATTATCTACCTCCCGCTGTTAAACCAATGCAAATACCCGCTGATAAAATTATCAATAGCGCCGTCCATTACAGCGTTTACATTCCCCGCTTCTGCGTTTGTGCGGTGGTCTTTAACTAGGTTGTATGGGTGAAAGGTATATGTTCGTATCTGCCCGCCAAAGCTAATTTCCTTAACATCCCCCCGCAATTGGGTGATTTTTTCGGATTGCGCCTGCATTTTTTGCTCTAACAGCTTGGCGCGGAGCATTTTCATTGCTGCGTCGCGGTTTTTATGCTGACTACGCTCGTTTTGGCATTGGACAACAATTCCTGTGGGCAGGTGGGTTATGCGGATTGCGCTGTCGGTTTTGTTAACGTGCTGACCTCCCGCCCCGCTGGCTCGGTAAGTGTCCACCCGTAAATCTTCTGGGCTAATTTCCACTTTGCCATCATCTTCCACCTCTGGTAAAACAGAGCAGGAAGCAAAGCTGGTGTGCCGCTTCCCTGCTGTGTCGAAGGGGGAAAGGCGGATAAGGCGGTGAACACCAGCTTCGGACTTTAAATGACCATAGGCGGCATGACCGATAATTTCTAGGGTAGCAGACTTAATGCCAGCTTCATCCCCATCTAAATAGTCAAGGAGGTTGGCTTCATAGCCTTTGGCTTCTGCCCAGCGGGTGTACATACGCAAAAGCATGGCAACCCAGTCGCATGCCTCTGTTCCTCCCGCTCCTGCGTGAAGGGATAGGATGCAGTTGTTATTGTCATATTCCCCACTTAGCAAAATAGCTGTGGAAAAGGCTTCAAAGTCAGCAAAAAACCTATCTGACAGCTCTTTAATTTCATCAAAAAGCCCTTCTTCCCCTTCTTCCTGGGCAAGCTCAATCAAAACAAGGGCTTCTTCAAAAGCCCGCTCTATCTTGCGGAAGCCCTCCGCTTTAAAGTTGATTTCCTTAGTTTCCTTTAAAACCTGTTGAGCGGTATTGCCGTCATCCCAAAAGCCTGGCTCATAGGTTTTCTGGGTCAGCTCCTTAATCTTTGCTTCTAAACCAACAATGTCAAAGAGATTTCCCCATTTCTTTTAGTTTAGAGCCATAGGGGGTTAATGCCCCCTTGATTTGCTCAATCATAAACTTTCACATCCTTCACATATCTCACCATGGGAGTGGCTTCGCCCAT
>WQSI01000024.1 GCA_009787945.1 Defluviitaleaceae bacterium
TGCCGTTACCGCATTTAGCGGACTGGGGCAGTCAATATCAGCCCCTACCACATCTATCACCTCTGCTTGGATTAGTTGCAGGTTTGGGGTGTTTTCTAAAGTAGACTTCATTTCTGCGGAATATCGGTGCTTGTCTGCCTGGGCGCGAAGAGAATGGACGGCAGGGCCTTTCCCTAAATTTAACATGCGGGATTGAATGTAAGTTTTATCAATATTTTTGCCCATCTCCCCTCCAAGGGCATCAATTTCCCGCACCAAATGCCCCTTGCTAGTGCCGCCAATGTTGGGGTTGCAGGGCATCATGGCAACAGAATCCAAATTTATAGCAAAAACCTTAACAGAGCAACCCATACGAGCCGCCGCAAGCCCCGCCTCACAACCAGCATGACCTGCCCCAATAACGATTATATCAACCTCGTCAGCTTTGTACAAAAAAACACCTCCACACAAAAAACCCGCAAACCAAAGCAGTCTGCGGGGGATTAATATTACTGCTCTTCGTCAGCAAATTCGCTGTCAGTTGGATACATGAAAACATCATCATCATCTTCCAATAACCAATCGTCATCCAAAATATCGTCATCTCTTTTCAGCCATTTTACAAGACCAACCACAAGACTAGCAAGCAACGCCGCCCCCAAAACAATGGCTATGGTCATAACAACTGGGTTTTTGTACCAACTTTTTTTGTTTTTAACAAAACCCCTGCCGCTTTTGTAATAATAGGGCATGTGGTCGTGAATGTACTTTTTGATTTGCATAATATGCACCTCTCCCTTGAAAATTTTATTTAATTATTGTTTCTGCGAATTGCCTTGTTAGATTCGGCTTTCCTTCGCAAAATTTCATACTCATCATAAGCCCGCAGGATAATTTGCTTTTCATCTTGAAATTTAAGCAAATGGTAGGCTTCGTGCTTTTTATAAAAGCCAGCATCAGAAAAATACTCTTCGTGTTGAGGGCTGCAATAATGAGAACCAGCAGACATTAAGTACCAATGGACGGTTTTATCCACTGTTTCGGCAGCTCCGCGGAAGGTATATTGGGTGTTTCCCAAATATTTTAAAATTTTGGCAAAAACCTTGGCTTCTTCCCGCACCTCCCGCACAGCGGTTTGGCGCAAATTTTCCTTGCCCTCCACCGTGCCTTTGGGCAAAACCCAGCCAGTATATTTCCGACTTTGATTTTTATACAACACAAGCACACGCCCCTTGTGTATCACAACACCCCCGCAACTAACAGTTTCTGCCATAATGCTCTACCTCATAAAAAGTCATTGGCAAGTCCAATCAATCCATTATACACCAACTTAGAAATTTTTTCAAGCACTTTTTTAAAAACCTTTTTTAAAAGGCGAAATTGCAAGGTGGCTTTTTATTTTCTTGAAGCCATCCAACCAGAAAACGGCTAGGAAAGGCACAAAAGCAATCAACAGCCAACCCTGCCCCGACAGCAGCATTGTGTTGTAAATCCCATGGACAATCCAAGGCACTAAAAAAGCCATCGCCATATACCGCCCGCGCTTCTCCCCCTCAAATTTAGCCAACGCAAAATAATACCCCATAATCACCCCAAAAAACCCATGGGAAGGCACAGACACCAAAGCCCGCATAAACGCCGTTTGCAACCCGCCCATCTGAGGATGAAAAACATACAGCACATTTTCCACCATAGCAAACCCAAGTGATACAAAAACCGCGTAAACAATCCCATCCACAGGCTCGTTAAGGTTGCGGTTGCGCCAAACCAAAAAATACAAAGCGGCAAACTTAAAAGCCTCTTCCACAAGCCCCGCCACAAAAAACGAGGTAAAAGCCGCCTCCCCCACCTGCCCAAGCACAGGGGTAAAACCCGCCACAAATCCCGAAGTGCGCATAATAGGAAATGTGATAACAGCCCCCGCCAAAAGCCCAAGAAAAAGCAATCTAAAAGGCTCATGCTCATATTTATCGCGAATGTACATATAAACCGCGCAAATCAACACAGGTGCAATTGCAAGCCCAAACATATCACCGCCTCCAGAGATTTATTTTGAGTTAATAACAGAAAATTATACAAAAGCGAGTTTTTGCGGTTAAGGCTTGTTTTTTGGGTGGTGACGTGGTAGAATGGTGTCATGGGGTATTATGGAGATTTTGCTGATGGGTTGTGGTGTTGAGGGGTGTGGAGTGAGTGAGTAAATGGGATATGGTGCGGCTGGGGGATGTAATAACAGTTACATCAGGCGGAACGCCCTCAAGAGGTGTGCGTGAAAACTGGTTAGGAAACACTCTGCACCCTTGGATAAAAACTGGGGACTTAAAATCCATGTATTTGTCTGAAGCTGAAGAATATATAACAGATTATGGCTTAGAAAATAGTAGTGCCAAGTTATTTCCGCAGAATACTGTTTTGCTGGCAATGTATGGGGCTACGATTGGAGCTTGCTCTATACTGAAAATAGATGCAACAACGAACCAAGCCTGTGCCGCTTTGTTGCCAACAGATAAATATTCTCCACAATTTCTATATTACTACTTTGCAAGCATTAAACCAAAGCTCATTGGTTTAGGTGTTGGCGGAGCGCAGCCTAATATATCTGGAACAATAATCAAGTCACTCCAGATACCTCTACCGCCTGTGGATGTGCAGAAGAAAATCGCAGATGCGCTAGACCGAGCCTCCGCTCTTATCGAAAAACGCAAAGCGCAGATTGCAAAGATGGATTTACTCGTTAAGGTGAAGTTTTTGGATATGTTTGGCGACCCAATTACAAATCCCAAAAAGTTGCCCGCCAAAAACTTTGTAGATATAGTTAAATTACAAAGGGGATTTGATTTACCCAATGGAGCTAGGGATAAAAATGGTAAAATTCCTGTATATGGTTCAAATGGTATTTTGGGATACCATGGTGAACCAAAAATAACAGCCAAAGGAATAGTCACAGGAAGGTCGGGTACAATTGGTAAGGTTTATTGCGTTGAAGAACCTTATTGGCCATTAAACACCACGCTGTTTTCGATTGAAACTTACGATAACAACATTGCCTATTTAGCTTACCTTGTGCTGTTCTTTCGTCTGGAGAGATTTGTGGAGGGGTCGGGCGTACCAACACTAAATAGAAATATCGTGCATAAGGAAAAAATATTCGATGCGCCTTTAGAACTCCAACACCGATTCGCGGACTTCGTACGGCAGGTCGAAAAATCCAAAGCCCAAATGCAACATGGGCTTGGTAAGCTGGAATTATTATACAAATCCCTAATGCAAAAATGTTTTGCGGGGGAGATATTTTGATAAATGGTGGTAGGGGCGCGCATTGCGCGCCCGTTATCCGACAAAGGTAATGTTGATGAAGGGTACGTTTGCCCGACAGAGGGCGCGCAATGCGCGCCCCTACAGCCAATATTTACAAAATATCTTGAAGAGCGGCGACGCTTGCTAATGCCGCCTTAAAATCAAACTTCTCCACCTGATGAACAAGGATTGCGGCTTCTGGTATCTGCCGCAAAGGCTCTAACATGTCCGCGGCACTGGATTTGCGCTGTTGCAGCAACCCTTGCAACTCACTTAACACCGTAGACACGTCTTTTTCTGTCTGGCTTTTAACATCACCGATGTCTTTCAGCACCAAAGCAAGTTCATCTTCAAACTTGGTAATATCATGGGCATCGGGGGCTGTCCCTTTACTTAAACTTTGCTCCAATTTGGCGGCGGCTTGCGCCAAATCGCTTTCATACATAAGCCCCGCCAACCCCTTTAGGCTGTGAGCCAACAAATGGGCACTCTTAAAATCCCCCGTTTCAATGAAATTTGTTAATTCGGCAAAGGCGTTGCCTTGCTTCTTTGCAAAATCTGACCGCAGTTTGTTTTGCAGACCACTGCCGTTTTGCGGGTCAAATTCATTGCGGTTTTTTCCATTAATTTCGGCTCTGGCGGCTTCGATAACGTGGGCGGGCTGTTTATCCCGCACAAATTTAAGAAGCACCGAATGTAAATTTTTCCTTGAAATAGGCTTTGATAAAAACTCGTCAAATCCTTCCCTTATAAACTCTTCAGACTGCCCAATTAGGGCGTTGGCGGTTAAAGCCACAATTGGGGCGGTGTAACCCATTTCGTGTAGCACCCCCAGGGTTTGGATGCCGTCCATGCCAGGCATCATATGGTCCATAAAAATTATATCGTAAACATTGCCGTCTCTAACCTTCTCAACAGCGGCATAACCGCTTTCGCAGGTTTCGATTTGCAGGTCATAAAAAGCTAAAAGCCCCCGCGCCACGTACAAATTAGCATCTACATCATCAACAACCAGCACCCTGCCATAAGGCATTGGCTCTCGGGGCAGCTTAAACTGCTCCACATTGCTAACGCTTGTGGTTTCAAATCGCTGTAAGCGTTTTACCGCTTTTTCGCCCAAAACACCTGTGCCATACACCTTTTGAGGTATGCGGACAGAAGCCTGAGTGCCAACCCTGTACTGGCTTTCCACCCCTACATGGGCGTTCATCAGCTGGGCAAGGGTGGCAACAATGGGCATACCAAGCCCAGTTCCGCTGACGATATGCGTATCATGTTTATAAAACCTGGCATATTCTTCATAAATATCATTAAGCTGTTCTTCTGTCATTCCAACGCCTGTATCTTTTACGGTGATAATCAAAATAATGCAGTCGTCGCAGTCATCAGGTTCAAAATCAACCTGAAGCTCCACCGTGCCTTCCTCGGTGTATTTAAAGGCGTTAGAAAGCAAATTAATTGCAATTTGCTCAACCCTCAAAGAATCTCCAATTAAGTTTGTAGGCAAGTTTTCATCTACATTAATGATGAATTTAATGCCTTTGCTGCCAATGTAAACTGTGTGCATATGCGCCACACTGGCAATTAAAGTTTCTACACAATATTCGTGGTTACTAAGCTCCATTTTACCAGATTCGATTTTTGAAAAGTCTAAAAGGTCGTTTATAATTCCCAAAAGCAGGTTAGAGGAATTGTGAATTTTAATAAAAGATTTCTCTAGCTGAGGTGGAAGATTTTGACCCTGTAAATGCATTTCAGAAATCCCTAAAATTGCTGTCAAAGGTGTGCGAATTTCGTGGCTCATCCTGGCTAAAAATCGGCTTTTTGCTTTGTTGCTTCTCTCAGCCGCTTCTGCTACAAGGGTTTTTTCAAAAGCATTTTGCAATGCATTTAGCATGGCTTTTTGCTCTCGCATATCGTTGGTATATTCGATAACAAAGGTTCTGTCGTGGATTGTAACTGGGGTCAGGTACACCTCGCAGGGGATTGGGCTTCCATCCAGGTTTTGGTACATCCATTCAAGAGAATGGCTGCCGTGGTCAATGGCAAGCTTCAGCACCTCTATCATCTTTTCATGGGAATTTGTTCCGCAGGGCTGAAACTCTGGCATCAACAGGTCTAGGCGTTCGCAAAACATGCGGGGATATGGCAAACCAAATAAGTTTGCCGCCGCCTGGTTAACTTCAACACATTCATAATCTTCGTTGTAAACGGCACACATAAAAGGGGACGAATCTAATATGGCCATCATCCACTCGTGGTTCTTTGCGTGCATTTCTTTAAGTTTGTGCTGTTCCCGCAAATCTCTGGTGCAGGCAAGAACATGTAGCTCCCCGTTAAAGTCAATTGGCGAAAGGGTTATCTCGCAAGGGATTGGCTCTCCCAAAACAGTTTGCAGGGTTATAAATTCCACCGACTTTTCTTTGGTGTTGGCAACTTCTATAATTTTTTTGGTGGCAAATTCCGATGTGTTTGTACCGTCTGGTTGAAATTCAGGAAAAATTTTATTATAATTTTCTGCTAAATCGGCTTCGTCTTTAAAGCCGTAAAACTCAAGACCAGATTTGCTGTTGTAAATAGGCACTGCCTGCTGGTTGTAAACACTGCACAAAAGGGGAGATGTGTCCAAGATGGCTTCTAGCCTCATACGGGCTTGTTCGTGAACCTCTCTCAGTTTATACTCATCTCTTAGGTCTTTGGTAAAGGTTATAACATGGTCTTTGCCATCTAAAACAACAGGTATAGCGGTTATTTCGCAGGGTATAAGTGTTCCGTCTTTATGTCTTAAAATCCGCTCTGGCACAACAACTTTCTGGTTTGCCGCAATTATGCCCTCCACAATCTCCTTTGATGCTGCCCGCCTTTCTTCTTTTCCATCTAGGAAAACACCATAAAAATCATCAAAGGTAGAATCGCTGAAATCATACCCGAAAAGCTCTGTTCCTGTTCTGCTAACCTCTAAAATATTGCCTTCGCTGTCGTAAACACAGCAAACGAGAGGGGAGGCATCCATAATGGTTTTAAGTCTATTGCGCACCCGCTCTTCCGATTCCTTTAGCTTATAAAAATCCCGCAAATCCCTGTCATAAATCAAAGCCCTGGGCTTGTCACCTATTTGAACAACCTCTGCTGTAACCTCTACAGGTATAGGCTCCCCTGTGTGTCGGTTTCTGTGCATCCATTCCAGCTTACCTTTGCCATTTGCAAAAATATCCGCGAATGATTCTGCCAGTTTAACATCTGCTGGCGTGCCGCAAGGCTGTATAGGCTCAGAAAACTCAAAAAACAGCTCTTGATACGCTTTTTCATTAGGTAAATCGTGCATTTGCAGGGCAGCGCGGTTAACTTTCAAAACCTGGAGATTATCGTCAAAAACAACACAGGGCAAAGGTGAAGTTTCCACAATATGTTGCATCAGCTGGTTAGTTTCTGTGTTTAAAATATCTTCTGGCGTTTTTTGGTCTTGGGCTTGGTTGTGAGCAATTACAAAGGGTTTATCCCCTAAAACAACAGGTGTAAGGGTCATTTTGCCAGCAACCTCTCCACCTTCATCATCGGACAAAAAGACCCACTCCAAACTGCGGCTACCTTCCGAAAATGTGTCTGCCAAAGACCGCTCCAGCTTCTCCCTGGAAGATGTTCCGCAAGGTTGAAATGGCGGGCAGGTGCTTAAAAATGCCTCAAAATGCCCACCTTTATCGCCCAGGTCGCCAAAAACAGCCGCAGAAGGCGGGCTACTTTCTACTATATTAAGTTGTTCGTCAAAAATCATGTATTGTATTGGATGCTTCATGCCTTCCCTCCTTCTTGATTACGCTTAACATTATATATCAACGGAACATAAAAGGCAAGTGCATATTGACGAGAATAGCTAAAAATGTTATAATTGCAGAAAAAATAGGAGTTGGTGCGTATGGTCAGCAAAATTACAGAAATGGCTAAAGATGTGCAAGAACGGCTAATTCACTGGCGAAGGGATTTTCATAGGTATCCCGAACTAGGCTTTAGAGAGTTTCGTACAGCGTCAATTGTTGCTAAAAATTTACAGGAATTTGGATATGAAATTATCCTGGGCGAAGACGCAATGGATGGCGGGGTGATGCTCAACTCGCCTTCTGATGAGGTTTTGTTGGCAGAAATGTCACGGGCAAAATCCCAAGGGGCTTTTGAGGAATATTTCGACAAAATGAAAGGCGGCAAAACCGCTGTTGTTGGGGTTTTGGACACAGGCAAACCTGGCAATATTGTGGCTATTAGGGTTGACATGGATGCCCTGCCCATTAAAGAGGCAGACACCCCCAACCATTTCCCTCAAAACCAGGGTTTTTCCTCGGTTAATGAAGGTGTTATGCATGCCTGCGCCCATGATGGGCATACAGCCGTTGGGCTTGCCATTGCAAAGTTGCTGTCAGAGCTAAAAGGCGGGCTTTCAGGCAAAATAAAAATTATTTTTCAGCCTGCGGAAGAGGGCGTGCAGGGCGGTGCTACAGGCATCATCAAAAAGGGCTTGGTGGACGATGTAACCCACATGCTTGGCTTTCATATCGGCTTAAAGGCGAAAAGCGGGCAGGTTTTTGTGGAAACCACTAACTTTTTGGCGGCAACCAAGTTTAACGCCCATTTCACAGGGAAAACAGCCCACGCAGGGGCAAATCCAGAGGAGGGCAAGTCTGCCCTTTTAGCGGCGGCTTCTGCCACCATGGGCTTGCAGGGCATTTACCGCCACAGCGGCGGCGACTCGCGGATAAGTGTGGGGGTTTTCAAGTCTGGCACATCTTCCAACATTGTGCCTGACAAGGCGTTTTTAGGGCTTGAAACCCGCGGCGAAACCCGCGAAATTAACGACTTTATGAAGGGGGAGGTTGCCCGCATCATCAGCGGAGCATCGCAAATGTATGATGTGGCGCACACTCTTGAAATCACTGGGGAAGCCACCTCTGCCATCTGCGACAAAGAACTTGTTGACCTAACCCGTAAAACCGCTGAAAACCTCAATATTTTTGACCACATAGGGTCTGCTATCGGGCTTCACGCCAGTGAAGATTACACCTTTTTCATGGAATATGTCCAAGGGCGCGGGGGCAAAGCAACCCACCTTATAATAGGGGCAGATTTGGCAGATAACCACCACACAAAAGATTTTGATTTTGATGAGGACTGCCTTTGGAAAGCCACGGCACTTTTCACCGCTATGACTGTTGACTTAACAACAAATATTTGATAAAATAAACAAAACCCAAATACGGAAAGCAGGGATAAAATGAGAGAAGAATTGTTGACAATAAAAGAAAAGGCACTTGCTGGCATGGCAAATGCAAACAGCATGAAAACATTAGAGGAATTGCGGGTGGCAATCTTTGGCAAAAAAGGGGAGCTTACCCAAATTTTGCGGGGCATGGGGGGGCTGTCTGCTGAAGAGCGTCCTATTATGGGTCAGGTTGCAAACGAAGTGAGGGAGGAACTTGAACAAGCTCTGGAAGCCCGCAAAAACGCCCTTCATCAGGCAGAAATGGCGCAGGCAATGGCAAATGAGGTTATTGACGTAACATTGCCAGGCAAAGCTGCCAAACTTGGCTCTCGCCACCCAATGACCATGATAATTGAAGAGCTTTGCAACATCTTCATGGGCATGGGCTACGAAATTGCTACAGGCCCTGACATTGAAACAGACTATCACAACTTTCAAGCCCTAAACATCCCAGAACACCACAGCGCAAGGGATGAACAAGACACCTTTTATGTGGAAGGGGGGCATGTTTTGCGCACCCAAACAAGCCCTGTACAAATCCGCAAAATGGAGGAGGGCAAGCTGCCAATTGCCATTGTTGCCCCTGGCAAGGTTTTCCGCTCTGATGACATTGACGCAACCCACAGCCCAGTTTTCCACCAAATGGAAGGGCTTGTGGTGGACAAGGGCATCAACATGGGGCATTTGAAAGGGGCTTTAACGGTTTTTGCCAGAACACTTTTCGGGGAGGACGTTAAAACCCGCTTCCGCCCCCACCATTTCGCCTTTACAGAGCCTTCTGCGGAAATGGACATTTCTTGCTTCGGCTGTGGCGGCGACCACGCCAAAATGCCCACTTGCCGCCTTTGCAAAGGGGAAGGCTGGATTGAGCTTTTAGGCTGCGGCATGGTTCACCCAAACGTTCTTAAAAACTGCGGCATCAACCCTGATGAATACAGCGGTTTCGCCTTCGGCATGGGGCTTGAGCGCATTGCAATGCAAAGATACAATATTGACGACATGCGCCTGCTTTTTGATAATGATATTCGGTTTTTAAAGCAGTTTTAAGGAGGGTTTATTTTATGTCAAATTTAGCGCATCAAGCACCATACAAGCCACCAGTTAAAAGAGAAATGATTGACGGTGTAATCAGAATGATGTCACCAGGGGCAACCCAATACCATAATTTTGTCACTGGAAACTTAATAGGGATTTTGCGAAATTACTTACGTGGAAAGTCATGCCGTCTTTATGTGGACGGCATGAAGCTCAAGCTAAATGACGAAAACCTGTTTTATCCCGATATAATGGTGGTTTGTGATGAAAGCAAACGTAAAGACCCAAAAATGATACACGGCGCGCCTGATTTGGTTGTGGAAGTGCTATCCCCAAGAACCACAAAATTCGACCGAGGGCGCAAAAAAGAAATTTATGAAGAATCTGGAGTTAAAGAATTTTGGCTGGTTGACCCAAGCAACCTTACCATGGAAGTTTTTGTTCTTGTTGACGGCGTTTTCAAGCTTATTGATACTTACGCCCTATGCGGCAAAACAGAAATAGAGGACATGGAAGCATCTGGCGAAGAAATCCCAAAAACTAACTTTAAAGTCAGCATTTTTGATGATTTGGAAATAGACCTTTGGGAGGCATTTGAAGGTATTTACGAAGAAGTTTTGCACGGGGATTTTTAGGAGAGTAAAGTTTAGTAAAGTTTAGGAGGATTTTATGAATTTACCAATGTCTTGGCTGAAAGATTTTGTTGATATAGATGTGACCCTAAATGAATTTGCAGACATGATGACCATGAGCGGCTCTAAAGTTGAGAAAATACACCATTTGGGAGCAGAAATCACAAATGTTGTGGTTGGACGTATTGAGAGCGTTGAAAGGCATCCAGATGCAGACAAACTGGTCATAACCCGCATAAACATAGGAAATGATGAGTTTAGACAAATTGTCACAGGGGCAACCAATATAGCTCAGGGGGATTATATCCCCGTTGCCCTTCATGGGGCAAATTTAGCTGATGGGCTGAAAATCAAAAAGGGTAAAATTAGAGGGGTGGAGTCTGAGGGGATGCTCTGCTCTGTTGAAGAATTAGGGCATAGCCGCGCAGAGTTCCCCGAAGCACCAGAGGATGGCATCTATATTTTTGGCGAACCTCAAGAGCTTGGGGCAGATGCCCGTCAGGTTCTCGGGCTTTTGCAAGATGTGGTTGAATTTGAAATAACCACAAACCGCCCAGACTGCTTCTCCATAATAGGACTTGCTAGGGAAACGTCTGCGACGTTTAATTGCGAGTTACGGATTACGAATTACGAATTAGAAAAGCCTGTTACTGACCGTGTTGCTGTGGAGATTCGGAATGATGGGCTTTGTGGCCGTTATGTGGCGGGGGTTGTTGAAAATGTTAAAATTGCGCCTTCCCCTCAGTGGATGCGGGCGCGTCTTATGGCTTGCGGTTTACGTCCTGTTAATAATATTGTTGACATTACGAATTATGTTATGTTGGAGATGGGGCAGCCTATGCATGCCTTTGACATCCGTGCCATTGGCGGCAATAAAATTGTAGTGCGCAATGCTGAAGAAGGTGAGAAAATCACCACTTTGGACGGTATGGAGCGGGTTTTGGATACCGACATGCTAGTTATTGCCGACGAAGCCCGCGCCGTGGGTATTGCAGGGATTATGGGAGGGGAAGGCTCTAAAATTGTAGACGACACCACAACCATACTTTTTGAATCTGCTAATTTTAATGGGGTTAACATCCGCCAAAGCTCTAAAAAGCTTGGGCTTAGGACAGACAGCAGCGGGCGTTACGAAAAGGGGCTGGACCCTAACCTTTCCCTTGCTTGCATCAACCGCGCCTTGGAGCTTGTTAAGGAGCTTGGTTGCGGTGATGTGGTTGAAGGGCTTGTGGACTGCTACCCAAACCCCCGCCCAAAGCGCGAATTAGAATTTGACCCTTCTAAAATTGCCGATTTGCTAGGCATTGATGTGGATGGCGGGAAAATTGCTGAGCTTTTAGAG
The DNA here is from genome assembly GCA_009787945.1 of Defluviitaleaceae bacterium. Taxonomy (GTDB): domain Bacteria; phylum Bacillota; class Clostridia; order Lachnospirales; family WRAX01; genus WRAX01. The sequence continues at coordinate 11,534 of WQSI01000024.1, forward strand.
CCTTTGGGCATTAAGGTCAACGGCAACACTGCCATAATCCCCACTTTCCGCTACGATTTAGAAATTTGGCAGGATTTAGCAGAGGAAGTTGCCCGCCTTTATGGTTACGACAATATCCCTACAATTGTGGCGGCATCCTCCAATGTAGGGGGCAAAACCGACCGCCAGCGCATGGAAGATAAGCTTGTGGAAACCATGGTTTCTCTAGGCTATTCCCAAATGCTGACATATGCTTTTGAATCCCCGAAAGTGTTTGATAAGCTATTGATACCGACAGATAATGTGTTGCGGGATGTGGTGAAAATCAAAAACCCTCTGGGCGAGGACACCAGCATCATGCGCACAAACCCTATGAACAGCATTTTGACAGCCCTATCAACTAATTACAACCGCAGAAACCAAAACGCCCGCCTGTTTGAGCTTGTAAAATTATACTACCCAAGCCTAGAAGGCGAATTGCCTAGTGAATATGAGATTTTGGTAGTTGGCGGATATGGCAACATGGATTTTTACGACATTAAAGGCGTTGTTGAAACCCTTGGCTCTGTGTTTGGTCTGGAGCTTGCTGGGCAAACCAACGAATTTCTGCCAAAACCAGATGCCCCCTGGATGCACCCTGGTCGCTCTGTCGCCTACCGCAACCTTGGGCATCTTGGGCAAATTCACCCTCAAGTTGCGGAAAATTATGAAATTGGCACGCCCTGCTATGTAGCAGTAATTGATTTTGACTTGCTCCGCGACCAGGCAGAAATGGTTAAGGCATATCGCCCATTGCCCCGCTATCCCCAAATTCAGCGGGATTTAGCGCTGGTTGTCAAAAGCGACATAACCCACGGTATGCTCTCTGCCGAAATTAGGCGGGCTGGGGGCAAAATCCTCCGTGACATTAACCTGTTTGACGTTTACACAGGTGACAAAGTTGCAGAAGGCACAAAGTCCATGGCATACAACCTAAGCTTCCGCGCCGACGACCGCACCCTAACAGACGAAGAAGCCGCAAAAGCCACAGACAAAATCCTAAAAGCCGTTGGCGATGCCTTCGAGGCAGAACTTCGCAAATAGTACATTGAATGTTATTATCTGTATAAGTTATACTCATAATAAGACCTGCTCTGGTGGGTCTTATTTGTTTTTGCGGGAATAATATTCATTGGAAGGGGTTGACGATTATAATGAAATTATGGTATTATTATTTTAGAAGGTTTTGTCAAAAGAAAAGGAGGGATAAATCCATGGCGAGCCAGCTTGGATAGCACTCCTAACAATTACAGTTACAAAATTATTGGAATGGTTGTTTAAAATCGCACAAAGGCGCATAAAGAAAAGCGAAAAAGAAGAAGAATAACAGTGGCGGCTAACCGTCGCTTTTTTACGTAAGGGGTGTTGATTTTGGTCGCAAAGATAATTTCGGGGGCGTTGCATGGGGTGGACGGCACACGGATTGAGGTTGAGGTGGACATGGTAGGCGGGATGCCAGGGATTGACATTGTGGGCTTGCCTGATTCTGCTGTGAAGGAGAGTAAAGAGCGGGTGCGGACGGCTTTGCGCAATTCGGGGGCGGTGATACCTTCTAAGCGCATTACGGTAAACCTTGCCCCTGCGGACATTCGCAAGGAAGGCCCTGCTTATGATTTGCCCATAGCCCTCGGAATTTTGGTGTCCATGGGCATGTTGCCTGCCCCTGCCCTGGAAGGGGTTTTTATAGCAGGCGAGCTGTCTTTAGATGGCAAATTGCGCCCTATTCATGGGGTTTTGCCCATGGTTCATTCAGCGGTGGCTGGGGGCAGCAGCATCTGCATCGTACCCCCTGAAAATGCACGAGAAGCCTCGCTTGTGGAGGGTGCGCGGGTTATCGCCCCTGAAAACTTGGGGCAGTTGATACAGCATTTTAAGGGCAAGCTTTTGCAAGAATATCAGCCAGAACCCCTTGAATACGCCACTGCTGACGGTTCAGGTTTGCTAGATTTTTCTGACGTTCGCGGGCAGGAAGGTGTCAAACGTGCCTTAAAAATTTCCGCGGCAGGAGGGCATAATATTTTACTAATAGGCCCGCCAGGCAGCGGCAAAACCATGATGGCTCGCCGTATGCCTGGCATCTTAGGCGGTCTTGCCTTTGAACAAAGCTTGGATGTTACCAAAATTTACTCTGTAGCAGGGCTTATCCAAAACAAAGGGCGGCTAATCGACCAAAGACCTTTCCGAAGCCCCCACCACACCATTTCCTATTCCGCCTTGGTTGGGGGCGGCAAAATCCCCCGCCCTGGTGAGGTTTCTTTGGCACACAACGGAGTGCTGTTTCTGGATGAACTGCCAGAGTTTGCCCGAAACGTCCTGGAAGCTCTGCGCCAGCCCATGGAGGACGGTAATGTAACCATTTCCCGCGTAAACAGCACCATTACATATCCTTGCAGCTTTGTGTTGGTGGCAAGTATGAACCCCTGCCCCTGCGGCTATTTTGGTGACGGCGACAAATGCAGCTGCACCGAGAGAAACGTAAGTAAATACCTAGACAAAATTTCTGGCCCGCTTCTTGATAGAATAGACATTCACGTAGAAGCGTCGCGGGTTAACTATGAAGATTTTAACGAAGGCAAGCAGGAAAGCTCCGCGGAAATCCGCGCTCATGTGGAAAAAGCCCAAGAAATCCAGCGCAAGCGTTATAAAAATGAAAAAATTTATAACAACGCCCAGCTGTCAGGGGGGCTTATAGACAAATATTGCAGTTTAGACGAGGAAAGCAAAGCCTTGCTAAAACGGGTCTATGACGCAATGGACTTATCCGCGCGGGGCTACCACAAAATCCTAAAACTAGCCCGAACCATAGCCGACCTTGACGGCAACCAAAACATAAACGCAAGCCATATCGCCGAAGCAGTGCAATGCCGCGCCTTAGACCGAAAATATTGGAGATAAAACAAAAATAACATCGTATGGGCGTACAATGTACGCCCATACGATGTATGTGGTTTTTTAATTGCTTGTTGAGATTGAATCAAATTTTTCACGGAAGGGCTCTTCATCTTGTAACCTCTTGAATGACCCTTCAAATGTGCTGTTCCAGTAAAATTTTCCACCAACAATACCAGCAAGAAAAGTTCCTTTGAGACTTAAGAGGTCTCCTTCGGTAAGTGTAAAAATTACCCTTGCAGATTTGCTCACTCCTGGCGTTTCCATCCATCCAAGCCCAGAAGAATCCTGGAAATCTTAATCAAGAACGATACAATGCACCGCTCACATAAAAATTGCACCGCTACCACACAAAAATGCACCGCTCCGAAAAGCAGTGCATTTTTGTGTGAAAACGGGGGTTTTACAGGCTTTGTTTGTGCCATGCCGTGGGTATACCGCCCCTCTTGCCGTCTTTGCGAGGCGTAAATTCAGCACATTTCATAAGGCTACCACGCTTGCAACCATGCCAAGGCGAGGTGGGGTTTATGCACGTTTTCCGTTTTGCGTGATATTGGTGGGAAGTTCCGTAATATTCGCAGTGGAAGCAGACGGCGTTACCGCCAGTTTCGGTTATAAGTATATCTGTTATTTTCAGCAACATTAAATTCCATCCTTAAACTTGAATGTGAAACTGCCATCCACTCCAACCACAACATGGTCAACGAAAACCGCCCAAAGATTGACATCGAATTCAGAAATTGGCTGTTTGTTCCGCTCCAAACTTCGTATAAAAACTTCTAAAATTTTACCCCTGCCGGTACGCTCCGCTTTTTGGGCTTCCAGTTCCTCTATGCGTTTTTTAACGACATCGTGGCGTTCAAGGTGTGCATCCCAATTGGTACTTTCACGGATGGCTTGTTTTAAACTGTTCCTTTGCCTCGGCAACCACAGCGTTCAGTTTTTGGAGTTCGGGGTTGTCGAGACCGACATTTTCGTTCGGGTAAATTTTCCCCTCGTACAACTGTTTCAATATGTTTTCTGCCATTTTGTTATGCTCCCATCTGTTAAAGATTTTCCCCGCCTGTCGTTATGTAAACCAATAAGCCGTAGGCGGGGCTTCATTTTATACCAGTATGCCATAGGTGCGGCAGGTTAGCCAATGGAGTTTGATTGAATTAACCTGCCGCTTCTTCAATTTGTGCCAGTTCCTTTTTCAGCCGTGACATCTCGCCTTGCAATTTCGTAATTTCCTCACGGCGGTCGGTGATTATTTCAATATTGCCGTATCCGTCACGGGCATCCCACAAATCCCGCTCGAATTTCGCCACAGGGTCGGCGTTGGCGAGTTCCCCAAGCCATGCCCGCAGAAGTTCCGCTTCGGCGGCGTACTCGGCGTGGTCGGCTTCCTTTCCTGCCTTTGGCTGGGTCATCAGCATATTTGCCGACACGCAGTAGAGGTTGTGGTTTGCCATTTCCAAGGCTTTTTTCAAAATGGATTGTTTTGTCACCATAGTTTGTGTCCTCCCTTATTGTGCAATTCTGAATTTTTCGTTGGGGTTGAGGCTGTTCAATCTTTCTACCACTTGCTCATCGGTTTCGTTGCCGTAGCGAACGGTGTCTCTTGGCACTCCCCATTCGCCGTTTTTCTTTAACCGCTGTACCATCGGCACTTTTGTTTGGCTTGGTGATTGGGCTTGCTTGCCGTTGTTTTTCCCCACTTCGTAGGCTTTTTGGAGCATTTCTTTCAAAGCCCAAACCGAAATGTCGTGAAAGTCATCGCTGTCGTTGCCTTGCCGTTCAAGGGTAATGCCAAGTCTGTCCTGTGCAATTTTTTCTAAAATATTGTCCATGTTCGTTTCCCCCTTAGTTTGTTTTTCGAGGTTTCCCCCGCCGTTTCTATAACCAGTATGCCGCAGGTGAAGGGTAATTGGTAGTGGAGTGTAGCGGGTTATATGCCTGCGAAATGGACGGCGGCAGACCGCCAAAAAAAAGGGTTTCCCCTCGGAAACCCCTCGTAATTTGCGCCACGTTGCCCTGTGTTGGCTTGGTTTGATTGCGGTGGGGTTACATCCCGCCTTGGTTTTTCTGCTTGCGTGTGCGCCACGTTTCAACCTTGGCATACTCGGTATCCAAAATATCCATGAATTCCGCTTCGGTGATGGGGTTTTCACGGCGAACGTAGCGGGCGAAAAGCAAACCCTTAATGCCCTTTTTTGACATCCCGTCCATTCCGCAGGATTGCACATCGCCTCGTAAGGTGTGAAGCCGTGCCTCTCTCATCGTCATTTCCATTTTGTCATCCCCCATTTAGTTATATTTTTTCAAAATTTCGACGTAGGCTTTTTTGCCCGCTTTGTCGAGGTTATCGTAATCCAAACCCCTGTCGTAGTTGTAAACTTCTTTGCCGTCCTTGCGGATGGAGAGTTTGGAAACTCTGCCCTCGTTAATGCCATATTCTGAACCGTTTTCGTAGTGCTTCACATCGAATTTGTACCCGTTAATTTCGCCTCTGCTCCACATATTTGCCATCCCCTTTTTTATTTGTTTTCGGGGTGTNCCCCCGCCGTTCTGTAACCAGTATGCCGCAGGTGAGGCTTGATTGGTAGTGGAGTGTGATGGAGCAAACCCCGCCAAACAAGCAGTGAAAACAACAGAGGGACTTCCGCTTGGAAACCCCTCTGTGTTGCGCCACGTTGCCCTGTGTCGGCACGAAAAAGCCGAGGCGGGCAATTCCCCCCTCGGCTATGTAACCGCTTAAATTTCGGCGTATTGTGAATAAAACCCACCCTCATCCAAACAAATGGTAAAACCGCACTCGTTCCCATCGGGGTCGATGGCAGGAAGTGTCACGCCAACGGCGGCGTGTTCTTTGCGAAGGTAACCTGCGGCTTTGCGGGCATCGGAGATATTGAATTGAAACCCAGCATTTGTTGCCTTGCGGATTAATTCTTCAATGGAAGAACGTATCATGGCAAAACCTCCTATCGCCCGGCTCTTTGTTTCGGCCTGTCGGCGTGTGAACAGTATGCCGCAGGTGAAGGGTGATAGCCAGTGGAGTTCACACCCGTTTCACTCTGTCCTCGCCATAAACCACACCAAGGCGAGAGCCACAATCCCATTTCACAAAGAGAGTACCAGTATCGTCCACAAAGTCTGCTGTGCCTTGGTTGCCCGGCACAAGGGTTGTGTATGGGTCTGACATGGATACCAGTTCTACCCTTGTGCTGTTTGGGTACATCTCCCGTACCCGATTAACTTGTTCCTTCGTTGGAAATTTCATAACCGCCTCCTATCGTTGCCCTGCATTTTTGAATATCCAGCCTGTGGATTCCTTGTACCAACCAGTTACCACATCCATGCCGTTCGAGCCGCCATCCTTGTGTTCGTAACGAATGTTAACCGTTACCCAATATCCAAGTTCGCCAGTTTCTTTGTCCTTGAACACATAATTGCTGAAGCTGCCAAGGTAGCACCGCTCCAAAATGGCGGCGAATGCGCCTGTTTGAGCGGCAATGTCGTGGGACATGAAGCCGATGTGGACGTTGCCGCGCGTGGTGGTTATTTCGGGCTGATGGAATTCGCACTCCACTTTAGTGTGTGCCTTGGTGTGATTGAAAAGTTCTGCAAAATCTATGGTTTGGGCGAAAGCCACCAAAGCCTCGTTATTCTCGTCAATCGTTACGTTTTTCATGGTTGCCATCATAATCAATTCCCCCTTAAATTTTCGGATTGGGGTTTCCCCCTCCGTCCTGTAAACAGTATGCCGCAGGTGCGGCGTGATTGGTAGTGGAGTGTGATGGCTTAATTTTTCTCGCCGTTTATTTTCCTTGCGTACAAATCGCCCGAAGTTTCGTCTTTGGTGTATTCGATGCTTTCCAATTCGCCATCCTCCCAAATGTAAACGCCGCCGATGGCTTTTAATTCAACACCGTATTTCACGCTGAGTTTTTCAAGTTCGGTTACAAATTTTTGATAATTTGTCATTGTTGTTTCCCCCTTAGTTTTGTGGTCGGCAGGCTTTCCCCGCCGCCGTAAACACAGTATGCCGCAGGCTTGCCGTGATTGGTAGTGGAGTGTAGCGGGTTTTTTGCCTCCGAAATGGGTATGAGCAGACCGCCAAATGCAAAGAGGGCTTCCCTTGGAAACCCCCGCTGTGTTGCGCCACGTTGCCCTGTGTCGGCTCGGTTTTCTTTAATCGGGCAATTCCCCCGTGAGGATAAAATGAGTGTAGCCTTTGGGGTTGGTTTCGATGAAGTCCACCAATTCATAATATCCCAAGTCAAAAGCAATTCTTTGGACAGTGTTGGCATCAAACATATTCGTTTGGGCTGAAGCTCTAATTTCCAAAATTGCCGCTTTTATCACCTCGTTCAGAAGCGGCTCATCCGCTTCGATGGAATCTTTTGTGGCTTGGCGCAAAATTTCCGTATCAAACCCAGCCGCCTTGTACCCATCCAAAATTGTGGTGTAGTATCCCACCCCCGGTTGGTTAAGCGGTCGGTATTCGCCGTCTCGCCCTGTGGTGTTCATAATGTAAACCATCGCCGTCCTGCGTTTGCCATCAAGGGTTATTTTTATTTTTTCTTTGCGGTAGAAATGCGGAAACCCCTCGTAGCGGTCGAGTGCCTCCTCGTCCTTGGGCTGAATTTCCCAAACCAAAACGGGTACGCTCCCGCCGACCTGCGGCTCTACCGTGGCAACTGCGCCCCCACGCCCGCCCCTAAAAAGCAACCGCCGCCCCTTTAGCGTACTCGCCCCCACCACCTTTGCGGTGGGGCAGCGGTGTGCCATTTGTCCGAGGTGGAGATTTGAGCCATAAGCTACATACAAGTTAGTTTTTTGTGCCATTTTGTAATCCTCCCATTAATCGTCTTTTTTGTTTTTGTTGGGTAAATTAGGCGGCGTACCGAAATCGCCAAGCCGCACTACCTCCCAAGTGGGCAGTTAAATGTTCGCGGCAATTTTTGAATTCTTCGCCAATAAAACCGATGCGGTTTAGGTAGGTTCTCATGGCGAATTTTTCGTTGTCCGTTTGGGGCTTTCTTGCCGATGCACTTTTTTGGGTAAGGGCTTGGTTGTTGAGCGCAAGCGCAAGTATTATGTAACTCCGTATTTTGCCTGCGTGTAAGTTGCCCTTTTCGTCTGCGGCGTTGAAGCCTCGCAATTCAATTGTGTGGTGTCCTGTGAAAAAAGAATGCAGGTTCAAAAAATGGTAGCGTGAGCGATGGTAGCGGTTGTTGTGGGTTGTTTCGCTGTAGCCTTCGTACCATATTTTCTCGATTGCCGACATGGTTTTGGGTTTGTGGCGGTTCAGTTTATCTACCAAGACTGCATCCATCTTTTTGCAGTAGGTCATCCGCTCCGTAGGAATTTGGAGGGCTTTGTAAAAGAGGTCGTTTTTGCTTGCAATGATGTTTACAAAGTTCCGAATGCTCCGCGGCGTGTGACCGCCGTTGTCGAGGTGGATGTGGATGCCACAAGTGTTGTTGGCAAATGCGCCCGCCTTGCGGAATTTCCGCACCAATTCCTGTATGGTGTCGA
>WQSI01000025.1 GCA_009787945.1 Defluviitaleaceae bacterium
ATAGCAAACGCACCTTGAAACCCATGGTGCAGAGGGAAGCCCGTCGCCAGAGGGCGTAAGGGCGTTTTGACCGATAGCAGCATGGGATTGAAAGGACGTTTACTATAGGTAGGGGGCGAAACGATGTTTAATGAACAACCACCACAATTTACAGAAGAAATAAAAAGCAGGAAAGGCTTGAAAATATTTACCGCCATTCTTAGCGGGATTATTATTGCAGGGCTTGCTTTCCTGTTTTGGCCATCAAATATAAGCCGTGATGAAGCTTCACAAACTGCCATTTCCCACGTAGGCGGCGGGGTTGCCAACCGCCCAGAGCGGGACTTTGAAGCCTTCACCCGTGTGTGGAGTGTAGAAGTTTTCCACGACAACCTTGTCCACGAAGTTTTTGTTAGTATGCGCACTGGCGAAGTTGTTCGGGTGGAAATTGATAGATGGGATTAATGAGTATAAAAAACGCAACCTTTTAGCGGGGTTGCGTTTTTTACCATTATTATTATTTCTGTTCTTCAAACATTTTCATGCGGTCCTCATGGCTGACAATTTTGTCAATTTGATGCAACATCCACATATAGCCGAAGGGGTCGCTGAACATAGCGTTTTTAATCCCCATTGCAGGCATTTCAGTGACTGGAACAACTTGCTGACAACCATTGTCAATGGCAGATTGGAAAGTCGCCTTAATATCAGGCACAGCCACATTAAGCCAAGAAGGGCAAGGGTCGCCCGCCTTTGGGGCAATTAGCATATGCTCTGCGTTTTCATCTAACATGTGGATGCGGCTGCCGTAAATGGTGAAAACCACCTCACTGGAACCCACTCCAAAGTCAGTCACCTCCACCCGTTCCACCTCGAAAATCTTCTCATAAAGCTCCAAAGCCTGTATAGAACTTTTAACAACCTTGCACACTTCAAGTCCTGTAATCATAACCTATCCTCCTAAAAATTATATTTAATTTTAATATATTCCTCACTCCTATTTAGGTTTGTTTCGGTTGTTTTCTTGGTATTGGCTAAGGATGTAATTTCGGTGGGCGAGGGTTGGTTCGGTTGTGCTTCTGCCTTCTTTGTTCCAGACGGCTTGGGCGGCGATTTTTGTGCGCTCTTCTTGGGCGCGGATTTTAACGTCAAGCTCTAATATGGTGTTGATAGAGTCTTGCAGTGCTTTGACTTGCTCGGGGTAGTGCTTGCCCTGCTCTGGAAACGTGGGGCTTAAAGGCTCGAAAATGGCTTGAAAAGCTTCGTCGCAATGCAACACTTGGTCGATATGCGCCTGCTTTTCTTTGCCCATTTCCAAAACAAATTCCCTGCGGTCGTGGGCGGTGGTGGAGGAATAAAGGCTTTCTTGGTTTTCGCAAATATTTAGCAAATTTTCCAGTGCCGAGCGTTTCTTTTCTAAAATGTCAGCTAAAATCGCCAGCTTGGTTTCAAATTCCTGTTGGTTATTAAGCACAGCCGTTACCTCCTTGTTAAATCTCTGTAAATTCCGCGGTGTATCACACCTGCTTCTAAATCTATTTCTGAATGACGGTACATTTCATCAATTGTAACAAATGTATATCCTCGTTCCATGAGATTGTCAATTGCATAAATCGCCGCATATATGGAAATTTCGTGGATGTCGTGAAGCAAAATTACGCTGCCTTCCACAGAGCGGTCGATTACGTGGGCTTTTGTGGCATAATAGTCCAAATAACGCCAATCTTGCGGGTCAACACTCCATAGGGCGACAGCCATGCCCATCTCCCGCGAAACATCAAGCACCATATCATTAAGCGCACCGAAAGGCGGGCGTAAAAGTGTTGGTTTTTCGCCTGTTATGTCGTAAATTATGCCACTGGTAACATCCAATTCTTCCTCAACTTGCCTTCTGTTTAGGCGGGTAAGGTTCGAGTGGCTGTAGCTATGATTGCCAATTTGATGCCCTTCTGCGTGCATACGTTCCACAATTTCGGGATGCGCAACGGCAGACGCACCTAGCAAAAAGAAAGTCGCGTGAATATTACGCTCTGCCAATGCGTCAAGCAAAATTGGCGTTAGGCGGTAATGAGGGCCGTCGTCAAAAGTGATTGCCATTTTGGGGCGGATTTCTTGCGGTGGAGGGGAAGGGCTTTGCCAAATCCCCTCCAAGCTATTTAAGGGCAGGGTGAGGGTACGGTTTGGCATGTGTATATAAATATTTTCGTCATCAAAGGTAAATTGTTCCAGCCCGTTAAGCCCCGTTTCTTCCCTTAGCGAATAAGCGAAGGCGGCGCGAAAATCTACACCATAAACAAACAAATCTTGGGGCCGAATTTCCTTTTCTTCATACAGGTTGTAGCTTATTGCTATATGTCTTGCAGTAAACCCACTGGCTTCGCCATAAAACCTCAAGTCAAGCACCACGCTTAATATGTCGCTGTTATACGAAAAAGTGCGCGGCCGCATGTGAATGTGACCACGGGTATTAGCCGCTACAAAGTCGTTTATGGATTCAAGAGCTAAGTCTGTTAACATTTGATTTAATTGGTCGCTTGGGGTGATGGGATAGACCAAATTCATGTCAAAATTGCCGTCATACTCCCTAAAAATTTGGAAAGATACCCCCGAAGCCTGACCACCTGGCAAACCAATGCCGCTGGTTTCGCCATAAAAACGCAGAAAATCAGCAGAAGGCAAATCCACCTCGTCTGCTGTGATATATAGGATTTCTGCAGGAGTTTGCTGAATGTCATCACCAGAACTGCAACCCCCAAAGACCAAAAAAACCGTTGCACATACGGCTGTGATAAAATACTTTTTCATCAAATTTCCCAACCCCTCTTCTACAATATGATTATACCCTAAACCCCAACCAATTTCAATAAAAACTTTTGAAAAAAATGCTTGACATTGATGTGTGATTGTGTTAAAATTCTTGTGTGCCAAAAAAAGGCTTATTTTTTATGTGTTAAACAACTTTTACATGAGGTGAGGATATGAGAACAAAAATTACATTGGCTTGCACAGAATGTAAGCAACGCAACTATGAATCCAAAAAGGACAAAAAAACCCATCCAGACCGTATGGAGTTTAGAAAGCATTGCAAGTTCTGCAATAAGCACACACCCCATCGCGAAACAAGATAATCTTGGGAGGATATTTTTATGGATGACAAGAAAAAGAAAAAAACTGATGATGGCTCTGCTTTGGAAGGTGCTTCCTCTTGGTGGGGCGGGCTTACTGCCGAATTTAAGCGGATAGCTTGGCCAACACGTCAACAAGTGGTTAAAATGACAATTGCGACAATTGTTATCAGCGGCATTATTGGCGCTATCATCTTCCTTTATGACCTTGGCCTGAACTTTTTGTTTGACAGGCTCATAAACTTAGTGGGTTAGAGGTGGCTATGTCTGAATATACCCAGCAAAGCGAGGCAATGTGGTATGTTGTGCATACCTACAGCGGCTACGAAAACAAGGTTATGGCAAATATCGAGAAAATTGTGGAAACCCGCGGTATGCACGACCAAATTTTGGAAGTGTCTGTTCCTACACAAAATGTAGTTGAGGTTAAAAATGGCGTGCGCAAAACTGTAAATCGCAAGGTTTTTCCTGGCTATGTGTTGGTTCATATGCACATGAATGACGAAACTTGGTATGTGGTGCGCAACACCCGCGGAGTAACAAGCTTTGTTGGTCCTGGTTCTAAACCAGTGCCGCTAACAGAGGAAGAGTTGCATACAATGGGTCTGATTTCTGCCGAAACCGTTAATTTTGACTTTGAAGTTGGTGAGGTTGTGAGGATTATGGCTGGGTCTTTTGAGGACTCTACAGGCTCTATCCAAGAAGTTAACCACCAAAGGCAAACAGTTACCGTGGCTTTAAGCATTTTCGGCAGGGAAACCCCTGTGGAGCTTGAATTTACGGAGATTGAAAGGCTTTAATCCAAAACTATAATCTATAGTGTATAAATGTGGGAGGGGAAACCCGCTAATACCACAGAGGAGGAAAAATAAAATGGCAAAAAAAGTAACGGGATTGATTAAATTCCAAATTCCAGCAGGTGCGGCAACTCCAGCACCTCCTGTAGGACCAGCTCTTGGTGCTCATGGTGTAAACCTTATGGGCTTTTGTAAAGAATTTAACGATAGAACCAACAAGCAAAAGGGCATGATTATCCCTGTTGTTATCACTGTTTACGCTGATAAGTCTTTTACATTTATCACCAAAACGCCTCCTGCGGCAATTTTGCTTAAAAAAGCGGCAGGGCTTGAAAAAGCCAGCGGCGAACCCAACAAAACAAAGGTTGCTACTGTAACTTCTGCCCAGGTGAAAGAAATTGCTGAAACCAAAATGGAAGATTTGAATGCCGCTTCTATTGAAGCTGCAATGTCGATTATTTCTGGAACTGCCCGTTCCATGGGAATCCTTGTTGAGGGATAGGGGGGATTTGTTATGTTAATTGTTACAATGCAGGAAATTCCTGGAAAGCAAATTGCTAATATGGGTCTTGTGCAAGGCTCTGTTGTTCAAACTAAACATATCGGCCGTGACATTGGCGCAAGCTTCAAAAGCCTTGTTGGCGGCGAAATTCACGCATATACCGAATTGATGATTGAAGCCCGTAAAATCGCTACAGATAGAATGGTAGAGCAAGCCAAGGCTCTTAATGCCGATGCCGTTGTTGCCGTGCGTTACATCACTTGCTCTGTTATGGGCGGCGCGTCGGAGGTTATGGCTTATGGTACGGCGGTTAAGTTTGCGTAATATTGATAAATAAGTGGGAGAGGAAACTCGTTTGTACCACAAGGAGGATTTATAATGCCAAAACAAGGTAAAAAGTTCCGCAAAGCTGCGGAGATGATTAATAGTGAAATGTTATATGACACCAAAGATGCCATCGAGCTTGTGACAAAGGCCGCCTTTGCAAAGTTTGATGAAACCGTAGAAGCTCACGTTCGTTTGGGTGTTGATGGTCGCCATGCAGAGCAACAGGTGCGCGGCACAGTTGTTTTGCCTCACGGAACTGGTAAAACCCAGCGCATTTTGGTTTTTGCTAAAGGCGACAAAGCCAAAGAAGCAGAGGACGCTGGTGCCGACTTCGTTGGTGCTGAAGAACTTATCCCTAAAATTCAAAACGAAAACTGGTTTGAGTACGATGTTATCGTTGCAACCCCTGACATGATGGGCGTTGTGGGTCGTCTTGGTAAGGTGCTTGGTCCTAAAGGCTTGATGCCAAACCCAAAAACTGGCACTGTTACAATGGACGTTGCTAAGGCTATCGAGGAAATTAAAGCTGGTAAAGTTGAGTATCGTCTTGACAAAACCAATATCGTCCACGTGCCTGTAGGCAAAGTTTCTTTCGGCACTGAGAAGTTGACAGAAAACTTTGAAACCCTAATGGCTGCCCTTATTAAGGCGAAGCCATCTGCTGCTAAGGGTCAATATTTGCGCAGCGCGGTTCTGGCTTCTACCATGGGTCCTGGTGTTAAGCTTAACACTGCAAAACTCTAAGTTGATAAAACAATGAGATAATATAAAAAAGCCACTTGGAAATTTCCAAGTGGCTTTTTACATTTAGGGGATTAGACGCCTCCCCAGTGGATAGTTAGATGTACAGGATGGTCTGGCATGATAAAGGTTATGGTGTCACCTGTGATACCAGATATAAGCGGAAGCCCGCTGGGACTTACAGCCCAATGAAGCGGTATAGCCAATGGATTCATGTGAGCTGGAGGCACTGAACCAGCCACAACCGTAACAATGTCACCAGGAGCAAAATAACCCATACCAGTGGTGTTAGCACCTTGATAACTTACTGTAACAGAGTGGGTGGCAGTTACAGGTGGAGGGGTTGCCACTCCGCCGCCGCTACCTCCATCTGGTGGAATTGTTGTGGAAGGCGGTAGGGTAGCGGTAGGATGCCCGCCTTCAGTCACATAACCGTCATTATTATTAGCGGAAGCAACTAATTGATTATCAGTTCCCACTGGGATTCCGTTAATGCCTGCAATTGCCATTTCCACAGCGCGGTCAACACTTGCCTGAACGGCATTTTCTCTGGTTTCTGCACGCTCTTTCAGGCTGGGAAGAGCCTCCAAAAGCTCTGGAGTAGCAACGCCATTAACGGTTAGATATTCGGCATTATCAGCAATAGCCTGCAATGTAAACAGGTCTAATTCCTCGATAACTGTTGGGTAAATACGAGTGATGTCGCCGCCAGCATGGCGTGTAACAACCACGGTGTAACCAGGGCGCAAAAGACCGCCTTCGATTTCGCCAAGTCCTGACAACATGTGGATAATGCCGTTATCGCCAACACGGGAAGCCGTAAACATTGTGCCGCGGACAACAAGCCCTGTGTTGCCAATGCGCACTTCTGTGGTTTGTCCTGTCTGTTGCACCCCCACATCGAAAAGGGCAGAACCGCTTTGGACGGTCAACGCTAAACGGCTGCCAGCAGAGCTAACAACAATTTGGCTTTGCTGGTCCATTTTTAGCAAGGAATCACTGTCCATAGACAGATAAACCTGGGCATCGCGGCCGGTGCTAAGCACATTACCTTGAGATAAACGCTGACCAGACCTTGGCACAGTAGCCCTTGCACCGCGGGCTAATTCTACATTGCCGCCCTCGATGCGATGAATGGTGATTATGCGAGCCTCTGCATTAGAAGCGGCTACGGCTATCACAGCAGCGGTAGACAAAACCGCAATTATTAAAAACGCAACAAGTCTGCGAAAGGTGATTCTTTTCATAAATTACCTCCATAAATGTCTCGGTAGATAATTGCACTAATGGGCAGCAACCCAAACTGGACGCACAAGAACATCTTGATTTGGCATAGGGAAGTTGATGGGGTTATTTGCAGTATTAAGACCAGGTGAACCACCAGAATAGAAATGCCAGTGACTAAATACATATCCCTCACGGTTGCCCGCATTCAAAGACACGCTCTGCATTTGATGAGCAGTAGTGGGCGGAACGTGAGTTGCAGTAGCATTCATTGTAATATTAAAAATGGGACCAGCACTACTGCCGCTTACAGTTATGCTTGCAGGAATTTGAACAAATGGCGGTGGTGGTGGCGGTGGTGTATGAGAGGGGTCGGGAACCCAAACTGGACGCACAATAACATCATGGTTTGTTATGGTAACCCAAACAGGGTTGGTGGTTATACCAGGAACAACAGATGTAGGAGAATAGAAATGCCAGTGACTGAATTCATATCCCTCGCGGTTGCCTGCAGTTAAAAGAACCATCTGCATATCATAAGCAGTAACAGGCGGAACATGATTTATAGTACCATTCATTGTAACTGTAAAGCTGTTACCAAGACCACCAGAACCCGTACCGCTTACAAGTAAACTTGCAGGAATTTGCACAAATGGCGGTGGTGGGGGCATTGCGCCTCCGCCAGGAGGTGGAGTTATCGCGCCAGGAGGTGGAGTTACTATGCCACCAGGAGGTGGAGGCGTAGGGGTTGTACCGCCAGCCACATAACCGCCATCCCAAGCACCGCCGTCTGTTATACTATCTCCAGTTTGCGGCAAAGGAATACCCGAAACATTTGCTACTGCAATTGCCAAAATCCTATCAACACTTGCCTGGACAGCGTTTTCTCTGGTTTCTGCGCGGTCTTTAAGTGTTGGCAAAGCCTCTAACAATTCTGGGGTAACAACACCATATACAGTCAAATATTCTGCATTATCTGAAATGGCTTGCAAAGTAAATAGGTCTAGCTCTTCGATAACGGTTGGATAAATGCGGGCAATATCACCGCCGACTTGCTCGGTTACAACCAAGGTGTATCCTGGATGAATAAGCCCTGTTTCAACCTCGCCAAGACCTGACAGCATATGTATTACGCTAGAATCGCCAACACGGGAAGCTGTAAACATTGTACCGCGTACAGTAAGCCCTGTGTTACCAATGCGCACTTCTGTGGTTTGTCCCGCCTGTTGCGCCCCCACGTTAAACAAAGCAGAGCCGCTTTGTACCGTAAGCGCAAGACGATTTCCAGCCGAACTTACAACAACTTGGCTTTGCTGGTCCATTTTCAAAATGGAGTTGCTGTCCATGGTCAAATACACGGCAGAATCCCGCCCTGTGGTCAACATATTGCCTTGAGCCAAACGCTGACCTTCCCTTGGGGTGGCGGCTCTTGCCCCTCTTGTAAGCTCAACATTGTTACCACTAATATTGTGGATACTAATTTGCCTTGCCTCATTTGCCATAACTGCGGCGGTTGCGCCAAAAGCTATAACAGCAGCTACAGATAAAGTAGCGATTCTTCTCACAAAATTCTTTTTCATCTACCTTCTCCTCCTTTTTTCCTTGCGAAAGTTACCGAAAACGAATATCACTCCCGCAGGGTTAATCTCCTAATTACATTGTTGCCCGTGTCAGCAATAAACAGGTTGTTGTCCACAATTTCTACGCCCATTGGCAGGTGAAGCTCCGCTTCTGTGGGAAGTCCGCCAAGATACCCAGGAAATCCGCTTCCTGCAAGGGTTCTGGTGTAGCCTGTGGCTTTGTCCACAACCCTAATGCGGTGGTTAGCAGAATCTGCCACGATTATCGCGTCATCCCAGATTGCGATGCCAACTGGTTGGTTAAACATGGCGTAAGCACCATCGGCAAAGTCGCCAATAGGCATATCATCCCAACCAGGACCTGCAGGAAAAACCACAGAGCCAGCAATTGTATAAACATCCGTACCGTCAATAACGCGGATAAGGTTGTTGCCAGTGTCTGCCACATAAATGCGGCCGCCACCACCTACAGCGATGCCCATGGGAGCGTTAAACAGCGCGCGATTTGGGTTGCCTCCCCCATTGCCAAAACCAGAAACCTCTGGAACGCCAGCAATGGTGCTAACCTGTCCATCTGCGGAAATTTTGCGGATAACATGGTTTAAGGCGTCAGCCACAAAAATATTACCAGAGCTGTCCACGTCAATTGCTGCAGGGAAATTAAAGAGTGCGTCAGAAAGTGACCCGTCAGCATGTCCGTAGGTTGCGCCACCTGTAAGGGTAGACACCTGGTTGCCGTTTATCACGCGAATAGCATGATTTTCGGCATCTGCAATGAAGATATGACCTTGCACCCCCAAAACTCCATCCATCGGGCGGTTAAACAGCGCGGAATTTAGCGCGTGCCCGTTTCGCATGAAGCCGTGAGGGAAGCCAACGTCGTCCGTAGCCAGAATATCTCCAGCATGGCGGCGGGTCAGCCCGTCACTGCAAATTTTGCGTATTAGATTGTTGAAGGTATCTGCCACAAAAACATTGCCGTCAAGGTCGGAGAAAACAGCATTAGGTAGATTAAACTGCGCCCTTGCGCCATCACGTGCGCCATGGCTTCCAACGCCTGCAATGGTGATTAGTTGGTTTTCTGGGCTGCTGATAATAACGGTGTTTGTGTGGGGATTATGTCTAACGTCAAGCCCTTGTATATCGGTTATAAAGTGCAAAGGTAGAAACACCCTGTCACCAATAACTTGGGCATGAACAGTAAATCTCGTAGCTTCGCCATTTATGGTGGCAGTAGGCGAATCGCCCACGCTCATGGAAAAAACATTTCCGCTAATATTAAGAACAGCAGAATAAGACTCGGCAATCCATGTAAAGTCGCCGCTTAGTAAGGTTGCTATATCTTCGCCAACCAAAAACACATGCCCATCCAAAACCTCGAAAGGAACGTCATAGGCGCGCCCATCCACAATAACCTGAGAAGAGCTGGTGGTGGCAGACGTGGCAAAGGTGATTCCAGCAACAAAAGCAACAACCATAACAATCCCAAAAAACCTATTAAGTTTCTTTTTGAAAGTCTTATTCTGCATAGTTATTAACACCTTTCAAGTTTTATTTAATACCAGTCAAGGAATAGATTTCCATTTCTTCTGATTTGCCTTTCAAGGGGATTGCCCCCAGAGATTCGGCAGTCACGCGGTCTTTTATAATGTTAAAAACATCTTCAGACATTAACACTTGCGACTTCTGCGCATTGGATTCTAACCTTGCGGCAGTGTTTACGGCGTCACCAATAGCGGTATAGTCCTTGCGGAAGCTAGGGCCTAAGTTGCCCACGATTGCTTCGCCGCAGTGCAAGCCAATTCCAAAACCAATTTCAACACCATGTTGTTTTAGTATAGATTGGTTAACCGCTTCCGCTTTTTGAACCATATCCCAGGCTGCCTTTGCAGCGGCAAACACATGGTCGTCAAGGGGCACAAAGCCGTTAAACAAAGCCATGGTAGCGTCGCCAATAAACTTATCAACGCTGCCCCCGTTGTCGAAAACAGCAGAGGATGTTAACTCCAAATACTCGTTTAAAATGGACACAATTTTTTCTGGTTCTGCCCTCAGCTTTTCGGTCATGGGGGTAAACCCGCGCACATCCACAAAAAGCACAGCAATGTCCTTTTTCTTACCTACGGCATCGCTGTCTGCCTCGCCGCTTTGTATAAGCACATCAACAAGCTTTGGGTCAACATATTTCTTAAAAATGTTGCGCATACGGCTTTTTTCCACAGAACCCAATACATAGGCATAAATTAGCTGGTATAAAAACACCAATATAAGTGCCAAAAGCGGCGCAAGAATGGGCAAAACATAACCTTGGCTGTATATATGTTGAGCCAAAAAGAAATATCCAACACCAACAACCAAAAGCCCGAGAGAGATGTAAATTTTGTCAACAAGCTCCATGATAAACATTCCAAGAACCAGCAAAATAACTGGAATTAGCACCGCTATCACGGGGGAAGCCGACTGCTTTAATGCGTTTTCCAAAATGGCTTGCACCACATTGGCATGGATTTCCACCCCGTACATATTAACGTCATGCTGAATTGAAACTGGGTGGTCGTCCATCATGCCCATGGCATAAGGACCAATAAGCACAATTGCATCAGCAAGACCTGCAGGGTCAAACCAATCTTCAAAAATATCCGCAAAGGAGTACATCCAGAAATCCCCTGGGTTGCCTGGTAAACCTGTATACCGTATATATGTTACGGGATTATCCGCAATAAAGCTCTCATTAATTTCATATCCGTGGTATTCTGCAAAAAGCCTTGCAATTGTCAAGGGGAAGCTATAGTAACGCCGACCTTCAAATTCCTGCCACAGGGGCGCATGGCGTATGACCGCATCCCTGTCAGCACCAGCGTTAACAAGGCCATAATGTGCGTAAGTTGACAGCTCTCCAAAGGGCAAAACCACATCCAATATAACATTTTGTTGTGTTAGCGCATCCCTGTCGATACCAACCCGCGCGTTTGAGGGCAAAACCACATTGCCGCCTTCACGCACTGCATCAATTAACGCTTGGTCGTATTCTGGATAGCGTATACTAGGCTCGGCATACAAAACGTCTACAGCGATAACGGTTGGCCTGGCATCTTCATAGCGGTTTAAAATGCTGATTGCTTCTGCCATCAATTCTCGTGTCCACTGCCCAAAAGGTCCGAAGGTTTCCAGGGCATATTCGTCAATACCAATAACGAATATATCAGGATGCAGAACGCCTGCTTCTTGAAAAACAAAGTCCTGCACGCGGTATTCCAACGGCCAAAGGGCATCTGCAAACATGAAGAACAAAGCAAGAAGCAAAGTAACCACAACGGTGACATACCTCTTAACTATGCGGTTTAATGGGCTTTTTTGTTTGCTCATAATTCCAACTCCGAATTATCCCGTGCCAACATGAAATAGGTATCTGGTGCTTTATCAAAATGCCTTGTCCATGTGTCTAGCTCATAATCCCTATAACTTTGATTTAAATGGGCAAATATCATGGCGCGTGGCTTGGTTTTCTTTGCAAGCTCCACGCCCTGCTCCACAGTGGAATGACCCCAGCCAACATGCTTTGGATAATCTTCGCTGGAATATGCAGCGTCAAAGACAATCAAGTCTACATCCGAGCAATATTTAAGCATATCAGCAGTCATTTTTTCGTTCATCCCTTCAATTTCGCAGTCCAGAAGGTGAACAACAGACTTTTCGCCGTCAGTTATGTGATATGACATGGTTTGGTCGGGGTGGTTAGCTACAAAAGGCGTAACTGTAAAGTGGTCTATTTGAATTGGTTCACCACATTTAATTTCTACACATTCTGCCCCCGAAATCTTTGCCATGTCATGGGGCCAGTATGGCGGCTTAAACACACCAAAAATTTGCTCTTTCAGCGACCTTTCATCCCTTGAAGCCGTGTATAGCACCATGCTGCTTTCTGGGTCCCACGAATGGGCAAAGTTCCCCAAGGCAATAATATGGTCCAAATGTAAATGGCTGATAAGGATTTTTGGCGGGTTTTCCATGCCCTTAGGATAATTTGGATAAATTTCTTTCATTTCTTGCTCCCATATCATCAGCCCGCTTCCAGCGTCAAAAATCAAGGTTTTACCTTTAGATTCCACTGTCATGCAAGCTGTGTTTCCCCCGTAGCGCGAACAATATGTATGGGAAACAGGGATAGAGCCGCGACATCCGTATATTTTAGCTTTCATAAATTAAGAAGCCCCTCCTTACGCGATGGCCTAATGACCTAAGCCAGACATAATTTTTTTGGTGTCGCTCATTCGCTTGCATAACGCTTTCATAATCGAAACTGAAAGGTCTGGGTGGGACTTTAAAATAACCAGAACATTATCCGATGTCATTTCAAGGGCTAACACATCTTCTTTTGTGACGATGGTGGCAGAACGAGGCTGCTTTAAAAACAAGGACATTTCACCAAAAAACTCCCCAGGATTTAATGATGCCAAAAGCTTTTCGCTTGGCCTGCGGAAGTTTTTGTAAACGGAAACACTGCCCTGCAACAAGATAAACATGCTGAATGAGTCTTCTTGGTCTTCTTCGATGATAACAGTACCCTTTGGGTACGAGCGGGCAGTGGATAATGCAGTCAATTTTCCTAAATCAATCATAACAGCACCTCATTTTGTAAAATTATAAACTATTCACGTAGCTAGTATACCACAAAATACGATAAAAGTAAAGCAAAAAATTTCAAGCACATCTTTTTTAGTGAACGGGCTTTCCAAGACCTACAAGCTCTACAAAATCCGCATTATTGGCAGTTTTTGTTAACATATCTGTTACATGTTCATTAAAATCTTGTGCAGACATGCCCCCCATTCGTCTGCGTAAAATGTTAAGGGCATCAAGTTCTTTGGGGGTTAGCAACATATCTTCGCGGCGTGTGCCTGATTTGTTAATGTCAATTGCTGGAAAAATACGTCGTTCGCTCATCCGCCTATCTAAAACAAGCTCCATATTGCCCGTTCCTTTAAATTCTTCAAAAATAACATCATCCATTTTGCTGCCTGTATCCACCAAGGCTGTTGCTAAAATTGTCAACGAGCCGCCGTTTTCTATATTTCGCGCAGCACCAAAGAATCTTTTGGGCATATGCAGGGCAGCAGGGTCAAGGCCGCCAGAAAGGGTGCGCCCGCCAGGGGGAAGGGTTAAATTGTAGGCGCGGGCAAGGCGTGTGATGGAGTCCATAAGGATTATCAGGTTTTTACCTTGCTCTACCATGCGTTTTGCACGCTCAAGAACAATTTCTGCCACCTTCTTATGATGCTCTGGGTGTTCGTCAAATGTGGAAAAAACCACGTCGGCACGCTCCCCCGCAATACTGCGTTGCATATCTGTCACTTCTTCTGGTCGCTCGTCAATTAGCAACACGATAAGATGGACATTTTTGTGGTTTTTTAAAATTGCGTTGGCAATATTTTTCAAAAGAACGGTTTTGCCTGCCTTTGGGGGAGAAACTATCATGCCGCGCTGACCAAGACCGATTGGGGCAACCAAGTCCACAAGGCGATTTGCCATGGTTTTTTGGTCGCTTTCCAGATGCAAACGCTGGGTTGGATAAATTGGCGTAAGCTTAGCGAAATGAGGGCGGCGGGTTGCCATGTGGGCAGGGTCGCCGTTGATGCTATTAACCAACAGCAAAGCGCGGAAATTTTCGGTTTCTTTTGGTATGCGCAGGTTTCCATAAATCATATCCCCGTTGCGCAGACCAAAGCGGCGTATTTGCGGGGCAGACACATAAACATCATCAGGGCCTGCCAGATAATGGTCGGTGCGTAAAAAGCCGTAGCCATCTGGATGAATGTCCAAAATGCCCCCCCGCTCCTCACCAGAATCCAGTGCCACCAGGTAGTCTGCCTTTTGCGGTTCGCGCTCACGAGTTGCCTGTTCTTGCGCTGGTTTTTGTCGCAAAACAGGCGTCTGTGGTGTTGCAGGCGGCGGGGTGGGGGCTGGGGCAGCCTTAACCTCCGCAACAACTGGCTTAGGTTCGGCAATTTCTTTTTTGGCTGGCTCGGTTTTCTCTATATCAGCAATCAATTCAGCAAGCTCTGCCTTGCGATATTTTTGGATGCTTTTTACACCCAAATTTTTACCCATTTCCCGCAATTCGGGCAGGGATTTCTTGGTAAGAATGTCAATTCTTTCTTGTTTACTCAAAATAACCTCCAATTTTTGAAGAAGATATTCAATTATTTTTAAATTTTTTTAAATTTTTAATTTTAAGTTGTGGGGGATTGACGGAAGAGATTTCCAAAAAGAAGTATTCTATAGTGATTATAACACAAAACAATGAGCCTGTCAACACATGATTGAATAAAAATTCACATTTCTAAAACCCGCCATGTAAAGGCGGGTTTTAGAACGTGTTTGCCGTGATATTACTTAACGAAACTTATTATGAAACTTCAATTCCAAACGATTTGTTTTGTCAAGTATGGCAATGCAACTGCGCACGCATTCTGCACCGCATAAGCCGCTAGGATATTTAAATTTTGCGGCATTGGCAGCATATGGCACTTTGTCAGTTACATTTGTACCAATTTCGTCAAAAGTGGGGCGTGGGCTACCATCAGCACATTTTTCGCCGTCACCATCAATAACATTTTGAGAGTATGCGCGAACCTCATCACAAGCAAAGGGGCTTAACCCGCCGCCTATATGGGCAATTCGGCATTTAACAGCATCCAACTGCCCTCTGGCTACTGTAGCAACCCCTGGAATGTCAATAATATGGCTGCGTTCTTTGCTAATTGCCTGGGCAGGGCAGTTTTTAACACATTGCATACATTTGATACATAGGTTTTCTAAAATTGGGTCTGCTTCAAGCTCCGCTTCTGTGAAAATGAAGTAAAAACGCTGGGCAGGACCAAATTTTGGGGTTAACACCATACCGCTGTGACCCATTTCCCCCATGCCGCACAAAACCGCCGCTACACGGAAATTTATAAACATCTCTGGGGCAGGTTTGGCATTGCCTTCAGAATCAATGGCAGCCACTCCGTCTGTGCCAGACAGGTCTTTGCCGTAATACATAAATGACGTTGCCTCATAACCGTGGTCCTCAATAAAGCTTGCTACCCTGCGCTGTGCCATTGGGGCAATAATTCGGTTAATATCCCCAGAGCCGCTAAGGGTGTATGTACTATAGCTTGTCCCCTCCTCAATTCCGCGGAAAGAACCCCTGTGGACACGGAAAGCAAGACCAATTACAGACTTTGCACGAGGCATTATAGAGGTGGGTGTATGCTCTCCAGGTGCATCCTTCCATCTGTCAATAGAACCGATACCAACCAAGTCCGCACCCACTTCACGGGCAAATTTTTTAACGTCTGATGCAGTCAATTTTGGAAAATCACTCATATAAACCACTCCTTTTGTGCAGTATACCATGAAACGGTTTTTTTGTCAATACGAAAGGCGGGACTATATGCAGAATATTTACACAGACTTGGCAATGGAAATGGCAGAGGGGCTTGACGGTGAAGGGCTTCGCGGCATTGAAATGGACAGCGTTCAACAGGGCGATGTGAAAATAACTACCATTCATGTGGTAAATGATGACGGGGCAAAAACTTTAGGAAAACCCATCGGCAGCTACATCACCATAGAATCCCCGAAAATCAAAGAAAACAACTTTGTTGTCCACGAAGAGATAATGGGGATTTTGGTTAAACAACTTGCCTTGCTTAGGGATGGTCTTGGAATTGACGATGACGCACCTGTGCTTGTTATCGGGCTTGGCAACCGAAATGTAACGCCCGATTCCCTAGGCCCTCAAGTGGTGGGCAAATTGCTTGTTACACGGCATATCCTGGACAAAATGCCAGAGGGTCTTGTTGGGTTGCGCCCCATTGCAGCCCTTGCCCCTGGGGTCATGGGCATGACAGGCATCGAAACAGCAGAAGTTGTAAAAGGTCTTGTGGGAAACGTGCGCCCGCAACTGGTTATCGCCATCGACGCCCTTGCCGCGCGAAGCATTGACCGCATTAACCAAACAATCCAACTAACAGACACTGGGATTTCTCCTGGGGCAGGGGTGGGCAATCGCCGCGCCACCCTGGACGAGAAAACCCTTGGTGTGCCAGTTGTAGCCATTGGTGTTCCAACCGTGGTTGATGCCGCAACATTCGTAAACGACACGCTGGACATTTTTTTGGCGCAAATGGCAGAGGGAACCCCAGAGCATCTGCGGGATGGCGCGGAGTTTTTCCGTATGCTGACCCAGTTGGAGGAGCAGGATAAACACGCTGTAATCCGCAATAGCATTGAGCCTTCTGTGGGCAATATGTTTGTGACCCCCAAGGAGATTGGCGAGGTGGTTAAGTGGCTTTCGAATATTATTGCTAATGGGATTAACATTGCCATGCATAAAGGTATTGATATGGATGACATTAATCGGTTTATGTACTAACCCAGAAGCCATTGCTAGATTGATTGCGCAATGGCTTTTTTGGTTGACGGCAGGGCTTTGGCGTGTTATAATCGAACTATAGAAATTCGCCACCTTATTGGCACTACAAAGGAGTAATTAGCTTTATGAATTTATGGTATGGTTCGATTTTGGAAAGACATGGTAAACAAGTAACCATAAAACGTCAAGGTGCCGAAATTGCACAATTATTTGCAAGTTATGAAAACAGACACTTTGAGTTTTGCATAACATCGGATGTTATGCCAGGTGATGTTATAGTTAACTCTAATGGCAATGAATTTACAGTGCTGGAAATACACGAACGAGTAATGGACGTAGAACCCTATGGAATAACCGCTTACGTACAAAGCGAAGCTGATAAGGTTTCAAAATCAAGTGTGCATAACACCATTTATAACTTCGGTAGTATGCAGGGTTCTTCCATCGGTTCGCATGGCTATGTAACCATAAACTACAATAATTGCTTAGAAGATATGCGCAAACGCATTGAAGCGGAAAACTCCCCTGATAAAGTCGAGCTAGAGCAAATTGCTAATCTTCTGGAAATGATTTTGAATGGACAAGTTCCGTCACAGAAGGGTCTATTTTCCAAATTTTCAGAAGTTATGGAGCGTAATTCTTGGATTTCGGGAGCGGTAGCGTCTACCATATTTTCTTGGTTGGCTACTGCGCCATTTTAATGAATTGGAGGATAATATGAAATCAGTTGTTTTAATTGTTATGGACGGGGTTGCTTTGTCTGACAAGCCCGAAGGGAACGCTGTTTTGGGGGCTTACACGCCCAATTTGGATTATTTGGTGCAGCATCATCCTTGGACGAAAATTAAGGCTCATGGCACGGCGGTTGGGTTGCCTGATGATGGGGATATGGGCAATTCTGAGGTGGGGCATAATGCTTTGGGTTGTGGTCAAATTTATGCCCAAGGTGCAAAGCTTGTGGATGAGGCCATTTCCAGCGGGCGTATGTTTGATACACCTGTTTGGCAAAATCTGGTAAAGGGTGACACCCTGCATTTTATCGGGCTTTTAAGTGACGGAAAGGTTCATTCTAATATTGAGCATTTGATTGCTTTGGTTCGCAAAGCCTATGATGACGGAGTTAGGTGTGTTCGTATACACATTTTACTTGATGGGCGGGATGTTGCCGCTCAGTCTGCACTGGAGTATGTTGCTAAATTGGAGCTTGTTTTGGCGGAATTAAATTCAAGGGATTTTGATGCTAGAATCGCATCTGGCGGCGGTCGCCAGCGGATTACCATGGACAGATATGGGGCAAATTGGGGCATGGTAGAGGAAGGGTGGAATGTGCATGTCAACGGCATTGGTGAGCAATTTGGCTCTGCCAGCGAGGCGATAACTGCCGCTCGTGAGGTAAACCCGAATATTATAGACCAAGATTTGCCGCCTTTTGTTATCGCTGAAAATGGCGAGCCTGTTGGCAAAATCGCAGATGGTGACAGCGTTTGTCTTGCCAATTTCCGCGGGGATAGGGCAATGCAGCTTAGCCAAGCCTTTGATTTGCCTAATTTTAACAAATTTGACCGTGGCACTGCGCCCAAGGTTTATTTTGCGGGGATGTTACAATATGATGGTGACAGCAAATTGCCCCAAAACTATCTGACTGACCCGCCCCACATACAAAACACATTAACGGATTTGCTGGTAAGCCATGGCGTGAAGCAGTTTGCCGTAAGCGAAACCCAGAAATATGGGCATATGACCTATTTTTGGAATGGCAACCGCACAGAAAAGCCAGACCCCAACTTGGAAGATTGGGTGGAGATAAACAGCGACATTCTGCCCTTTGAGCAGCGTCCATGGATGAAAGCGGCAGAAATTACCGACCAAGTGGTTTCTGCTATCGAAAGCGGCGAATATGGCTTAATACGCGCCAATATGCCAAATGGGGATATGGTAGGGCATACAGGAAACTACCATGCGGCTCTGATTTCCGTGTCAGCAGTGGATTTGTGCATCGGGCGGATTATGGAAGCCGCCAAAAAGGCAGGCGTTACCCTTATTGTTACGGCTGACCACGGCAATGCAGACGAAATGACAGAAAAGGACGGCAAAACCCCGAAAACTGCCCACAGCCTAAACCCTGCACCCTTCATTATTTACAGCGATGATGAAGTTCGCCTACAACAAGGTAAAGGTTATGGCGTTGCCAATGTTGCTTCAACTGTGGCTGTTTTGCTAGGGCTACAACCCCATCCTAATTGGGAAAGGTCTATGATTTAGAGGTAATATAGCGGGCAAGTAACTATATACAACTTTACCCAACGCCCCGTAGGGGCGCATATTATGCGCCCCTACAATGGATGATGATGACGCGGTTGTTGGGTTTATGTAAAGTTGTATATAATTACCTGGCATTTTTGTATTGGAGGTTAATGAAATGAAAAGCCCGCGTGGAATAATTGTTTTTGGGGCTTCGGGGTCGGGTTGCACAACAACAGGGCGCGAGTTGGCGCGACTATTAAATTTCGACCATTTTGATACGGATGATTATCTTTTTGAAATAAAAGACCCGCTCAAGAGGAAGGAGCG
>WQSI01000026.1 GCA_009787945.1 Defluviitaleaceae bacterium
GAAGTATCGGCAGGAGAGAACAGGTCTGCTGGTGCGTAGCATTTTGCGCACATCTTTTGTGATGATTGCAGGAACAGCCGTCTTTTCCATTGCGGGAATTATTGATGCGTGGCTTGTTCCCGACCGCTTGCTTTTTGCAGGCTTTGACGAGCAAACCACCCGTGAGCTTTATGGGCAGGTTATGGGGAAATTTAACCCCCTTACCAATGTGCCTGCCGCCATTTCCGCATCCATTGCCGTTGCAACCATACCAGCCATTGCTGCCGCCAGGAAATTAGGCAACGAGCAAGAGGTGCGGGACAAGCTAAACACCGCCTTGAGAGTTGGCATGTTGCTGACGATACCAATAGCCTTTGGTTTAGCTGTCCTTGGCACTCAAATTGTGGCTCTGCTGTTTCCAAGCCACCCAGAAGGGGGAACACTGCTACGCTGGGGCTTTTTGTCCATTATCTTCCTTACCCTCTCCCAAATTTCCACAGGGGTGCTTCAAGCCCTTAACCGTGGGCGCGTGCCTGTGTTTTCTGCCCTTTGCGGCGCGGCTGTAAAAATTATAGCAAGCTTTGTTTTAATTTCAAATCCAAATATTAACATTTATGGGGCGGTTATCGGCACAACCTTGTGCTTCGCCGTTTCTGCCATAATCAACTGCGCCGCCCTGTTTAAGCAAACAAGCACAAAGCCCGACATTATGGGAATGATAATAAAGCCTATATTTGCAAGCCTTGCCATGTCTGTTGGCTGTTTTGGTTTTTACCATTTATTGTATATTTTGTTTGAACAGTCCACAGTTGCCACAATTTCCGCCATCCTCATCGGCATGGTGCTGTATGGCGTGTTTATGATTATGTTACGAGGGCTAAAGGAGCAAGACATCCTCTTTTTGCCTGGAGGTAGGCGGCTGTTATCACAAATGAAACAAAAGGGGTTGATTTAATGTCACAAATTAGCGTACAAAATTTAACTTTTGCCTATGAAGGCAGTTATGATAATATTTTTGAGGATGTGTCTTTTCAAATGGACACATCTTGGAAGCTTGGCTTCACAGGGCGCAACGGACGGGGCAAAACAACATTTTTAAATTTGTTGCAGGGCAAGTATGAGTATCAGGGCAAAATCTCCGCCAGTGTTAAATTTGACTATTTCCCCTTTGACGTTGCGGACAAAACCGCGGCAACTCAGGCTGTGGTTGACGAAATTTGCCAAGACTATCAAGAATGGGAGCTGGCAAGGGAATTATCCCTGCTTGAAGTGGACGAAAGCGTGTTAACCCGCCCTTTTAACACCCTTTCGGGAGGGGAGCAAACCAAGGTTATGCTTGCGTCACTTTTCCTTAACGAAAATAACTTTTTGCTGATTGATGAGCCAACAAACCACTTGGACATCCACGGCAGACAGACCGTTGCAGACTATCTAAACTCCAAACAGGGCTTTATTTTGGTATCCCACGACCGTGCTTTTCTGGACGGTTGCGTCAGCCATATTCTAAGCATCAACAAGGCAGACATTACCGTAACCCGCGGGAACTTTTCCCGGTGGTGGGAAAACAAAACCAGACAGGACAACTTTGAAATGGCTGAAAACAGCCGCTTGAAAAAGGATATTAAACGGCTGGAAGCCACCGCAAGCCAAAAACGCAAATGGTCTGATGATTTAGATGCCACCAAAGCGGGCTTTGGCAACGAACGCCATGTTATTGGTGAAAGGGTTCGCAAGCTAAACAAACGTGTGAAAAACATGGAGCGCAGGCAGGAAAGGGCTATTGAAGAAAAATCTGGCTTGTTGAAAAATATTGAGCAGGCTGACGATTTGAAAATATTCCCATTAAAGTACCACACCAGCCAGCTTATCAGCCTGCGGGATGTGGGCATAAAATATGGCGACAAAACCGTGTGTAAGGGCGTTAGCTTCATCATAGAGCGGGGCGACCGCATTGCTTTGCAGGGCAAAAACGGCTCTGGCAAGTCCAGCATTTTCAAGCTAATTTGCGGCACATCTGCGCCGCACACAGGAGATGTTAACATAGGCAGCCAGCTAAAAATTTCCTATGTTTCCCAAGACACAAGCCACCTTTCAGGCAACTTAACAGATTACGCAGACAAAAATAACCTTGACGAAAGCCTGTTTAAGGCGGTTTTGCGCCAGCTGGACTTTTCCCGAACCCAATTTGACAAAAACATGGAAGATTTTAGCGGAGGGCAGAAAAAGAAGGTGCTTCTTGCCCGCAGCCTATGCCAGCCTGCCCATCTTTTGGTGTGGGATGAGCCTTTAAATTTTATCGACATCTACTCACGGATGCAGATTGAGGGTCTGCTGTTAAAATATCAGCCCACAATCCTTTTTGTGGAGCATGATGCGGTTTTTGTTGATATGGTCGCTAACAAAACCGTCACTTTGCCTTGATATATCGCTCTTCTTCGCTGAAAATACAGCCGCAATACTTCTGCATATAAAGCCCCATTTCGCGGGCTTTATTTATTCCTGTGCGAAAGTCTGCACGAAAATCTTCTATAATAAACTGCAAGTTATGTTGTTGCGCCAGTTCCTTGCCCAAATGGCAAATTGTGTCAAAATTTTGGTATGGGCTTGCCAGCAAGGTGGTGGAAAAGGCGGGATAACCGTGGGTTTTGGCTTTTTTTTNGGCGGTAAATTCCAAACGGTTTTTGTAACATCCGTGACAGCGGTTGGAAGGGTCGGCAACCACAGAGGCTACAAAGCCCTTTAAACCGTAATCATCCTCCACCATCAGCTTACATTTTTTCGTTTTAGCAAATTCTTCCAAAGCCTGCCTGCGGCTGCGGTATTCCGTAAAGGGGTGGATGTTGTGGTTATACCACAAAAGGTCGTAATTCAAGCCCTTTGCATCCAACCCGCCTGTGTACACCACAGCACAAGGGCCGCAACATGTATGTAATAAAATCTCCATAATTTTATTTGCACCTCCAGAATTATTTTACATCCTTTCAAAAAAAATGTCAAGAAAGTGTTAAGTGTGCCGCCAAATGTGCCGAAATACAATTGATGATGTATTCCTAGGCTTGTTTTTCAGCTTATGGTATAACTTTCAAAAAATTTGCTTGCGTTATTTTTTCGCAATTGACAAATAATAATCCTTAGTTAAGGGGGAAAATTATGTTCACTAATCAAATGAGGATGACAGGTTTTTCTGGCATTGATGTACAAGATATGGTAACGCAAATGATGCGTGCGGAGTCCTTCCGTCTTAACCGTTTTACCCAGCAACGGCAAATCTTATCCTGGCAGCAGGAGTCTATCCGTGGTTTAAGCACAAATATTATGAGCTTTAGAAACGCCCAAACCCGAATAGGGGCTGGCGGTACTATCCCTGGCGTGGGCAATTCTAACAACTTCCGCAGCCTAACTGCAAATATCAACAATCTGACTGGCTCTAACAACACTGGCACAAACGGAATTTCCATTACCACAACCAACGCCACCCGCCCAGGACGACACACAATTCAGGTGGAAAGCGTTGCCCAATCCCACGGTCTTAGGGGTGAGCGGCAAGTGGCAGGGGCAACTTCACAGCAAATCAGTTTTGACTCTTTCATTGGGGAAGCAGGCAATTATTCGGGCAACTTCGGCATTTCCGTTAATGGCGTAACCCGCCAAATTAATCTTAATTTGCAGAATGCCGCTTTAGCTATTCCTGCCGACCTAACCGATGCATCCGCCCAACTTGCCAACATTAGAAACTCTATGTCAGCTCTTGAAGATGCCCAAAGCGACCTTACTGACGCTCGCACCGCCATGAACACATGGGCAAGGGCGCAAGGTTCAAGCCTATCTGGCGTAACAGTGGCACAAATGACAGCTGATGACTTTATGGACCCTACCAACACAGACTCGCCTTTCCATGCTCTCACTCAAGCTCAGCAGGATTATTTTAGAGATAATTTAATGGCAGACTTTGATGCCGCAACTACTGCTGTAGAAAACGCAAACGAAGATATAAGAATCGCAAATGAAGCCCTTCAAAGCAACGCAGCTTTTATGAATAATATAGCCAGCCAAATCAACGCTGGCATGCCTCAATTTGGCACAAACCCGGATGGCACATTAAGAGCCTCTGCATCTTTTAACGCCTCAAACAATTCTCTTACTATCACGGGTACCATGGGCAACACAGTCAATTTAACAGGCGGCACAGGGGCAGAAGGTGTTACCGTTGCTAATATGGGCTTTAGCACCGCAAGCACAGCCTTTAACACAAACCAAAGCTTGGGAGATTTTATGGGCTTTGAACGTGTTAACACTGGCAGCGGATACCACTGGCTAGATGCTGGCGGAAATCCAATTCTTGACGATACCGTTTCTTTCAGCATAAACGGAGTGGAGTTCTCTTTCAACCTTTACGAAAACCCAGATTTAACCATAAACCAAATGATGACTCAAGTAAACGCAGATACCCGTAGCGAAGTTCGTTTGGCTTTTGATGGCGTAAACGGCGCGTTCACTTTGGAAAGCACCCGTTTGGGCACTTCCACCCAAATCACAAGCATTGCTGACGACAGTGGTATTTTGGGTCGTATGTTTAACCCTGGCGGAACAGGTATAGACAACGCAAGAGCCGCTATATCAGATTGGATTTCAACAACAAGTCCAAGTATTCCCTTCGACCTTGACGATATCACAGCAAGTACATTTGACCCTGTGGATGCTTTCAACAATGGTGATTTAACTCCAGACCAAAGGGATGAAGTAATTGCCCTGCTAAGCAATTTAAACGCCGCTATAGCCGCTTCAATTGGCGACATCGAATTCACAACAACCCGCGAGGCAACGGATGCAGTTGTTAACGTAAACGGAAGCCGAATATCCCGCGAAACTAACAACTTCAACATAGACGGCATGAACATCAGCCTTAATGCCGCCGCCACAGGTCAAATTTTTGAAGTTAACATGGCAGGGGATACAACCGAAACCCGCCAAATGATTCTTGATTTTGTAAATGCCTACAATGACTTGGTTCGCGAAATCCAAGGTCTTTCTGATGTTAGGCGTCCGCGTGGTCAAAACGGTTCGCTTTTCCAACCTTTGACTGACGAGCAACGCGCATCTATGAGCGACAGGGAAATTGAGCACTGGGAAGCCCAAGCCCGCACTGGCATACTGCACAGGGACCAGGATTTGCGCAACCTTTTAAACGACATGCGCAACGAAATGGCACGGGGCGTAACCTTGAGTGACGGCACAACCTTCTCCCTTGCCAATATGGGGATTAGGCTCTCAACAACAATTACTGACGGCGCGCTTTTGTCCATTGACGAGGCAGAGCTTGATAGTGCCTTGGCAAACAATTTGGGGGCTGTAACCGCACTGTTTTCGGGAGACGGCGCTCTTCGTGCAAATGGTACAGGTGCCGGCGGTATCGGTCTTGGTCAACGCCTTGATAACGCCCTAAACCACCATGTTAACCCCCAAGGCATACTGGGCAGGTTAGACCAAAGAGCTGGCGTTGTGGGCAGAGCAAGCGAAGGCAGCAACATCCTTCAAAGCCGCATTAACGAGCAAGACAGGCGCATTGACAACATGATGCGCTGGCTTGAAAGAAGGGAAACATCGCTTTTTGCCCAATTCTCCCGCATGGAACAAGCAATGATGCAGGCTAACACACAAATGAACTTCCTAGACCAATTTATATGGGGCGGTTGATATGAATAATTATTTAGCTTTGGTTGAAGAGAAATCCACCATTTTGGAGAAGATTTTAAACCTTACCAAAGAATATAAATTTACAGGAGAGCAAGGGGCGGCAGAGCAAGAGGCGGAAGCCTTTTCGGAGCTTTATACAAGGCGGGAAAACATTTTCGACAGAGCAAAAAGGCTTGACGAAGCACTGAAAGCTGCCGACCCGCTCTCCTCCTCCGAGGAGGAGAAAAAGACAATCGAAGGGCTTATCTCCAAACAAAACCAGATGGTAAAGGAGATTTTGGCATTTGATGAAGCCAACATGAAAATGTATGAGGTATTTAAGGCGCATCTTGTTGGCAACCTTAAAGGTGTTGTGCAAACCAAGCACATCAACGAAAAGTATATGGATGATTATGAATTGTCGGGGCATTTTTTCGACAAAAAAAATTAAAGGGGGTACATACTAACATGGATGTTAATACTAATATGAACACCAGTCAAATTCAGACGACAGCACAGGCGGGACAAACCCAAGGAAGAGCGGTACCATCACCCCGCTCTTTAGAAGCGGCTCAAGTTGCCTTTACCCGCGAAACACCTAACAGGGATTACCACGCACCAAACAGCGTGACAGAACCCGTAAGAGAAGAAGAAGTTAATGACCAAATGCTGGACAGTGCCTTTGCAGAAGCCAACAACGCAATCCCTAACAATGCTTTCAGCTTATCCTATGGCATCCACGAGGCAACAAATAGAATTATGGTAAGTATTCACAACAGGGAAACCAACGAGCTTATAAGGGAGCTTCCGCCAGAAAGCCGCTTAGACACCTACGCCAGAATTTCCGAGTTTGTAGGCTTGCTTTTTGACAGCAACTCATAATTCACTACCAAACAGGAGGCTTTTCCATGAACAACCCATACAACACCTATAAGAACAATGCTGTTTTTACAGCAACAAAGGAAGAGTTAACCACCATGCTTTATGATGGTGCTGTTAGGTTTTGCAACCAGGCAATTTTGGCAATGGAAAATGGCGACATGCAAAAAACAAACGATATGATTCAACGAACCCAGGCGATTGTACAAGAGTTTCGCCTTACCCTGGACAAAAAATACGACATATCCATCCAATTAGACAGCATTTATGAGTATATGCATCATAACCTAATGATGGCAAACGCAAAAAAGGATTTAACGCTTCTGACTGCCGTGCGTGACGACATTAAAGAAATGCGCGACACCTGGAAAGAAGCCACCAAGAAGAGCAGAATTACCAATGCGCCTGCTACAAAGGTTTTAAACAATCAGAGCATTTAACCAATAAAAACCCGTCACCAACCAGTGGCGGGTTTTATGTTCATCTCCAACAAAAACTTGACAGAGCTACCTGAAAATGGTAATATGGAGTGACTTTATTTATTTAAGGGGGAATATTTTGATGAGCCAAGCATTTGCCGTGGAAACCTTCGGGTTAACAAAACGGTTTAAAACGGCATTAGCTGTAAATGATGTAAATTTTTCTGTGCCACAAGGGGCAATTTGTGGGTTTTTAGGGAAAAACGGTGCAGGCAAAACCACCACCATCAAAATGCTGACAGGTTTGAAAAAACCCACATCTGGCGAATTTGCCATTATGGGCAAAAAGGAAGCCTTTGGCAAGGGCATCCGCCAAGTGGGATATTTGCCTGACGTGCCTGGCTTTTACGGTTATATGACAGGGTGGGAATTTTTAGATTTGTGCGCCCGCCTGTGCAACATGCCAGAAGGTGAGCGAAAAACCCATGTGGAGGATTTGCTCAAGCAAGTGGGCTTGCATGGGGTAAAAACAAAAATTTCAGGATATTCCCGTG
Source organism: Defluviitaleaceae bacterium (assembly GCA_009787945.1). Classification (GTDB taxonomy): domain Bacteria; phylum Bacillota; class Clostridia; order Lachnospirales; family WRAX01; genus WRAX01. The sequence continues at coordinate 7,505 of WQSI01000026.1, forward strand.
GTATGCGTCAGCGGCTTGGCATTGCTCAAGCTTTGGTAAACTCTCCCGCGGTGGTTTTTATGGATGAGCCAATTTCCGCCCTAGACCCAATGGGCAGGCGGGATATTATGGAAATTATCGCAAGTTTGCGGGGCAAAACCTCTGTTGTGCTGTCCACCCATATCTTGTCGGATGTGGAAAACATCTGCGACCACATTATCATAATCGAAAAAGGCAAGGTGGTAGAGCAGGGGACTTTGGCAGAAATTAAGGGGCGTTTTAATCGGCAGGACGCGGTGCAGGTTGCCTTTTACAATCAAGAGGACTGCGACACCTTTGCAGAAGCCATGAAAGGGCAGGGGGATTTTAATTTTACGCCCCACCAAATGCGCCTAACCATCCAGTCTGACAAGGTTTCCACCGCAGAAATTAGCAAGCTGACCATGAGAGTGCTAACAGAAACTGACATGCCTTTCAAAGGTTTAAATGTAGACGCACCAAGCCTTGACGACATATTTTACGAGGTGACCAAATAATGAATACTTATTTAACATTTATGCAAAAAGAAATTATGGAAACCATGCGCAACAAACGGCTTTTGGTGCTGGCTTGCGTGTTTGCGGGCTTCGCCATATTGGGGCCGTTAATGGGTCGCTATCTTGTGGAATTTATTACCATGTTTGTTCCCACTGGCGAGCTAGATTTTATGGAAGAGCTTATGGGAGGCATGCTCCCACAACCCACTTGGGTGGATGGTTATGCCAACTTTTACGCAAATTTGGCACAGGTGGGGGTCATCACCGTTATGTTGCTTTACATGGGTGCTGTCCTTGACGAAAAACGAAGAGGAACAGCCCCAATGATGCTAATGAAAGGGCTGTCACACACCACATTCGTCATGTCCAAATTTACGGTTATGTCATTAACTACACTGGTTGTCACGCTGGCTTCTGCACCAATTGCCCATTTGTATACATACATCCTTTTTGAAGAAGCAGGCAATTTCGGTGAAATGATGTTGGGCAGTGTAATATTTTGGGTGTTTTTAATATTTATAATAGCCATGATGATTTTCTTTTCAACTGTGGCTAAAAAGATTTCTAGCGTTGCAATTTATGGCTTTTTGGCGTATTTTGTTCTGATAATTTTCGACGTGGTGCAACATGTGCGGGAGTTTTTGCCATACGGGCTTGTAACACAAGCAACCATGGTGTCAATGGGCAACTTCAACGAGCATTTATTGCCAAATTCACTGATAAGCCTTGGGGCAACCGCTGTATTATTAATCGCGTCTATTCATATTCTAAAGAAAAAGGAGTTGTAGCATTATGGTTATAGGCAATCTTGTGGTTTGGATAGTGGGCATAGGTGTTGTTACCATAGTACCTTGGGTTCTGGCACTTGTTAGCATACTAACCAAGCGAGTGCCAATTGAAGAAAAACTTCTGTGGTGCTTAATTATCACTTTGGCTTGGTCTTTCTGGATTGGAATTATTATCTACTTCACCATCGGGCGCAAACAATTAAAAGAGCTGGAAGCTAAAGGAGGGGCGGCATAATGGATTATATCATGCAAGAATTAACATATGCCTGGGAAGAATGGCGGATTTTGATTTTGGCTCTCATTCCCTTCCTCGCCTTGGATGCCATATTAATGGCGGTGGCTTTGGTAAACTTAGTTAAAAAGCCCGTGTCTGCCACGGCAAAAATCGGTTGGGCGTTGGCGATTTTGTTCATCAGCACCATCGGGCCTGTAATTTATTTGGTATTCGGCTCTAAACAACTGGACGAAAAGGCAATAACCTGGGATGACCCGAAAGAATACGGAAATTTTGATTAAACCAAATGCCTAACGGCAGAAATTAGGGCGTTTATATCCTCCGAGGTGTTGTTAATGCCGATGCTGGCACGAAGCAAACCTTCTGGCACAACGCCCTTTTTGTGGTTGGTTCGGGTAAGCCGCCTTACATAAGGGTGGGCGCAAAAAGCCGCATACCGCAGGGCAATGTTATGCTCCACCGCCAAGCGTTCTGCAGCGGCTTCTGGCGTGATGCCCCCTACAGAAAATGGAATTATCCCAATCCTGTTAGCTTCGTCATCACCATAAAGGGTTACATTAGGAATTGCAGATAAGCCAAGTAAAGCTTGCCTAAATAATTTTTGCTGATGTTGTTCGATATGGTCAAAACCCATTTCAGTCAAAATTTCCATAGATTTTAACATCCCCACAACAGAAGGGAAATTTGGAGAGCCAGCCTCATACAATTCTGGGGCTTTGGTGTAGGTCGCCTTGTCATCATCAACCGTAACCACCATGCCGCCGCCATAAAACTGCGGTATGTGGCTGTTTAGCACATCTGTAAGCCCGATAACAGCCCCGCCGCCAAAGGGCGAATACATTTTGTGAGCAGAAAACACAAAAAAGTCAATATCTTCTTCTGGGGTGTTGCCAACCATAGAAAAGGGGCGGTTAGCAACAATTTGCGCGCCATCCACAATAATTTTTGCATTGTTAGCATGGGCAATGCGGGCTATTTCGTGGACAGGGTTAATATATCCAGTTACATTAGATGCCGCTGTAACAGTTACATATTTCTGCATATTTTCATATCTGGAATTTTTAAGGTGTTTTGCGAAGTCTTGTAAAACCAAATGCCCAGCAGCATCCACTTCTGCATATTCAACTGTGGCCCTCTCTTTCCAAGGCAGGTCGTTGGCGTGATGCTCCATTCTGGTAGAAACAACCAAAACGCCATGGCGGCAGGTGAGGGCAGATGCCAATTTGTTCATACCATCAGTTGTACCATCTGTATAAAACATGGTGTACTTAGGGTCGTCAGCACCAAAAAACCTCTTTACCTTATCCCGCCCGCCTTCATAAATTTCAGTACAAAGGTCAGAATTAACACCACTGCCCCTTCCAATAGAGCCATAATTTTCAAGCTTCTGCGCAACCTCTTCAATCACCGCCTTAAAAGGCATGGTCGTTGATGCATTGTCCAAATATATCACATCATCACCCCCTGCCTCATCATATGCATTTCCACAAAAAATGCAACAACCCCGCCACGGGGGAGTGTGGCAGGGTCATCTCTGAAAAAAAGTTTGGTTCTTAAATTAAGGACACTGAGCGAAAATCATCACATCATTAGGGTTTACAATGGCGTGTACAGTAGCACCTTCTTTAAGGTTAAGCCTTTGAATGGCATCCATTGTGACGGTGGCACAAACCATTTTGCCTTCGCCCACGTTTACCAGCACACGCCCATGAAAACTTCCTTCTTTTATCTCTGCCACCGTGCCTTCAAATTGGTTGCTGGCAGAAATGTCTAGTGATTTCATTTAATCCCTCCTCAAAAATCAATTATCTTGACATTTGTAGGATTAGCCATTTTAAGAGGGATTATTCAGTGACCATGGCTTTGTCGGAAATATTGCCTAAAATGTTGCTTTCTTTTCGGGAAGATGTCATATTACATTCGCCAGAAAAGGCAGCCCCCGCAGACACTTCCAAGGTGGCACAGGTAATGTTGCCATTAACAACGCCGCCAGTGCTAACATGCACATCTTCAACCGCAACCAAGTTGCCTTTAACATTACCGCGAACAACAATAGATTGCGCCTCGATATTCCCAAGGACGTTGCCCGCCTCGTCAACAACAACAAGGTCATTGGTGGAGATGTCCCCAACAAAATAGCAATTTACAGCAATTTTTCCAACACCCGATAATGTGCCGCCCTTAAAGGTCAGCCCTTCCGCCAAAATAGAACCAGCAGCTTGGGGAATTGAAACTATTTCCGCTTTTTGATTTTTTCCACGCTTCATTTTTAACCTCCATTGTACAACCTCTTACTACCATTATATACCGAACTGCAAAAAAATACAAGTTTTATTTTTTTGTGTTGAAAAGTCTTTGGAAATAGTATACAATATATATGTAGAGAAATAGTTCTGGGAGGAGCAATATTATGCAGAGACGGAATTCGCACGAATTCGATTTTGTTTATATGGATAAAGAGGGGGATTTTAAACCCTTACACATTAAGTTGACAGTTGCAGAAAACAAAATGCACCTAAACATTCAGTCACCAGAGGAGATTGACGATGTTGCAGTGGAGCAAATTGTCCGCGACATTCAAGCCACCCGCCTTAAAACAATGCGGATTAATTTGTCAGAGGAATGTGTCGTAACTTTAGAGGTTGAAGGGCAAGAGGGCAGGTTGGTCACTATAGGGAAAGGGGCATAATTATCAGTTATAAATTATTAAGCATACATTGCAAGGCAAACGAACCGTTGAATTTGCATACCACTTTTAGGGTGGGGGGCGCGGCGGATGTGTTTGCCATACCAAAAAACGAAAACGAGCTGCAAATTTTAGTAAAATATTGCGTTGAAAATTGCTGGTCTTGGTTTGTTTTGGGCAAGGGTAGCAATTTGCTTGTGGCAGACGAGGGTTTTCGTGGTGTTGTAATTTCTCTTTTAGAGATTAACCAGATGCATCTAACCGCTGATGGCGAAATTAATGCAGGGGCTGGGGTTTCCATGAAAGATTTGGCAGAATTTGCCCAGCACCACGGTATTGCAGGGTTTGAATTTGCCCACGGCATACCTGGCTCTGTTGGTGGCGGAGTTTTTATGAACGCAGGGGCATACGAGGGGGAAATGAAGGACATTTTTGTGTCTGCCCGATGTGTTGACGCTAAAGGTGACTTTTTTGATGTTGATGCAGAAGAAATGAGCCTTGGTTATCGTAAGTCGGCGGCGCAAAGCCGCGGTCTTGTTATTGCTTCTGCCACTTTTAGGGGAAGGGCGGGGGATAAGGGCGAAATTGCTGATAGAATGGCAGATTTGCAAGCAAAGCGTGAGGAAAAACAACCCCTTGACATGGCTTCTGCTGGCTCAACCTTTAAACGTCCTGAAGGTCATTTTGCAGGTAAATTAATTATGGATGCTGGGCTTCGGGGTTTCAGCATTGGCGGCGCACAAGTTAGCGAGAAACATTGCGGGTTTATTGTGAACAAAGGCGGCGCAACCGCGGGTGATGTTTTGACGCTAATCAAACATGTGCAGAATGTTGTGCAAGAAAAGTTTGGCGTTACTCTCGAAACCGAGGTTAAGGTAATCCCGTAAATAAACCATATGGGCGGTTGGCAACGACCGCCCATACTAATACTACCCTATCTATTCGCAAAAGTTACATTTTGCGAAATGTTATTATGTGGTGATAACAACACGCGCATCATACAAATTTTTTAGCGCATCCATAAGCAAGCCAAGAAAAACTCTACCTTTGCCCTGCCCTTGATAACGGCAATCCACTAAAAAATTCCACAAAAAGAACCTGCCTTCGCCCCACCTACGCACCAGCGCGAAACCCACTTTCTCTGTACCATCCATCAAATAAAAGCCAAAACAATCGTTTCCATTCAAGGCGTTCTGCATTTTTTCAGCGGATGATATGTGACTTTCTTGCTCTTCAAGCAAATTAAGTGGTTCATATTTGTTTGTCAGCTCTATCCTCACAACTAATCATCCCCTCGCAAGCGGTAGGCCTTCGCGGCTCTGCGCCCCGCCTCCTGTTTTGTGTCAGCATAGGATTTGCGGGTGGTATTCACATCTTTATGACCCAACAAGTCCGCCACCAAATAAATGTCACCAGTTTGGCGATACATATTTGTGCCGAAAGAGCTGCGCAATTTGTGAGGGGTTATTTTCTTAAAGCTAACTGCCAGTTCAGAGTATTTCTTAACAAGATTTTGCACAGCCCGCGCGGTGATACGCCGATTTTGCATGGACAAAAACAAAGCGTTTTCATGCCCCGCCTGGATTTTACCCTTTTTAAGCCCGCGAATTTCCAGATATTCCCGCAAAGCCATCTCAATTTCTTCGCTAAAAAACAGTATTGCTTCGTCACCACCCTTGCGAACCACCCGAAAACTGCCCCTATCCACATCCACATCATTCAAATTAAGCCCTACAAGCTCAGAAACGCGAATACCAGTGCCAGCCAACAAACTAAGCAACGCAACATCGCGGCTTCGGGTGTGGGCGTGATAGTCCTTTTGCCTCTTGGTAAGGTTAGCCCCGCCCTCTGCCATGTCAAGCAAGTCAGCAATTTCGTCCACATCAAGGTAAACCTTCGCCTTTTCCCGCACAGGCGGCATGTCCACCAACTCCGCAGGGTTTGCAGAAACCTTGCCTTTTTTGTAAAAATAGGCAAAAACCGCCCGTATGGTGGATAATTTACGAGCCTTGCCCCCTGTTTGGTTTTCCACATGAAATTCTGCCCCTTCAACATTTCTGTTAGTGACATAATATCCCAAATATTCCAAAAATTCCTCTATATGCTCATCTGTAATTTTGCCAAAATGCTCTAAAGTAAAGTCATCCATAGACTTAGCGTCAATTTCCCTGGTTTCCGAAATAAGAAAGTTGAAGAAAAGCCGCAGGTCATAGGCATATGCCAACCGAGTTCTGCTAGACGTATGGTCAGTTCGGCTACGAAAAAATTCCGATAAAAAAGGCGGCAATTCCTTTCGCAACAGGTCCAATTTTTGCTTGTTTTTTAACTCTTGCTCATCATAATATCGCGACATTTCACTGCTCCCCTTCCCGCTTCCGATAACGCTCTGCAATTTCCCCAATGCGGCGCAAACGATGATTTACGCCAGATTTGGAAATTGGCGGCTTCAACTGCCCTCCAATATCTTCCAGCGTAGCAAATGGATTTTCCAGACGCAACTGCGCCACCTGTGCCAGCTCCAACGACAAATCAGAAAGGCACGCAATCCGCTGAATGTCCTGTATATCCCGCACATGACGCGCCGAAGCCGAAATAACCTTATCCGCATTTGCCGCCTGGGCGTTGGCAACGCGGTTTATGGCGTTGTTCATATCCTTATCCACGCGGCAATTTTCAAACTCGAAAAGCGAGCTAGGCACATCCATAACAGCAAGGATTGTGGCAATTTGCTCCCCTTCCTTAAAATACAAAATATCCACACCTTTGCGCTGATGCTCCTTGGGGGCAAGCCCAAAAAAAGCGAAGGCATCCGACAAACGTTGTTTATACAGCGTGTCTGTGGCAAATTCCATATGATAACTTTTTTCAGGATGCGCCATTGTTCCCGCCAAAAAATACGCTTGACGAATATATGCCCTTTGTTCACATTTATCCTTAGGCTCTGTTTTTTCAATTTCAGATTTAACTTTAGAAGAAAATGACAAATTATCACCCCACATAAATTAATTATACCCCTAAGAAGGGGCTTCGTCAATACTTTGCTAAAATTTGCATTGCGCTAAGGTCGTCACTATGGTATAATTGACAAGGCATAGCGCAATAACCTAGAACATGGGAGAAAATTATGAGCAAGCGGATTATAACATCAATCGAAACAGAAGAAGATTTGGAGTTAAGCCCGAAACTGCGCCCCAGCAGTTTAGAGGGTTACATTGGGCAAGAAAAAGTTGTAAACAGTTTAAAAATTTTTATACAAGCGGCAAAAATGCGGGGGGAAACCCTGGACCATGTGCTTTTGTATGGTCCCCCTGGTCTTGGCAAAACCACATTATCCCAAATTATCGCCCAGGAATTGGGGGCAAATATCAAGCACACATCAGGACCAAGCATCGAACGGGCTGGCGACATGGCGGCAATCCTCAACGACATCAGCGAGGGGGATGTGCTTTTTGTGGACGAAATCCACCGCCTTAACCGCACAATTGAAGAGGTGCTATACCCCGCAATGGAAGATTTTGTGTTGGATATTATGATTGGCAAGGGCAGCGGAGCAAAATCTCTGCGCCTTGATTTGCCAAAGTTTACATTGGTTGGCGCGACAACAAGAATAGGGCTTTTGACATCCCCTCTGCGCGACCGCTTTGGGGTTGTAAGCCGCCTGGAGCTGTATTCTGTAAAGGAATTAACGGAAATTGTCAGCCGCTCGGCTAGAGTGCTAATGATTGATATAGACCAAGAAGGAGCGGAAGAAGTTGCCCGAAGAAGCCGCGGAACACCCCGCATTGCTAACCGCCTGTTAAAACGTGTGCGGGACTTTGCCCAGGTTAAGTTTGATGGAGCTGTAACGGCAAAATCTGCATCAGCCGCCCTTGATTTGCTAGAGGTGGACGCAATCGGGCTTGATAATGTGGACAGAAATGTCCTTCTTGCGATGATTGAAAAGTTCGGCGGCGGCCCTGTAGGTCTGGACACCCTGTCCGCCGCAACTGGCGAAGATGCGGAAACCATCGAAGATGTATACGAGCCTTATTTGTTGCAATTAGGGTACATCAACCGAACCCCGCGAGGACGGGTGGTGACCGCACTTGGTTACAAACATTTTGGGTTAACTATTTTGGAGGAGGATTAGGATGCCGAAATGGTTTTGTTGTTTTTCAGTATATTTACCGTAAATAAAAACATGAAATCTCTGGAGGAAAAGCAATGAAAGGCGTATTATTGGTAAACGTAGGCACACCCGATGCCCCAACACCCGAAGCTGTAAAGGGTTATCTGCGGGTGTTTTTGTCGGATAGGCGGGTAATAAAAAAGCAAGGGCTTTTGTGGAAGGTGGTTCTTAACGGGATTATTTTACGTAAGCGTCCGCCGAAAGTGGCAAAGCGTTATGAAGCCATTTGGACAAAGGGCGGCTCACCATTGCTTGTTTATTTGGAAACATTACAAAGTCATTTGCAGTCATTGCTGCCAAGTGCCAAGGTGGAAATTGGTATGAGTTACAGCAAACCAACCATTAGCCAAGCACTGGATAGATTGCTAAAGGAAGGGGTGACTAACCTGACTATCGTGCCCCTTTTCCCGCAATATTCTGGCACAACGGTTGGTCCTATATTCGATACAGTGTCAGAATATTTCCGCAAGACTGATAAAATAATCAACTTACAGTTTATCGCGTCCTTCCACACCCGCCAAAGCTATATCGACTACTTCGCTAAGAGAATAAAATCAGCAGTGGCAAAAAATAATTTGGATGGCATTTTGTTTTCTTTTCACAATATACCTTCGGCATATGTCAAGGATGGCGATAGATACCCCAAAGAGTGCGAAGAAACAACAAAGCTGATTATGGAACAAGTTGGGGATGTAAACCATGTGCTTGCCTATCAATCGGTTTTTGGGCATGACGAATGGATGGAACCCCAAACTGAAAAAATCATCAAAGAGCTACCTGCCAAAGGTATAAAGCGGCTGTTGGTGGTCGCCCCTGGCTTTGTGGCAGACAATTTGGAAACCATATTAGAGCTTGATGTAGAAGCCCGAGAGGAATTTATGAATGCAGGCGGCGAAAAGTTTGTTTACCTGCCAACATTTAACGCCGATAAAGAACTGGCAGAAATCATCACTGACCTCATTTAGCATCAAAACGCCCTCCCCCGTAGGCGCGTTTTTTTATTTCCCGATAATTTCTACAATTATTCGCAAAAATAAAATTAGGTTTATTCCCCAGGAAATAATTTTTATCCACAATAACTATTCGCAAAAACTTAAACAGAGCTGTGGAAAAGTTAATGTTATCTAACTATTCGCAAAACTTAGAAAAGATTTGTGGAAAAACATTTGCCTTTCTGGTGATAAAATGTTATAATAGCTTTGTAAAACTTTAGGGGGTTTAAATATGCAGAAGAAAATTTATATAGCGGATGACGAATATACAATCCGTATGGCAATTAAGCAATTTTTAGAAAAAGCTGACTATATTGTGGAAGATTTTGAAACAGGCGATGCCCTGCTGGCAGCTTTTGCCGAACAACCAGCAGACCTGGTAGTCCTAGACGTGATGATGCCAGGCTCTAATGGTTTTGTGGTCTGTCGGGAGCTACGGGCAAAAAGCACCGTGCCAATAATAATGCTAACCGCCCGCGACAGCGATTTAGACTATGCCACAGGTTTGGACTTGGGAAGTGATGACTATCTCATAAAACCTTTTAGCCCCATGGCACTTGTCAAGCGTGTGGAAGCAATCTTCCGACGTATAGATTTTGAGCGTGAAAAAAATGAATAAAAAACGAACCAGGATGCACAAGCGGATTTTCTTTGCGTTTTCTGCCGTGTTTTTTGTGTCTTATTTGTTGGTTACTGTGGTTTTTGACACCTTCATACGCTCCGACGAGCCATTTATACAAACATCAGAGTATCGGCAAAGCTTTGCTGAATATCACGGAATTGAGCTAGACCCAGACAACCGCTTGTTTGCTGTGCGCCTGCTTGGTATACCCCTCTTTGCTTTTGTGGGTGTGCTTTTTGTCGTGTCCTTGGTGGTTACTTATTTTTTATCGGACTCCATCACGCGCCCCATCGAAAGGCTAGGTAAGTTTGCCACAAGCATAGGTCCTAATAATCTCGAACCAAAGGATTTCAGCTTTAAAGACCAAGAGCTTGCAGACCTTAACACTGCCCTAAACCAAACCGTCACCCAACTTGCGGTATATGACAGCGAACAGAAGGCGTTTTTCCAAAATGCCTCCCACGAGTTGCGCACGCCCCTAATGTCCATTCAGTCTTACGCCGAGGGAATTATATATGACGTGATGCAGCCAAAAGATGCCGCCGAAACCATTTTACAAGAAACCCACAGAATGGCAGAGCTGGTGAAAGATTTGTTATACATTGCCCAGCTAGGCAACATCACTGCTGTATACAAAAAAGAACCTGTTGAT
>WQSI01000027.1 GCA_009787945.1 Defluviitaleaceae bacterium
GATTTGCCAGACTTCCAGCATACTGTGCAAATTATTGGCACACATAATGGCGGGCTTAACCGTGTAGGCGGCGGAAATTCCACAATCTTGCCTGTTACGGCTTTGCAATTTATCCGTGGCGACTTGATGATGTATGTAGGCTACACCTTTTATATCGACCCTATACACAACCGTAATCTTGACTATATAGCCCTCCAGATGCAGATTGCCATGAACCCCCTGTACCTAGAGGACCCCGAATTGTTCCGCCATCTGGAAACTGTTGGCATGGGCAACCCCTTCACCTTCGTGCTATTTGATGAAGAGTTACGTTTAACTGTGGGTCAAATGGAGCAAAACTTTAATTTACTGCTACTTTTGCGCCCTATTGTTTTGGCAGTATCTGCCGCAATGGCTGTTGGCTTCGCCCTTTTAATGATGCTGCAAAACGCCAAACAAGCGGCGATAATGCGCGTCCTTGGCTACAGCAAATCCCGCAGCCGCTTGTTGCTTGCCGTGGAAAACCTATCCGTAACAGCATTAGGGGTGTTGTTAGCCGTGGCAGGGTGGTTGTTTGCTCCCGCGCAAGTTGGCGGCGCGCTACCTCTATTCGCCCTCCTTTACCTAACAGCAACAATCCTGGGCGTTATCATAGGCACAACAACAATAACCCGCAAATCCCCGCTAGAACTATTGCAAGTCTGCGAATAAATTAGGTAGCATCTACACCTAGGGAGGAATGATAAAATGCTAAGAATTAAAAATATATCATACCGTTACAAGAACAGCGAAACCTTGGCACTTAATAATGTTGATGCTGAATTTACTGAAGGAAACCTACACGCCATAGTTGGGCCATCGGGAAGCGGCAAAACAACATTGCTGTCCATAATGGCAGGGCTGGACCGCCCAACAGAGGGCACGGTAGAAATCCACGGCAACGACCTAGCAAAAATGGATTTGGACCAGTACCGCCGTGAGGGCATAGCCATGATTTTCCAGGCTTTCCAGCTTTTCCCTCTTCTCACCGCCACCGAAAACGTCTGCATACCCATGCAATTAACGGGAGAGGACAAAGAGAAATCCCTTAAAAAGGCGGCTACGCTATTGGAAGCCGTTGGAATTGACTCCAGCAAACATAGCCGCTATCCCGCCAATTTGTCGGGAGGGGAGCAACAAAGGGTTGCAATTGCCCGCGCCCTGTCGTCAGGTGCTAGGGTCATCCTTGCAGACGAGCCAACAGGAAACCTGGACTCTGCCAATTCTGACGCGGTAATCGGCATCCTTAAAGACCTGGCTCACAACCAAAATTATTGTGTGATAATCGTAACCCACAACCCCGAAATTGCTGATATTTCCGACGTTATTTATAAAATGTCAGATGGGGTTTTAACAAAAAGATAAGGTAACTATATATAATTTCACCCAACACCCCGTATAACTCCACCCAACACTCCCGCATAAACTTCACCACCCCGTAGGGGCGCATATTATGCGCCCGCTGTCCGACATACGTGATGATTATGTAGAATACGTTTGTCCAGCATCGGGCGCATATTATGCGCCCCTACGATGGATGATAATGCCGAAGTCAAGCGGGTAAAGCTGTATAAGATTACCAAAAATAAAACAACGCCATTGCGGGTAATTGGTTCGCAATGGCGTTATTTTATTTTTTTATCGTTTATTGTTCTCTCACAAATTGCCCACCCATAAGGTCAAAACCAGCGACTCCATCCTCATAAGTGAAGAAAATAGGGCTTTGCATTAAAAACCATCTACCCTCATAATGGGTCAGCAATTGCCCAACAGGTGGCATAAAGGGCGTTACTTGGGCAATTGTTGCCCTGCCAAACTCGTCCAAAGCTACAATAAATGTGTTTGCATTTAGGTTCATTTCCCCTTCAATTTGCGGCATAAAGTGATACACACCAATAAATTGCGCAAAATCTTCAGGAGCAACCTGTTCTGCAATTTGGGCTTCCCAGGCTTCCATATCATCAACCCTCATAGCAGGCAACACAGCACCAAGAGCAGACAACATAAAGGTGCTAACAGCTTGCCCCTCCATCATTACAAATGAATACCTAGTGCCAGGGATTACATCGCCAAAAGTAACCTCAAAAGTGCCGTCAGACATGCGCCCAATCCCCTCAACCACATCACCAGCAGAGAAGGTCAGCTCACCATCAGTCAAACCAAGATACCAAAAGCCCAAAGGTCCAAAATCATAAAGCCCGCCAAATTCTGCAATAAACTCCGTCATCTCCTCGTCAGACATTGGGTCAGAAGTTGCAGTGGGGTCATACATGGCTGGGGCAGATGCCGCATCTGCTTCAAGCTGGGCGATAATGTGGCTAATATCCATACCAGTTTTCTCGATAATCGCCGTTTCTAAAATCGCGGCAGTTACCGGGGTTGCTGTAAACATGCCTGCCGAGGTGTTAGTAGAAACAAACACACCAATTTGTGTTTCTTGACACATTAGCATGTCAGTAAACCAATGGACAGTGCCGCCCCCATGACCTACCGCCACATTTCCAATCAGCATAGCCCCGCGGATAAATCCAAGACCATAAGCCTCAAAAGGTGCTGTGGTCATGTCCACATGGTCTGTGTGGCTTTGGGTCATGTAGGCAATGCTTTCCTGAGTTAGGATTTGGCTGTCGCCCCCTAAAAAGTCATGCATAAACAGTGCCATATCGTGGGCGCTGGAAAACATACTGCCTGCGCTGGCAAGCCCCACATGGATAAATTCATCCTGATTGCCAACCTCTGTATAACCCATGGACACATTTGTCACCTGCGGGTTAATGGCAAAGCTAGAGCGGGTCATCCCCACAGGCGCAAGAATATTTTCATCAGTAAATTGCACAAAACCTTCAAAATAGTTATCATTTCCCGTAACCTGCGCAACCAAAATGCCTAAAACCACCCAACCAAGGTTGGCATATTCGTATGCCGTGCCTTCTACAAAGCTCATTTCCCGCACATGCAAACGCTCCAAAATGTCGTTCATGCCACCTTGGTAGCTTTCGTTACCCGCCATGTAAAACGCCCGTAAATAATCGGGCATAATGCCAGATGTGTTATTTAAAAGCATACGCACGGTAATATTATCAGAATTGCCGCCATGAATAAAACTTGGCAACATAGAAAATTCTGGCACATAGTAGACAACAGGATTATCTAAATCCACCAAACCTTCCTCAACCAACTGCATAACGGCAATCGCTGTAAATGGCTTGGAAGTAGAGCCAATTTGGAATAGAGTATGCTCATCCACAGGCAAACCCCGCACACTGTCAGCATAACCAAAACCTTGCGTCCACGTAAAGCCTGTTTCAGCATCCACAACAGCAATGGTCATGCCTACAATGCCGCCTTCAGCGGTTGACTGCTGACCAAGCATAGTAGCAAGAGCAACGGTTTCAGCAAATTGCTCGCTGACAACCTCTTCCCCTTCACCAAGTATCCACGAAAGTTCGCCGCCATAGAAAAAGGACGTACCATCCTCAATTATAACAGGGGCAGCCAAAACCACATCAATGCCATTAAGGCTAGCAATGCCAGCACCTGGCGTAAACACCCACTGTCTGTAACCAATGGACACAAAAATCTGCCCATCTACCCATTCAACCACAGCACCAGCATCTTCCAAGGTTTGGCGCAAAGGCGTGTCAGCAACACTGCCAAAAGCTAAAATCCCACTACTTACAACCATAACAGCCGACAAAGCGGCTGCCGTTAATCTCTTCACAAACTTTTTCATTTTTCTTCTCCTTTATGTTGTCTATGTTGTTGTTTGCGTTTCTCGGATTACCTCCGCCCCTTAGCTGTCATGTGCAAAACTTTGATTTGATATATCTTCGTCCTCAAGCAAGCAGCTTCAGCATATTTTATGCCCTCTTCCATGAAGTCTTTAGAAAACTTCTCCAGAATTTTTACAAAAACTTCCTTCTTTTTAGCGGGTTCAGTCACTTCAGAAGCAGTTCCAAAAGAAATTACACTGCTGTATTTTGTGCTGAATTCATCTGGCAAAATTAAAACGTCCGTTACAACACAGAAAGACACTTTGCTGTTGTAGTTCATATTTTCGAGCTTATGACCTTCCAAGGCGCAGTGGAAGTAAATGCAGTTGTCAAAAAACACAAAGTTAACTGGCACGCCGTAAGGACACCCATCGCTCCCTACAGTTGACAAAACTCCGTATTCAGCTTTATCCATAATATCGAACATTTCCCCATCTGGCAAGGCTCTGTCGTTTCTTCTCATTTCCTTAAACATGACGCGACCTCCATCTACAATTTACCAAATACCATGAATATTTGCTATATGATTTAAAATGAAAAGACCCCCTGTAAATACAGCAAGACTAATTAAAGCCCCAAGGTCACGCAATGCCATTTTCATTTGCTTCATGCGGGTTCTGCCAACGTCGCCGCGGTAACAGCGGGATTCCATGGCGAGAGCCAACTCCTCCGCCCGCCTAAATGCCGAAATAAACAGCGGCACAAGCAAAGGCACAAGGCTACGCGCCTTCTTAACAATGCCCCCTGTGTCAAAGTCTGCCCCCCGTGCCATTTGGGCTTTCATAATTTTATCCATCTCCTCAATTAATGTGGGGATAAAGCGCAGGGCAATGGTCATCATCATGGCAATTTCATGGGCTGGCACGCCAATTTTTTTAAAGGGCTTTAAGGCGGATTCGATGGCATCGGTCAGCTGTATTGGTGTGGTGGTCAGCGTTAAGATGGACGAGCCGATAATTAGCATAACCAAGCGCAAACCCATGCGCCCCGCCGCCAAAAGCCCCTCCTGGGTCACCCGCACAAACCCCAGCTCAAAAACAAGGGTTTCCCCAGGGGTGAAAAACACATTCAAAACCGCTGTAAACACAATAATAAACAAAATCGCCCGCAAGCCCCGCAACAAAAACTTCGGCGGCACTTTCGACACCCTAATAACAACCACCAAATACAATGCAGCCAAAGCATAGCCCAAAAAATTTCCAATGAAAAATATCACCACAACAAAAATCATGGTGCAAAGCAGCTTCATTCTCGCATCCAGCCGATGTATAAAAGAATCGGCAGGATAATATTGTCCTATGGTTACTTTTAGCATTTTTTACTCCTCTTTTCAGTGTGAATCATTAATAGTGCCATTCTTTTGTTTTTGACAAGAAGTTTTTTTATATTCTTGTATGATTATGTCGATTGACAAAAAAACCACAAATGCGATACTTGTGATACTAGCGATTTCCTGAACGAAGCGAACAGATTCCATTGATACGTAAACGTCTGAACGCAAACCAATAAAATTGTATACTAAAACGCCACCCCCAAAGATGCTTAATAGCATACTAACGGCAATTAAAACCCCCAAAAGAAGAGTGGCTCGCCTCTTCTTTTCGAAATAATTCAAGTAAAGACATAAACATAAAATACTCACTGCTACAGAAAATGCTAGAAAATGAACATCGTATTTTGTGTACACATAATGCCTTGTGTTAAAGTATTCGTATAAACTAAGTGGGGTCATGTCAAAATCATATAAAATCTGCATTATTATTTCAGATTCACGGCAAATATCTAAAAAAATATCTCGATTTTCACTTACATCTTGACTGAAACTTCTAGTGTTGCCGTGAACATCGAAACCCACTTCATATAATTCAATCATCAAAAAACTAACGAGGTCAGTTTCCGTTAGCACGACTTGGAGTTCATTTCTATCTTCAAAATACCTGTCAAGAATAAAGTCGTTAGAAACACGAAAAGAAGCAAAGTAGATTGTGAAAGGTAAAGCAACAAAGATTAAAATTGTCACAAAAACACCTCTCAGCCATATTGTGTTCAAACCCGCTTTCGAAAGTGACCAACCAAGGAAAGCTGAGAAAACTACAAATATCCAGGTGACAGTAAAAAAGGTATTGTCAGCCACTCTTTGAGTGTACCTGAAGAGCAATGTAGTTATAAATGCGTATGACACAAAACGGATTATGGCTTTTGCTATATCATTACTCATGGAGGTACACCTCTAAAATGGTAGCTACGGCTTCATCAACGGTAAAAATATTATTTGGTAGGTTGAAACCCTTAGCCTGCAGGTCGCGCATGATGTAGGCGGTTTGGGTGCTAGAAAGCCCAATGGCTTCCAGCTCATCAAACTTACTAAAAATTTCGGCGGGTGTGCCTGTCAGCGCGATTTTGCCGCCATTTATCACCAAAATGCGGTTGACAAGGCGGGCGATGTCCTCCATGCTATGGGACACCAAAATGACGGTGATGCCCAGTTTTTCGTGCATGAGCTTCACTTGCCCCAGGATTTCGTCCCGCCCTCTAGGGTCAAGCCCTGCGGCAGGCTCGTCAAGCACTAGGATTTCTGGGCGCATAGCGAGAACACCAGCAATAGCCACACGGCGTTTTTGCCCACCCGACAGTTCAAAGGGGGATTTTTGGTGTAGCTCTGGCGCAATGCCGACCATCTCCAAGGAGGTTTTGACCCGCTCGTCAACCTCTTCCTCGCTAAGCCCTGCATTTTTCGGCCCAAAGGCAACATCTTTATAAACCGTCATGTCAAAAAGTTGGTGTTCTGGGTACTGAAAAACCAAGCCAACCTTGGTACGAATGGCTTTAAGGCGGGATTTGTCCGCGTTTATGTCCTCGCCATCAATGATAATATTCCCCGACTGGGGCTTTATCAGGGCGTTAAGATGCTGCACTAAAGTGGACTTTCCAGAGCCAGTATGCCCGATAAGTCCCACAAAATCGCCCTTTTCAATGGTTAAATTTATTTCGTCCAGTGCCTTCTTCTCAAAGGTTGACCCTTTGCCGTAGTAGTGACATAAGTTTTTAATTTCTATTGACATTTGTTAACGCCTCCACCAATTGGTTGCCTGTTACAATGCCCTTTGGCAAATCTATCCCGCCAAGGCGCAGTTTGTGGGCAATCTCCACAGCCTGGGGCACATCGAGCCCAATCTCTTTAAGCTCATCAATTTGGGTGAAAATGTCAGCAGGAACGCCCTCCATGACTACCTTTCCGCCATTCATCACCACAACTCGGTCAGCCTGAGCCGCTTCGTCCATATAATGGGTGATTAAAATGATGGTGATGCCTTCGGAATTTAGCCTTTTAGCCACCGCCATCACCTCCCGCCTGCCGATGGGGTCAAGCATGGCGGTGGATTCGTCCATAACGATAATGTCAGGGCGCATGGCGAGAATACCTGCAATTGCCACCCGCTGTTTTTGGCCTCCAGACAGCTGATGAGGCGGGTTGCCTGCAAATTTCGTCATGCCAACGGCTTCCAAAGCTTCGTCCACCCGCACGCGGATTTCCGCGGGGGGAACTCCCAAATTTTCAGGCCCAAAGGCAACATCTTCCTCAACAATGGTGGCAATTATCTGGTTGTCAGGATTTTGGAATACCATGCCAACAGATTGGCGTATTTCCCAGGTTTTCTCCTCATCAGAAGTTGGGATGCCCTTGACCCAAACCATACCCTCTTTAGGTTGCAACAACCCATTAATGTGCTTTGCAAGGGTTGATTTTCCAGAGCCATTATGCCCTAAAACCGCCACAAACTCCCCCTTGTTAATGGCGATGGACACGCCGTCCAAAGCCACATTAGGGGGAGTTTCAATATTTTCGCCATCGTCAGAGGGTTGACCTCCATACTCAAAAACAATTTCATCAATTTTTACAACAATTTCCATATTTTACTCCATTACTTGAAAATATAAGGTAAGTATTTCGCCGCCGCCAACAATTGTAACTGGCCAGCTACCAGGGGTTGTGGTGCTTCCAATGCGCCAAATCCAGTACACATTGCCGTATTCATCAGACAGGGCATAACCAAGCCCCGCGGCTGTGCTTGGACCTGCCATAAATTCAACACCCAAATGGTAATAGGTAAGGGGACGACCCAGAATTTCAAGGGTTGCGTCAATGCCGCGCTGCACCGTATAAGGGAAATTTATAATTTGGATGTGTCCGCTGGTAATACTTATAGTTCCATCAGCAAAGGCAACATCCATCCCTAATGCTTCCGTTACAAAGCGCAGCGGCACAAGGGTCGCACCATCAATAATCATGGCTGGCACATCCAGGGTGACTTCGTTATCGTTTATCAGCGCAATATCGCTGTCGATATGCAAAACAAGGCTGTTGTGGGCGTGGGTTATGTCCACACGGCGGGCGTAACCATCCCAGCTAACCTCTCCGCCCAAAACCCCTTCTACAAAGGCGCGCACAGGCACTAAAGTGCGCCCATCCCGCACCTCCATGGCGATTTGGACAGGTTCATCATCTAAAATTACATGAAAATCGGCAAAAGCGGCTGTTGCTGGCAGAAAAACCAACAACACCGCTAAAATAATTCTGAAAATATGCCTTTTCATTATTCGCTCCAATCAATGTCGAAGTCACCAAAGTCAAATTCAAAAGGATTTACCCAATCATCTGCATTTGGGGCTATACGGTTAAAAACCCTGTTGTTACGGGAAACATCAGCTTGTTCGCGCCAAAGAGCTATATAATTTTGGAAATGGGCAAAGCCAAGAACATCCCTTTCTTGCTCTTTCCAAATTTCTGGGTCTGGCGGAATGTGTTCAAGCTCTACCAGCTCGAAAAAGCCCCAAGTGCCGAAAGGCAACAGCATAACATCGCTGATTTCTCCAACTTCCATACCCAAGGCAAATTGTATATTTTCGTTGCCAATGTTGGCTTCTACAGCGTTAACAACTTCAACTTGAGCAGGGTCGATATTTGGGAACAAGGCAAAGGCGGCCTCTTCCGAATCGACCTCTACCAAACGAATCATGGGCATCATATATTCATGCCCATGCATTTCCAAATACACTTCAAAGGCTTCTGCCAACGCATCTTCATCAATGACAGCTGTGCCCATAACCGCTTCAATAACTAATTCGTTTAAAATTAACGCTTCGTTAAAGCTTTGGAATTGACTGCGAGTAAAGCCCATCCAGGCTTCGATTATATCAACGTCAAATTCCATATTTTGCTCACGCAAAATTTCGGCATTTTCCCGCGCAATCTCAATGTCTGCACTGGAAAGCGACACGCCAAACTGGTCTGCACGAGCATTTATAAGATAAAGCTCTACCAAGGCGTTCCAAGCGTTGTCAAGAACAATGCTGGGGTTGTTAAAGGGGTCAAAGCCCATGTTGTAAGCAAAGCGAAGCTCGGCGGCTGAAACCCGCTGACCATCCACCGTTCCCGCGTGGTTCATGTGGCGGTTGTTAATGAGTATCGCGGCGGTTATAACCAACGAAATCCCAATAAATACCAAAATTGAATTCCTAATAAAATTGTCCTGTTTTCTAGCTTTGTGTTTAGCCATTTTTTCCATTTCCTTCCTTTGTGGATATTCAGTTACCAATATTCAGTTACCAAAACGTAGTTTAACACAAATAACCAAAATATGCAAGAGTTTTTATTGGATTTTTATTAAAAGAATTGAAATTTCTGTGTCAGGCTCAATTCCCAAGTAAATATCCATATTTTGCAAGGTTTGTTGTATCAGCAAAAAATTATCATCTGTTATTTGAATTGTTATGACAAGTTGTTCGGGGTCATCGCCTTCTGCCGCAATGGTTGCCGTGCCTTCTGGAAGGCTTTCAATTTCAGCTATGGACGGGGCAAAATCTTCCACCCAAAGGGTTGTGGTCACAAAATCGTTAAAATCGTCACCAACCCAGCTTCTGCTGAGGTGGCTTACTTCGCCAGAGGCGAAAGCGGCTGGCTCTGCACCACTTGGAGCTTCAGGAAGGGCACTTGTCCACCAAACGAACCACAAAACAAGCACCAAAACCGCCGCAGAACCCGCCCCAAAGGACTTAACAAATTGCAAAGCAGATTTTTTGCGCCTTACAACCCGCACATCCTGCATAATTTTGGCGCGCAACCCCCCAGGCAAATCATGGTCGGGCAAATCTGCCAACAATTCTTCTATACTTATCATTTCGTTATTATCTTTGTCAATCATCCAATCACCTCACTAATTATGACGGGGGTCGCCCTTGTTTTGTTCCAACAATATTGCTTTAAGTTTTGACCGCGCCCGATGCAGGCGGGATTTCACCGTGCCAACAGGCAACTGCAAAATTTCTGCTACCTCTTCATAGGAATGACCATTAATATCCCGCAGGGCAACCAAAGCGCGGTAATTAGGCGGCAATTGGGTGAGCGCGCCCTCCAAATGTTCGCCTAATTCTTTGCGAACCAGCAACTCTTCTGGACCTTCCGACTGCTCTGCAACTTCTGTGCCAATTTCCCCTAAAACATCCAAAGAGTCAGCTTGTTTGCCCTTGCCTTTCCGCAACAAGTCCATGCAGGCGTTGTGGGTTATTTTTGCAATCCACGCCTTTAAAAGCCCTTCTTCACGGCAAGAGGACAGGTTGCGGTAAATTTTTAAGGCAACTTCTTGGGTAACGTCCTCTGCATCTTCATTGTTGCCCAAAACCCGCCTTGCTAAGTTGTAAATCAATTTTTCATATTGAATTAAAATTTGCTCAAAGGCGGAAATGTCGCCTTTTTGAGCCTTTTCAAACAAACTCATAAAGCCCCCCTATAATAATCTGGCTTGTCTTTCTAAGCGAGACAAAAAACTCTTTCTTTTCCCTGGGTTTTCATATTTGCCCACTACATAATGCCCTAATCTATCTACTCTGCGTATCTTAATGCCGCAAAATTTAAGCACCCTTTTCACAGCTCTTAACTCTATATCTCCTCTTAATATTTGCAGCAAAACAGGCGAAAGGCTTGTGGATACCAGATGAGCCGTTTTCCCCTTGAGCATTTTGGCAATTTTATAGCCATCCATTTTATAGGCAACACCTGGGGACAAAACCCTTTCAAACCAGCCCTGTAACAGGCTTGGCACGGTTTCAAACCAAATGGGATAAAACAGCACAATATGCTCCGCCCACTGGACATACTCTTGAGATTGCAGAATTTCCTGGTCCTCTTCCATGCGCTTTCGGTATCCATGGCGCAAAACAGGGTCAAAACTCATTTTTCCAAGTTCTAAAACCCTAACCTCATGCCTGTCTTTGTTGAGGTTTTCCACATACCCTCTAAAAAGCGCGGAAACATAGCTTTCATCATCAGGATGACCGTTTATCACCAATACCTTCATTACTACCCCCAAAAAATTCTTGATGCCACAGCAAAAACATGTAAATTGTCCATATTTTGCGGCTGTTGTCTGTCTTACCAAAGCGGTGAGCGTCTAACAATTGGATTAGCTTGTCTGTCTGAAAAAACTCCTGGGCTGATGGGGATTCAAAAGCCTGCTTCACGCGGGAATAATAGGTGTCCTCCTTCAACCAAAGGCGTATAGGAACTGGAAAACCCAACTTGCGCTTTTCTGCCCATTTAGGCTGTAAATGCTTTGCCGCTGACAATCTAAATGCGTATTTTGTCACCTTCTTCGTCACCCTAAAATCCGTCGGAAGCTTAGAGGCAACAGCAAAAACTTCCTTATCCATATAAGGCACACGCCCCTCTAAAGAGTGAGCCATGGTCATCTTGTCCGCCTTTAGCAAAATATCCCCTACAAGCCACGTGTGTATGTCTAAAAACTGCATTTTTGTCACATCGTCATAACCCTTTGTTTTGGCGTATATTGGGGCGGTAATGCTTGCGGTGGAAGGCTCTCCCGTGCCTGTGCGCAAGACGCGCTTGCGCTCTGCTTCGCTAAAAATTTTAGCGTTGCCAATATAACGCTCCTCTAAAGTTTTAGAACCACGAAGGAGGAAGTTTCGCCCGCGAAAAGCAGGCAACTTTCCTGCGATTTTGCCTATACCTTGGCGCACAAACCGCGGCAAAATGCTAATAGGGCGCAGGCTGCGCGGCTCTTGGTAGATATTGTAGCCGCCAAAAAGCTCGTCTGCCCCTTCGCCACTTAAAACCCCTTTAACATGCTGGCTTGCCACCTGGCTAACAAAATATAGGGCAATTGCGGCAGGGTCTGCCAAAGGTTCGTCCATATGGTATTGGATTTTACCTAAATTATCCCAATATTCCTCTGTTGTGATGACTTTGCTGTAGCTAGCTATGCCTAAATCACGGGACAGCTCCTCTGCATAGCTAATTTCGTTATAACCATCATAGTCAAAACCCACGGTGAAGGTGTGTGAACCGCCAAAACGGGCGGCAACCAAGCTAGAATCCACCCCGCTGGACAAAAACGAGCCTATCGGCACATCAGAAACCAAATGGGCGTTTATGCTGTCGCCTACAACGGCATCAATCTGCTCCACAGTGGTGTTTAGGTCGGCTGTTTTATCTGGTTTAAACTCTGCTTGCCAGTATCTTTCAATGTGGGTTTCGCCGTTTTTGTAGCGCATGAAATGGGCAGGGGGCAACTTATAAACCCCTTTTAACATACATTCATCTAAAACCGAATATTGAAAGGACAAATAAGCCGATAAGCCCGCCTGGCTAATCTCTTTTACAAAATCTGGATGTTCTATCAAAGCTTTAATTTCAGAGCCAAAAAGCAACTCCCCACCAAAAACCCCGTAATAAAAGGGCTTGATACCAAAATAGTCACGGGCGCAGAAAAGCTCACCTGTGTCACCGTCGTGGATAACAAAGGCAAACATTCCGCGGAGCTTGTTCAGCATTTTATCACCATAAGCGGCATAAAGCTGCAACAAAACCTCGGTATCTCCAGATGTGGCAAAGGTTGCCCCTTGCTCCGCCAGCTCCTCACGCAAGGCGGCATAATTGTAAATTTCGCCGTTAAACACAATGGTATAGCGTCCGTCAGCGGTTGTCATGGGCTGGTTGCCATGTTCCAAATCCAAAAAAGCAAGGCGGCGAAAGCCTAAATTAATGCCCTCTGCTGTGAAATATCCCTCGCCGTCAGGTCCGCGGTGGGTCACTTTATCTGTCATTGCTTTTAAAATGGTGTTATCTTTTTTTCCTGTAAATCCAACAAATCCGCACATGTTTTTCTCCTTAGTACACTTTATTTGCAAAAAAGTCCTTGCAATATTTGTTCCATTTTATTTTATACTCTTCGTCTCCGATGACTTCCACATGACTTATTGTTAAAATCCCGTGCTTTTCGGCTTCTTCTGCGAATTGAAAGGTGTATCCATCATATTCCTCAGGGTAAGTATAAACATGGGTAAACCCCATGTCAAGAGCGACTCTCAACCTTGTGTGTCCATCAAGGGAAACCCGCTTGCCCTTCCACTCTACCACTGGAATTTTAACATCTTCTGGGCGGGTTATCCACTTTCTGCAGCCTTCCAGCTTTTTCTGGCTTACAAAAAACTGACTGGGCTGAATTTGGCTGATTTCTAACATCTGCAACTGACCAACATCCCCCGCCGCGATTTTATTGCCCTTATCATCCCTAACCACATTAACAAAACCAGAGTAAAACAAAAAGTTATCCGTAGCTTTCTTTAAATATTGGTCAGTATTGGCGTGTAAGGTGGCTTCCTGCCCGTCTATCTCAAAGTAAAACCTAAAAGCCCTATCTTCGCTATAAAAACAGCAACCGCCAAAATTCAACTCATCTTCTCTAAAAATATCCAAATCATCAAAACCAGCACGAAGGATTTTCATAGGCACAGCCCACCAAACCCTGTCTGGCGCAGGGCTTCATATAATATTATACCCACAGTTACCGACAAATTTAACGACCGACCATCACTTTTCATAGGTATTGTGATGATTTGGTCGGGATACCTTTCTAAAATGCTAGGGGGCAGTCCTTTGGTTTCCCTGCCAAAGACAAAAAAGTCGTCTTTATCATAGACCACCTGGTCATAACGCTTACTTCCTCCAGTTTCCACAAAAAACAGGCGTGCGCAGGGGTTGCGCCGCAAAAAATCATCAAAATTTTCATATTCAGTTACGCTGATTTTGTGCCAATAATCAAGCCCGCTGCGTTTCAAGCTCTTTTCATCCAGGAAAAACCCTAGCGGGTGGATAAGGTGCAGCCTAGCCCCTGTCAAAAGGCATGTGCGCCCTACAGCCCCTGTGTTGTGGGGTATTTCTGGTTCGTGCAGTACGATATTCATGTTCTTCAACTCCATAAAAATCATTATACAAAATTTGGCGGGCATTGTCAAAGGTTTCATGGCAAAACTATTTTTAACTATTTTTAAATTGAATTTGATGGAAGGAAGGATTTGTATGAAGAAGGGAATAATAAAAATTGCAGCCTTTGTGCTTGCTATGTTAATTTTATCACCAATTACCGCAAGGGCAGAGGAAACCGAAAGGCGCGGTCCTCTCGCTTTAACTGTGGACGCTCCTGCGGCAGTTATCATGGAAGCCAGCAGCGGCGAAATTATTTTTGAGCAAAATGCCACAGAGCGGCGCGCTCCCGCTTCTGTAACCAAGGTTATGACCACATTGCTTGTGTATGAAGCGGTTTCCCAAGGGCGCATTGGCTGGGATGATATGGTAACAACCAGCGAAAATGCCGCAGGCATGGGGGGAAGCCAAATTTATTTGGAAGTTGGGGAAAAGCAGACGGTTAGGGATTTGCTAAAAGCCGTCATCATCTCTAGCGGAAATGATGCGGCGGTTGCCCTTGCTGAATTTGTAAGCGGTAGCGAGGAAAGTTTTGTAGATTTAATGAACAAGCGCGCCCAAGAGCTGGGCATGGCAGACACAAGTTTCAGAAACGCCTGCGGGCTTGATGCCCAGGGGCATTTTACCACAGCGAAAGACATCGCCATCATGTCCCGTGAGCTGATAACCAAGTTCCCAGAGGTGAAAGAGGTTGCCACTATTTGGATGGACACAATTATCCACAAAACAGCACGTGGGGAAAGCGAGTTTGGGCTTACAAACACCAACAAGCTAGTAAGGTGGTATGACGGCACAACAGGCTTGAAAACAGGAAGCACTGGAGAGGCAAAATATTGCCTGTCGGCAACTGCTGTTCGTGGCGATATGGAGCTGATAGCCGTTGTTTTAGGGGCAGACAGCACCGCAATACGTTTCCAAGAGGCAATGAAGATGTTGGATTATGGCTTTGCTAATTTTAAAGTTGTTCACGGGGAGCTTGCAGGAACAGTTGTTGGGCAAGTGCCTGTTGCAAAAGGTAAAATTGCCTTTGTGGATGCTATGGTGGCGGAGCCTATAGGAAATGTAACCGAAAAGGGCAACAATAGTGAGTTAGAAGCCCAAATTATTTTGTTTGAGAGCATACCCGCCCCCGTTGAGGCTGGCGCGGTGGTTGGCGAAATTATATACACTTATGAAGGCGAATTAATCGGCAAGACGACCCTTGTAGCAGAGGAAGCTGTGGAAAAGGCAGGCTTTGTAGACATGGCAGGGCGAGTTCTTAGGATTTGGTTTAGATAAAGCCGCCCCGCCGTCCCTCACTTAATTCGGGGCGGCGGGGTTTTGCTTAACACTGGTCAGATTGAAAATAATGCCACATGGCACTATGGTCTTTTTGCCCATAACCATCATCCGAAAGCTTCTGGTAAATATCCATAACTTGCTTTGTAAAGGGCAGGGGGCTGCTCACTTGCTCCCCTGTGTTTACGGCATTTCTTAAATCTTTAATATGCAAGTCAATTTTAAAGCCTGGCTCAAAGTTGTCTGCCAAAATCATAGGTATTTTTGCATTCATCACCGTTGACCCTGCCAGGCCGCCCTTTATGGCTTCAAAAACCTTGTTAGGGTCAACCCCCGCCTTGTTTGAAAGGGTAAATGCCTCGCAAACCGCTGCAATATTCATAGCCACAATAATATTATTAGCAAGCTTTGCCGTGTTGCCCGCCCCGATGTCGCCGCAATGTATGGCAGACGCGCCCATAGCAAGCAAAACGGGCTTTACCTTTTCAAAAGTTTGCTCACAGCCCCCAACCATAATGGACAATGTGCCATCTATGGCTTTCGGCTGCCCTCCTGAAACTGGCGCATCTAACATAACCACGCCCTTGCCCGCACAAGCTTTGTGGATTTTTTGAGCCGCCCCAGGGGCTATGCTTGACATATCAATGATAATCGTTCCCGAAGGGGCGTGGTCTAGCAAGCCCCCCTCGCCCATAACCACCCGCTCAACATCTGGCCCATCTGGCAACATGGTAATTATTATCCCACATGTTTTTGCAATCTCTTCCCGCGACCCTGCGGGATTCGTTTTGTCATACAACAAAACATCATAACCCGCTTTAATTAAGTTTTGCGACATAGGCTTGCCCATTATACCAAGCCCTATAAATCCTATTTTCATATTTACCACTCCTTCTTAATTAATTACCGCAATTTCTATACGGATTTAAGTTCTATTCCACATATATTACAACTTAGTTACATATTTTTTACAAGTATAGCACGTTTTCGCTTGACACGCAAGTGAAAGTGTGATAGGCTTGACATAAAATAACAAAAAAACTAGGGCGCGCGATTAGACCTGTTCCAAAACCTCATTCCGTCATCTTTTTGGTCTTTTTGCCGAAATGCTACAGCGTCAGAACCCTCACATACCTAGGGGTATGTGAGGAACCTGCCTCTTTGCATTTCAACAAAAATCCTCAAAAATCTGTCGAAAGCAGGTTTTGGAACAGGTCTATTGCGACGCTCAAAAAGGAGGAAGTTATGTTATCAGGTATTTGGCTAATTTTAGCCTTTGTGGCAGTGGTCGTCTTAATGATTTTGGCGATTTCTAAGCTTAACCTGCATCCGTTCCTTGCTATTATGGCGGCGGCAGTTGTTCTCGCTTTGGTGTCCATCATCCCCATACATATTGGCGGCAATCCAAATGTGGCAAGTAGGGTGGTTGAAGGTACTTTCTACGCGGGTACGTTGGCGTGGACAGTGGGTCAAGGTTTCGCCATGATTTTTTCGGGCATTGGTATCGTTATCATCCTTGGCGCGCTTATCGGCAGCATTTTGGAAGCCACAGGCGGTGCTTTTAAAATCGCTGATATGATAATCCGTTTGCTAGGAAAAGCAAGCCCAACGGCGGCAATGGTTGTTATGGGCTGGGTGGTTTCTGTTCCTGTGTTTTGTGATGCAGGCTTTGTAATCATCAATCCTGTGCGCCGCACAATTGTTAAGCGTACAAAGGTCAGCGGTGTTGCAACTGCTCTTGGTCTTGGTGCTGGTCTTTACACTTCCCATGTGCTTGTTCCTCTTACTCCTGGCCCTCTTGGTGCGGCTGATGTTCTTGGTATGATGGACTATCTCTGGACGGTTATGTGGGTTTCCCTTGTAATCTCTATACCAGGGCTTATTGCGGCGTATTTCTGGGCTGTGTACCGCGGCAGAAAAGACAAGTCTGAAGAAGATTTGGCTATCCAAGATGACGCCACTGTAAAATCTTATGAAGAAATTGTAAAAGAATTTGGCGGCTTGCCAAACGGACTTTTGTCCTTATTGCCAATTCTTATGCCAATTTTAATGATGGCTATGGCACAAATTGCCCAAAACCTTTTCCCAGACACTTGGACAGAAGCAGCGGCTGTGTTTAGGTTCTTAGGCTTCCCCATGATTGCCCTTGCAATTGGTTTTATTTTCGGCATTATCTTGCTTGCTGTAACAGGCAAAATGCCTAAGTTTAACACCATCACCAACGACACATTAAAAATGCTTGGACCAATCCTGCTTATTACTGCCGCAGGTGCTACCCTTGGGCGCGTTATCCAAGATTCTGGCATGGTTCCATTTATTGAGGCTAATGCAGATGTGTTCACTTGGATGGGTCTGGCGTTCCCCTTCCTTATCTCTGCAATCATCAAAACCGCACAGGGCAGCTCTACCGTTGCCATGATAGCCACAGCGGGCATTATGATGCCGCTTTTAGGTGCTATGGGCTGGGCAGATTCTAATATATCTATTGCTCTATGCATAATGGCGATTGGTGCTGGTTCTATGATGGCTTCCCATGCTAATGACAGCTATTTCTGGGTTGTTAACAACCTAAGCGGTCAAAGCGCGCAACAAGGCTACAAAAACTGGACAACAATGACAGTGGTTCAGGCAATTGCTGTATTGGCGGGAATTTTCGCCTTCTATGGAATTTATCAGCTTGTAGGGTAATTTACCCTTACCAAGCTGTACATGTAGGGGCGCATATTATGCGCCCTTAGGGGCTGTCTCCAAAATCCATTCCGCCAGCTTTTCGGCTTATTTCCCACCCAGTCTGCGTCAGCAGAACCCGCA
>WQSI01000028.1 GCA_009787945.1 Defluviitaleaceae bacterium
ATGCCCTATGCCAGAGCCATCATCGCTGAAAATTTGCATTTGATTGAAGTCGAGGCGGGTCGGGTGGCTGGCGGTGGCAATGTGCAGGTTCGGTTGGTGGAGGGCTTGCCCTTCCCTGCCATGACCTACGCCCACATCTTCCTGCCCCAGGGCGACTATCACGCCCTGCAAATCATCATAGGTGAGGGCGCAGGGGAAAACTGGTGGTGTATTATGTTTCCGCCTATGTGTTTAATGGATGTTACCAAAGGGCAAGTGGCAGAACTGCCAAAAGAAAAAGCAGAGGAAGTTATCCTCCGCCCTCGCTTTCGTATTGCTGAATTGTTTAGGTAGTGATGCCCCAGACGCGCTTTTCACGCTTGCGGGCGAATAAGTAGGTAATTCCGCTTACCACTAAAGTGGTAGCAGGTATAAGGGCAATATACAAAAGTGTATATGCTCTGTCGCCTGTGGTTGACCCTTCAACCACCGCCCATGCGCCATCTGGATTATTCGATGGTATAGTCACATTTACGGCATCTCCCACTGTCAAGCGGCTTGCGTGACCAACAATTTGATGGGTCTGCCCTTCAAATTGGTATTCAATCCTATGGACACCCTGCGGAGTTTGAACAACCACTCCTTCCACATTCACAAAATCCCCAGCGAACATGGGTGACACAAAATGGAAGAACAGCCAAAGCAAAACAATCACCACTGTACCCACCAAAGCTCCTATGAAAGCGGCTTTTGCTTTGTAAGACAAGGGTTTTCCCTTGCCCTCTGGCTTGCGTTTGAAGTAATCGAGAAAGGCAAAACTTTGCCGTGGGTCGTACATGTAAACACCTCCTGAAAAAATTTTTTTATATCTGCGTCACTCCGCACACCCCCAACCGTCATTGCGGGCTTGACCCTTTGGGCTTTGTGGTTATATCCAGGGTAGGGGCGCGCATTGTGCGCCCGCTGTCGGGCAAGCGTACCCTTATTAACACTACGTTTGTCGGACAACAGGCGCGCAATGCGCGCCCCTACCTTTTAACCGTCATTGCCTATCAAGCACGGGATGACGCTTTAGCTTCTTTAGGTTTTTGGGTCATATTAATTTGCAGAAGAACAAGCACCGCAAAAATTGCTAAAAATGCCACACCGTAGAAAACCAAGGTTTCTTGTGACCATTCCCCAAGGTTGCTTGCCCAGTTGCTGATGTTGCCAACGATTGTAGCACAAATCTCTGCAACAGGCGCAACAAACCCCGCAACGCCATACATACCAGCCCCATAAAACAGACTTAAAATTTCCCCTCCGAAAAGAGCCAGCGCGCCGCCACCAAAAACCACAACCGCTGCAAGCCCAAAGCCTGCAAATATCAAACTGTCAATAACTTTGCTCTTTAGGTTTTCTGCAACTTTGGCAGGTGAATATAAGTCAAGCTCATTAACCTGCTCCATAACAGAGCTTGTAAAGCCCTCGGGGGCTTCCACCATTTCCATTTCCTCAAAGCCTTGCAAAATGTCACTATACGCCTTAAAATCCTCTGCACACACTTGGCAAGTTTCAATGTGCTTCTCTAAGTTCATTTTTTCAAAATCATCAAGACCGCCATCCATATATTCCATCATTAAGTCAATATTCTTTTCACACATAACTTTCACCCCTTTGCATATTCGCCAAAGCCTCTTTTAGCAATTTTCTAGCACGGAAAAGTCGGTTCTTTATCTTGCTTATAGGCACGCCCACAATGTCAGAAATTTCCTGATAGCTCATCCCTTGTTGATGATATAGCACAATAGGCAACTTGTACATATCTGGCAGGCTTTCCACCGCATCTGCAAGACTTTTTGTCTGCTCTTTAGCGAGATAGACCTCCTCGGCAGAAGGCTGATGGATTGCCACGTCCTGCTCCAAATCCTCTAAATTGCTGGCTTCCACATTGTTTTTGTTGCGCCTTCTAAAATCAATTACATGGTTGGTCGCAATGCGGATAACCCATGTGGAAAACTTAAATTCATCTCTATATTTGTCGATATTTTTATAAAGTTTTATAAAAACCTCCTGAGCTTGGTCATTTGCCTCTTCCTTGTCGCTTATCATGCGCAAAACCACCGAATATACAAGGTTTTTATACCTTTCTACAAGCTCACCAAAAGCGTCATGGTCGCCTTTTGCAACCATAGATGTCAATTCAAAATCGGTTTTATTTGTGTAGCAAATTTTCAACCTTCATCACCTCGCTATTTAAGTATACGTAGGTTTTTTTAATTTGTCTGAAAGTTTTTTAATTTTTTTATTTTTTTGTGATTATACCCAGGGTAGGGGCGCGCATTGCGCGCCCGATGTCGGGCAAGCGTACCCTTATTAACACCACGTTTGTCGGACAACGGGCGCGCATTGCGCGCCCCTACCAGGTCGGTGGGTTATGTTAGTTTGTGCAATTTTATCAATGTTTTCTCAAAATAGTCTGGGGTGGGGGCTTCAAATTCCATTTGGTTGCCTGTGGTTGGGTGGGTGAAGCCTAATAGTCTTGCGTGGAGGGCTTGTCCTTCCAGCCCAAAGGTTTGCTTGGCGTTGCTGTAGACCACATCCCCAACAACAGGGTGGTTTATGCTTGCCATATGCACGCGGATTTGGTGGGTGCGCCCTGTTTCCAGGCGGGCGGTGATTTGGGTGAAGTTTTGGATATAATCAACCACGGTGTAATGGGTGACGGCGCGCCTTCCCGCGGGGTCTATTGCCATTTTCTTGCGGTTTATTTTGTGGCGGGCAATGGGCGCGTCTACAGTGCCGTTTGCCTTCACTCTACCATGGACAAGAGCCATATATTCACGGGTTATGGTGTGGTCTGCAAACTGGGTGGCAAAGCTCTGATGGGCGTTGTCGTTTTTGGCGGCAACCAGCAGCCCCGAAGTGTCCTTGTCGATACGGTGGACGATACCAGGGCGGGCTATGCCGTTAATGCCCGAAAGGCTGTCGCCGCAATGAAACAAAAGGGCGTTAACCAACGTCCCCGAGCTATGCCCCGCGGCAGGGTGAACCACCATGCCCTTGGGCTTGTTAATGACTATTAGGTCTGCATCCTCGTAGATAATGTCAAGGGGGATGTTCTCTGGGGCGTAGTCCAAAGGGGCAACCTCTGGCAGGTTTATTTCAAGGGCATCACCTTCGCGCAGGCGGTAATTTGCCTTGGAAGCCTTGCCGTTGACCAACACGCCCCCTGCCTCAATGAGCTTTTGGGCGGCGTTGCGGGTCAGTCCGCTTAAATTTTGGGCATACACATCAAGGCGCGCCCCCACGTGGCTACTATCAACAATTTTAAACATTTTTTCTAAACTTCCATTTCTTCATGTCCTCTTCTTTTAAAAAGAAGGTTAAAATTGCCATAAGAATTACAGGCAGAACCACAAAAACGTCCGCCACGTTAAAAACCCAGGGGAAAATGCCGTCAAAGGCGGTTATCATAAACATGTCCACAACGCCTGTCGGGCGGAAAAGGCGGTCAACAAAGTTGCCCAAAGCCCCGCCAATAAGGATTAGGATTGTGAAGCGGTATACCCTGCCAACTTTGTTGTGATTGGGCAGGGTTGTGTAAAAATACACCAAAAAGCCTAGGATTATCAGGGTCATTATGATGAAAAGCCATCGACCGCCTTGCATCAGCCCAAACGCCATGCCTGTGTTGTTAAGGCGGAAAAAGGAGAAGATGCCTTCAAGAACAACGACTTCCTCACGGTAGTTTAGGTTTGTTAGGGCGATAAATTTTGTTAGCTGGTCAATCCCTAAAACGCCTAGGACGATAAGGGCTGGTAGTATATATTTTTTAAAGGTTTTCATAATATCCTCTCAATCGCTTTTATGACTTGGGGTTTGGTTGGTTTTGTGGTTATTTGGGCTGTACCTAATTTGTTTGTGGTTATTAGGGTTAGGTTTTGGTTAATTGCTTTTTTGTCTTTTAACATTAGGTTGTAGATTTTGTTTGCTGGCAGTTCTGGCGCATGGCGCAGGGTGGTGGGCAGTCCGAAGCCCTCCATTATTTTTATGGCGCGGTCTGCTTGGGCTTGGTTTAGGCTCAGGTTGCGGACGGAGTAGTCTAAGGCGCAGGTCATACCTAGGGCTACACAATGCCCGTGGGGCTTGGTGAAGTTTAACCCGCTTTCAATGGCATGTCCAAAGGTGTGACCAAAGTTGAGGATTTGGCGCAGGCCCGCTTCTTTTTCATCTTGGTTTACAATATCTGTTTTAATGTTAATGCTACGCTGTATAATGTGGGTTAAAGCGTTGTGATTGCGGGACAATATGGTGTTTTGGTTGTCACCCAGATAATCCAGCAAAGGCTCGTCTTTTATTATACCGTATTTTATCACTTCTGCCAACCCCGAAATAAAATCTTCTGGGGGTAAGGTGGATAAAGTGCTGATATTGCAATAAACCAGGCTGGGTTTGTGGAATGTGCCAACCAAATTTTTGCCCCCGAGAAAGTCCACCCCTGTTTTGCCGCCATGGGCAGCGTCCACCATACCCATTAGGGTTGTGGGAAGGGCTATCCAGTTTATGCCCCGCATGTAGATGGAAGCGGCAAAGCCTGCCATGTCTGTAACAACGCCGCCACCAAGGGCGATTACTGTAGACTTTCTGTCAAGCCCTACCCCAGCCATAGCTTCCAAAATTTTAACAATATTTTCCATGTTTTTGGCAGCTTCGCCAGAGGGCAGGATGTGGCGGGGCAAGCTGTCGAAATCATCCAAATAAAGCTTTGCCACATTCTCATCCGTAACTAAAAAGACCTTGCCTTTGATATTCAAACAATCCCAATTTTCCTTAATCATAGCTGTGTTACCCCCAAACGCATGTAGGGGCGCATATTATGCGCCCCCCAGACCGTAGACAAAGTACCTACAACGTCATTAGACCTATTGCGGGCTTGACCCGCAATCCCGTACGTTGCGTGGTAGGGGCGCGCATTGTGCGCCCGCTGTCGGGCAAACGTACCCTTCATCAACATTACCTTTGTCGGATAACGGGCGCGCAATGCGCGCCCCTACCACCGTCATTACGAACCCCGCCCGCAATTCCATCAGCACTAACAAACCCCTACAATATGGGGCTTGGAATGACATGTGGGTTCCCGTGTCAAGCGCGGGATGACGCGTTGCGTCAGCTTGGAATGACATGTGGGTTCCCGTGTCAAGCGCGGGATGACGAGTTTGGAAGGTTTGTCTACGGCACGTAGGGGCGCATATTATGCGCCCCTACGGTATATTTAAATTATTGTTCAAAGTTTTGATAAAGTGTCATTAAAATCTCACCACTTGGCATTACGGTGGTAGCAATACCCATCACATCTCGGAAGAAGGATAGGGGTACATGTACATGCCCCGAAATTATCTCTGGCGGCAATTCCAGCCCATGGGTGTTTTCCCCCACAACCACCTCTGTTGTGCGGTTGCCCTGGATGATGGTCGTAACCCCAGCGTCCGCATCCCATTCAGCTGTGAAGCCAAACAGGCGCACAACCTCGCCAAGGCGCACCATAATCGTGTTATACTGCTCCTCATCCATGGTGACAAACAGGTTGTCCTCTATGGTTTCGTTGTGGATGGATATTATTGAAAAGCCTTCTGTGTGGATTTCCCTGTTGCCTAGGGCAAATGTGCCAGAAGCAAAAGGTATTACAAGTATTGAGCCGTTTATATAAAATGGGTGATTATTGTCGATTCCAGAAAAGTTAGCAACGAACAGGCGGGGGCTTTCAGCCACCATATTATTAAGGCGGTTGTTTATCATAGCTAAAGCATTGGGGTTATAGTCAGATAATGAGATAATTTCGTTGGTTTCGGCATTTATTACGGTGGTTGCCCG
The DNA here is from genome assembly GCA_009787945.1 of Defluviitaleaceae bacterium. Taxonomy (GTDB): domain Bacteria; phylum Bacillota; class Clostridia; order Lachnospirales; family WRAX01; genus WRAX01. The sequence continues at coordinate 5,833 of WQSI01000028.1, forward strand.
GGCACGGGTGGTGGTGGCAGATATTGCGGTCATATTAATTACAACAGAAACAAAGTCACCCGATACAAAAACATTGTTGGAAAACTCTAAAGAAGCGGCGCGCCCAGCATGTTCCTCTACAAAATCATTAAATTGGGCTGTGAAGCGGGCATTTAGCTCCTCATCAAAAGCGCGGTTGCCAGTGACAGCGCGGGGCAGCTGACCAGAGATGGTAAGCCCAATCGCGCCGCGGCGAGGGGGTGCATTACGGTTTGTGATGCCCTCTGCAAAATCTTCCCCAGAAGCGTGGGTGGTTTGCACAGCAGAAACAACCATCACAAGCCCAACGCCCATAACAGCAAAACTTTTGCATATTTTTTTGAAAATTTTATTGGGTTTTTTCATGGTTCTCTCTCCTTTCCTGTGCTTATTATAGGGCAAAACACGGCTATAGTCAATGGTAAATTCCGTTATTAAAGAAACTGTAACAAAACGGACACAATTTTTCCGTAATTTGCCCTTGAAGATTTGGGCAATATAGTGTATAATGTTTAATTACAGTATAGCATGGCATAGGTATGTCATTTTAACAGAAGGAGAGGATAATTTAAAATGAATAAATTTACTAGAACAGCTTTAGTTACAGGGATTTTAGGGCTTGGGCTTACATTTGCCGCCTGTGAGGAATATTCAAACGGAGGTGGCACGCCAACCGCACCATCAAGCTCATCTAATGCAGATGACACGGCTGACACACCTGACATTACAGTGGGTACAGGTGGCGAGCAGGCAGGTTATGCCCTGGCTTACCCCTTCCCATTTGATGCGGCAGACTGGCAACGCCCGCCAATGGGCGGCGGATATTCCCTTGAAAGCACCGAGGGGGCTTTGGCGCGCCAATTAGGTCAGCCTGTAAGCGGTGAGGGTTATGCGGTAATGCGCACAAATATGGGTGATGTTTACCTGCGTTTGTTCCCGCAATATGCTCCCCTTGCGGTGGAAAATTTTGTAACCCACGCCCGCAATGGTTATTTTGACGGGCTTGTTTTCCATAGAGTTATTGAAGATTTTATGGTGCAAGGCGGTGACCCACAAGGAACGGGCATGGGCGGCGAGAGCATTTGGGGGCAAAGCTTCGGCAACGAATTCACCACAAATTTACAGCATATCCGCGGGGCGTTGTCCATGGCAAATTCTGACAACCCTCAAATTGGGCGCACCCAAACAAACGGAAGCCAATTCTTTATTGTGCAAAACAGCGGACTTCATCCGCAAACCGCTGGGCAGTTTCAGCAGATTTTAGAAAACCATATGGACGATTTTTACCCAGGGCTTGAAGAGCAGGGTATACGCTTTAGAGATATTTACCCAGAGGACTTTATTAACCATTTCCTTGAGTTTGGCGGCACGCCCCATTTAGACTTTGCCCATACAGTGTTTGGGCAGGTGTTCCGCGGAATGGATGTTGTTGACGCTATGGGGGCTGCCCCTGTAGGTGCTAATGATAGACCTGTTGAGGATATTGTTATTGAAACTATTGAGATTAGGGTTTGGCAATAAACAAAGCGCGTCATCCCGTGCTTGACACAGAACTCGTCAGTGGTAGGGGCGCGCATTGCGCGCCCGTTATCCGACAAACGTGGGTTGATGTGGGGTACGTTTGCCCGACAGCGGGCGCGCATTGCGCGCCCCTACCGTTGGGGTTACGACTGTGATAACGGTTAAAAAAGACCGCAGTGACAGTTTAAAGGTTTGCAAATCTGAAGTGTTAACCGTAAATGAATAGGGGTTGATTTGATTGAGGAAGCTTATTAAAAGGTTTGGGGTTTTTGCCCTAATGTTCATCATGGCGTTGCCTGCTGTGGCGGTTTTTGCTGATGATTTTATTTTGGTGGACGAGCGTAGGGAGTTTACAGGGCGCACCAATGCCCAAACCCTTATCCGTTCTGCTGATTTTAGTGATTTAGGGTCTGCCTGGCCTGCGGAGGCTGTTGTCCGCGGGGTTGCTTTTGGTTCAATCCACGCAGAGGGGGCTAATTTCAACCAAGGTCAAAACCTAACCCGCCAAGATGCCCTAAATGCAGTGATGCGCGCTGTGGGTTTAAGTGGGGAAGCCGCCGCCCGTGGTAATGAGCTGTTAGCGGGAGGTTTTACCACCTCAACTGCCATGCTTAACAATGGGTATTCCACATTGGCAGAGGAAATGGACATTATCCCTTTCGACTGGCCTTTGTTTGGGCAAGCCACCCGCCAAGAAGTTGCCTTTCTTATATATTCTGCCGTGGAAGCTGTGGCGGCAGGGCAATTTGATGGGGAAATTCCTATGCAAACCGTCTACACCTTTGGAGATTGGCGGGTTATTGGGGCAGATTATCTGATTGCTGTTGAAAACATCACCGCCGCAAGCATTATGAACGGTGACGGCATCAACTTTAACCCAACGGCAAACATCACCCGCGGGGAAATGGCGCAGGTGCTTTCAAACTTAGATGAAATTTTTATGACAATCCATGGGCTTGAACGCCGTCTTGGCACTGTTGTAAGCCTTAGAGATACCGACCAGCCCCAAACCGCCGCAGGCTCTTGGTGGCGGAACATTTCCGTTCGCCTTGGTGATGGCACTGTGGACGTGTTGCAATATCAGGCTAATAACAGCCCTTCCCCGCAAACCCGCGGTGCTGATGCTGTGGTTTTTGCAGGGGGTACAGTTGGAGGGCTTTCCCTTCTTTCTGCTGATGATACCATTGAATATTTCGTTCATGTTGGTGATGGCACTGTATGGTATGTAAATGTGTTGCACAATGCTGTTGAAAATGTGGTGGAAGGTCAGCTTTTCAGCCTTTATCAGCAAAGCATGGAGGTCACATTGATGACCCCAAACCTAACCCGCCAAATTTTCCCTTTAGTGGACGGCATCATCACCACCCGCGAGGATAATCACTACATCCTAATGGACGGGCAAAGGCAGAACATTACCACCTTGCCTTTTGGGCAAAATGTGCGCCTGTTTCTGCGGAATAATGTTGTTATCCGCATGGAATTTGTAGGCACGCCTGTTTTGGTGGAAGAGCTTCGTGGGCTTGTGGTGGAAAACAACCCTGCCTTCGGCTATATGGTGGTTGTGGATGGGGAAGGAAACCGCATAACCATGCGCTATTATGAGCAAGAGATGATGGTACAGCGCATTTCCCATTTTGACCAGACCATGCATGTAAGTTATATCAGCCAGCTGTTCCCATCTTTTGCCTTTAACCCTTTGGCGACAACCATTGGACAGGTGAGAGCAGGTGACATTGTTTTTGTCCGTCAAGACCCTAACGAACCTGGGGTTATTTCTATGATTTCGGCAATTTCTAATTATATTATGCGCTATGGGCGCATTGTTAACATTGTCCACCACGAGGGTTATATGTCTGTGCTGTTTGAGCAGGAAAACGGGCAAACCACATGGCTTGAGGTGGCAAACGACACCTTTATAACCCGTGAAGGGCGCAGAATAAGCCCTCTGGCTATACAAGTTGGGGATTGGGCAAGGCTTTTGGTTAACGAAGCCGTCCTTGCTCCTGGTCACTCCATCTCATCTGTTATCGAAATGACAATTGAGGGGAACGCCCGCCATATCACTGGCATTGTCCGTGGGCATCTAACTGGGATAAATGGTCCTCAAAATATGATGATGGTGGAACATGCCCAAAGCCTGTCTGCCATTGGCTGGACAGATTTTAGGGATATTGGGCAGTTTAGCCTGGCAAACCCAAATATCAGCTATTTTTACAACAACCGCAGGATAACCGCAAATGAAGCTTTGCGCCTTTTTAACCCAAGCGGCACAACGGTTTACATTGCTCTGGAAAACCATTTTGCAGGGGAGCGGGTGGCTATGGTAAGCTTCCGCAGTCAGCGGGAGGAAAGGTTGCCTGCCCAGGCTGTTATCCGTTCTGACGGTGCAGGGAACATTTGGCTAACCAACCAAATTGACCCAATAGCAACAGACAGCGGCACAATTGTCCGCCGTAATGGCAGGCTGGTGACAGGTAACGATATTATGCCTGGCGACCATGCCTCTGTTGTCCTTGCAGGGGCAAACCGCGCGGCTGTGGTGGACATCTCACCTGCACCTGACACATCTGCCCTGCAAATCTTCCGTGTTCGCGTCACTCGCGTGTGGGATGGGCAAAGCTTTAGGGTTGCCAGCATGTCGCAACTTTTTGGAAGCGACTGGGTGTTTACCCCTATCGAGAGAGAGTTTACAATTGACAGAACCACCGTGTTTTTAGGCGGCGGGCATAGCCTAGACACCTTTATAACCTATCTGGACACCAGTGTTTACAACCAAGTTTTTACCATTGTGGCAGACGGCGCACATGCAACCCATATTATTGAGCAGCCTTTTGCTAACCGTTCTGTTCGCGGTACAATTGTTAATAATTTTGGCGATAGCCTAATTCTGCGGGATGTGCTTGTCCTTGACCACATTACAGGACGTTGGAACCCCCTTTCTATCGTCAACAACACCGCAACAATCATTTTGGACATGGATACCATTGTAGGCAGAAACAATACCATAGTTTCGCCTTTTGAACTACAACCAGGGGATGAAATTCTGGTTATGACGGAAATTTTCTTTGCGGGAGCGGCAGAGGATGACCCTACAATGGGCGAAGCTGTAGGGCGGATTATTATGGTGGATTAGCAAGGAGGTGTGCTATGAATATAACCTACGACGATTTGATGACCTATGAAGAAGATGAACGCGAGGAAATTCTCGATGGCAAAATTGTAAAGCTTGAGCCAAGTGCTACCGCAGGGCATAACCGTGTGGGCGTTAGGTTGATTAATAAATTTAGTAACAACCCAACAGGCTGTGAGGTTTTTTACGAAACAGATGTGATTTTGAGCAAAAAGGATAGGGTGCGACCCGATATTATTGTAGTTTGCGACCAGAACAAGATTGACAGCAACGGCTGGGTTCATGGCGCACCTGATTTGATAGTTGAGATTTTATCCCCTTCCACATCTGGGCGGGATAAAAAGTACAAAAAGAAGCTCTACGAAAAGCACGGTGTCCATGAGTATTGGATTGTAGACATTAAAGCAAAGCGGGTTGAGGTGTTTTTGCTTACAGATGGCAGATATGAGCTAGACGCACTCTACGAAGCCCACACCGACCAAGAGATTGAAATAATGACCGAAAGCACCCGTGCCGAAAAAGTCTATAAATTTACAACCCACCTTTGGGAAGATGTGACCATTGATGTTTATGAAATCTTTAAAGGGTGGTAATAGAGGGTTTAGGAGGTTACAGATGAAAAGGAAGATAGCGGTTACGCTGCTTTTAGCGTTTATAATGGCATTTTCTGCCACCATACCTGCCTTTGCAACAACGGGCAGGCAGGGTCAAATAGGCTTTTTTGGCGGCATTACAGAGGGCATCCCTTTGCCCATGACCACAGAAGCTATGATTTTAGATGCAAACACAGGGCGCACCCAAAACGTCAGCCACACAGACCTGGTATATACCGAAATTTTATGGCTGGACGGAACACCTGTTGAATTTACAGGGCTGATGGATGTTACTGTCCGCAACGGAGGCGGCAGGTCTGCCAATGCAAATTTTGGCACGCGCATAGTAACCTTTAACATTCGCCCAAATGAAAACATTGGCGACCCTGATGTGTTGCTTGTCCGCGAGATAACCTTCAACGTAAACTGGCGCAGGGTTGGCGACCAAATTATCGAAACATACTCTGCCGCGAACTGGGTGGAGGAAGTTTATATATATGGCATGTTTTTTGAACTTGATAGAGAGCGCAGCCATTACGAAATCAGCATTATCAGGGATATAACCCCTGGTGTGACTTATTATAGCGGCATTATATCTGCCCGCTCTGTCTTTTGGCAAGATGATGCTGAAGAGGCTTGGGAAGTTGTAACCCATGAGGTTGTAGGGCAGATTTATGGCTTTGAAACGGCTTGGTCTGCTGTAGAAACCCAGCGCATTACAGGCATTGTGGACATTGCTGGCGGTATGCAAATTCAATATGAAATTGTTCCCAGCGTTGCCGTTAGCAAAGAGCTGCAATATAGAGCCAACGAGCCGACCCTAATCAGCTTTGCAGGCAACTATCGAGAGGTGACAACAAGCCAAAGCGGTTTGAATTTTGTGATTAATGTAATGCCCACCTTCATGGCGAACCAAGTGACGCCACAGGGGCGGGCAACCCTGGACAGCTTTAACCGTTTTGAGCAGCTTATAGCTCCAAACCTTAACAGCATCCGCGGACATTGGGCGTATCAGGACATTCGCCGCCTCTTTGCCATGGAAATTATCACTGGCAACCCAGAGCATTTTATACCAAACCAAGCCGTAACAAGGGCGGAGTTTATGACAATGCTTGCCCGTGCTGTAAAACTGCCAATTGACCAGGCTCACCGCACGCCGCCTGTCCAGCGGGGCAACAGACCTTTGCAGGTTCAGCTAATTTTCCCTGACCTGTGGCCAAACCGCCCTGACTACGCCTATCTTCGCGCCATTAACGAAGCGGGCATTGCTGTTGGGCGTGGTGACGGGCATTTCCACCCTGATGAGGTTATCATGCGGCAGGAGGCTTATGTTCTTGCCCTGCGCACCTTGGGGCTTGGTCGCCTTAGCCTTGACATGCCCCCTGTAAGCATTTTTGCTGACAATGGGCAAATTGCAGATTGGGCTATGAGCGACATTCAAGCGGCAACCCGCATCGGGCTTATTGCTCCTGATGAGGATGGAAACCTTAACCCACAGGAGTATATGACGAAGGCGCAAGCGGCGGCGCTTATCAACCGCCTTATTGAATATATGCGCCATGAGCTTATTAGGGATTATACTGAGAATATTATTAATTTTATGAATTAAATAACAACGTAGGGGCGCATAATATGCGCCCCTACTTTTTAGTTATCATCCCGCGGGCTTTTTAACTGTCATTGCGGGCTTTTTTAACCGTCATTGCGGGCTTTTTTAACCATCATTGCGGGCTTTTTTAACCATCATTGCGGGCTTGACCCGCAATCCCGTCAGTCATTCCAAGCCCACTACTGTAGGGGCTGGTTATTGCTGATGGGCTCCCGTGTCAAGCACGGGATGACGTTGTTTGGGGCTTTGTTGTAGTACGCAAGGTAGGGGCGCGCATTGCGCGCCCGCTGTCGGGTAAACGTCAAACCAATGTAGGGTGTGTATGTGCGGACGTGGGCGCGCAATGCGCGCCCCTACCTTGCATTGTGTAACCCGCCCGCACCTAACACCGTCATTGCGGGTCAAGCCCGCAATCCCACATGTCATTCCTAGCCCGCTACTGTAGGGGCTGGTTAGTGCTGATGGGTTCCCGCGTCAAGCGCGGGATGACGTTGTTTGGGGCTTTGCGATTACACGCAAGGTAGGGGCGCGCATTGCGCGCCCGCTGTCGGGTAAACGTCAAACCAATGTAGGGTACGTATGTGCGGACGTGGGCGCGCGATGCGCGCCCCTACCCTGCGAGCGCCACGGTGCATTATAAACACTTGTCGAAGATTGTATATATTTGTTGCAAGTTAAACAATAAATAGACTATTGACAAATTCACGAAATTTGTTATAATTTAAATACTTAAAAAAATGCTTGCAGAAAGGGGTCATTGTATGTTATACTGCATGTATATTATTTCGCAACTATGCGACAAATACCAATGGCTTTTTGGACCATTTGATTGGAAGCCTGGTTGCTAATCCGAAAAGGGGCAGTGATATGGAAAAAAATATTTTGCTGAATGAATTATTCGCACTTAACAACAGTGATGTCGGACAAATTGAACTTGTCAAAATAGGGCTTAGAAACCATTTGGAGGTTCATGGAAATGACCAACAGATAAAAAATGCCCTCCAAATTGTGGAAATTTGGACTTCTGAATCACAAGACAATGATTTTGATACAAGCTGTGACCTTGCAGACCCAATACTGCAAAGCTTGTTGAAAGATGAAAGCAAGTGGGATATTAACGACATTAAAACCTTAGCAATTGTCCTTGATTATGCTGGTACATATGTTAAAGTCCATGAGCTTGCAGAGAAGCTTCTAAACAGATTAGAGGACTTTAGACGTGAAGAGCGATATGACAACATTAGGTTGGCGATATACACAAATGTTACTCTGCGTTTGCTAAGAGGAAAATATTTTGAATCTCACGACCTAGTGCCGCCTAAACAGTTGGAAGAGTGGTTTGATGAATACATAGACAAGGGCTTGGATTTGTGTGTCATAATTAACGCGCAACTTGAAAAAGCTGTCTTTCACATTCGCAAAGGTCTATTTCATCAAGATGACGACCTTATAAGCCGCGGTTTCTATCGTCTTAAAGAGCTTGGTGAGGAAGAGGTTTTCCGTATACTCAAAGATGCAGCCAACCAGTTTAGCTTTTTTGAAGGCATCAAGATGAGCAAACTCCAATCAGACAAAATAATCGGCGGAAACATTCGCAGAATACGCACTGAAGCGGGGATGACGATGAGAGAGCTTGCAGGGATGACAGACCTAACCATTCCCTACATATCATCTGTCGAGAACGGCATACGTGTTCCCAAGGGTTTCGGCGGGTTTGAGATTAACAAGGTTGCTGTTGCTTTAAATGTTCCATTGGAAGCTATTTTCGAGGGGCTTAATGAGCGCATTTAATTAATTTAGCATGGCAAAGGGCGCGTAATGCGCCTTTTTGCTTTTGCTATTTGGTGGTTAAATTTAATTTTAATTTATTTGCGCCTGGGATTATTTTGTGGTATAATGAAATTGATTGTATAATATTCGTTAAAACTTGGGGGGCGTACACAAATGAAAAAGACAAAATTTGTATTTGTTACTGGCGGGGTTGCCAGCGGGCTTGGGAAGGGCATTACTGCCGCATCTTTGGGGCGGTTGTTGAAGGCGAGAGGGTACAAAATCGCTAATCAGAAGTTTGACCCTTATCTTAATGTGGACCCTAGCATGATGAGCCCTATGCAGCATGGGGAGATTTTTGTGACGGAGGACGGGGCAGAATGCGACGCGGACGTGGGGCATTATGAGCGTTTTACTGACGAAAATCTGACGGTAAATTCTAATATAACCTCTGGGAAAATTTATTCCAGCGTGATACAAAAGGAGCGTAATGGGGATTATGACGGGAAAACCGTCCAAATTATCCCTCATATCACTGACCATATTAAGTTTTTGATGCAGAAGGTGGCAGAGAGCGGCGACAAGGACGTTATTATCACGGAAATTGGCGGCACGGTGGGGGATATGGAATCCCACGCTTTTATTGAAGCTATCCGCCAGCTGGCTTTTGATGTTGGGCGGGAAAATGTGCTATATGTTCATGTGACCTTGTTGCCCTATCTTGAAAAGGGCGGGGAAATTAAGACCAAGCCCACCCAGCACAGCGTTAAAGAGCTGTTAAGCCTTGGTATTCAGCCTGATATGATAGTTTGCCGCACGGAAATTCCCCTTGAAGCGGATATTAAGGATAAGATTGCCTTATATTGTAATGTTCCTAAAGAGTGCATCATCGAAAATGCAGACTGCGACAGCCTGTATCAAGTGCCCCTTTGTTTGGAAGAAGAAAACTTTGCCCAGGTGGCTTTGCGCCGCTTGGGGCTTCAAGACCGCATGCCAGACCTGTCTGAATGGCAGGCTATTTTGGACAAGGCTAAGGAAGCTACTAAGCACGTTAAAATATCTTTCGTTGGCAAATATACCGTGTTGCCAGACGCTTATTTGTCGTTGATTGAAGCTGTGAAGGCGGCAAGCTTTGAAGTTGGAGTGGATGTGGAGATTAATTGGGTGGCATCAGAGCTGATGGAAGAGGGGCAGAGCCACCTTCTGGAGGACTCTGCTGGCATCATCATCTGCGGCGGCTTTGGTCCTCGTGGGTCTGAGGGTAAGGTTCTTGCTGCGAAGTTTGCCCGCGAAAATGGCGTGCCTTGCCTTGGCATCGGCATGGGCATGGAAGCCATGGCGATTGAGTTTGCCCGCGGCGTTATGGGGCTTGACCGCGCCAACTCTGCCGAATTTGACGAAACCACAGAACACGCCATTTTCGTAAACCCTGGCAAAGGACTACGCAAGGGGGCGCATACCTGTACCCTCACCGAAGGCACACTCGCCCACAAAATCTATGGGCAGACCGAGATTAGCGAACGCCACCGCCACCGCTATGAATTTGACAGCACCTTCATCCCCGCCTTTGAAGCCGCAGGAATGACCATAAGCGGCAAAGGCAAAGGGGGCAACCTCGCCGAAATCCTCGAAATCGCCAACCACCCCTTCTACCTGGGCATCATCGCCCACCCCCAATTTAAATCCCGCCCAAACCGCCCCCACCCGATTTTTGTTAGGTTTTTGGAGGTTTGTAATGGGTAAAGCAAAGCAAAAGCGTAAAAAACGACCACCAATGTTAAAGTTTTTGTTGGTGTACGCTGCAATAATACTTGCTGTACCTTTTTTGATGATGATACCTTTCATAAACAATTGGGCGCAAATTTACTTGGCTTCTCTTGGTGATTTACGAGTGGCTTTTATAGGTTTTGCAGGCTCTTCTTTGGGCGGCATCGTAGCCATTTTTGGTTCGATGTGGATACAGGATAACATCCGTAAAAAACAAAAGGAAAGCGACTTGCGCAAAAGTGCCTTTGTGATTTACCACGATTTTAAGCTGGCATTTGATGATTTGTTGCCTTTTTACCAAGAATTAATTAGAAGCGAAGGCACGATAGGGTCGTATCACGCTAACATCCACAGAAAATTGGACAGTAATGTAAATTCACAGCTTTATTTAGATGCGAATTGGATAAACAATGTAGCTACACTTATGGATTTTGATGATAGTGATTTAGTAGAGAGAATATATAAGACCTATGGCGATTTAAATGATTTTAATAAAGTTATTTCTAAGGAAATTAAGGGAGTAAACGCCTTCAACGTCATTAATAGATGTGAAAAGTATTTTGATAAAACATATGAGGGAGAAATATGGAGTGCAACCGTTAATGACAAAATTTTGAAAGTTTTGTGGGATTATGCAAGCATTAATCCATAATTTTATGCTTGATATTTTTCTGGTGGCGTGGTATAATATAAACATAGGCATAAAAACAGAGCAATCGCAAAGCGGTTGACTTTGGTAATGGGGAATAGAAATAACCGCTATCTTGGTGGAGGGCGGTTATTTCTTTTTTAGAAATGTGTCAATTATGTAAATCATTAGTGTAATAAGTGCGATGACGAAGGTCATTGTTGCGAAAATCACTATGAATGTTTCAGAAATTGACATAAGCTTCACCTCCTTTATAGGAGATTAGCCAACCGCTCAGCACTTTTGCTGCGCAAAAGTCACCCTTTCGGGTGTCCGACCTTCCTGTCGGTGCGACTTACTTTTTGATTGCTCCAAGATTATTTTATCATTTTCTTGACATAAAGTCAACTGCGTGTTATAATATGTTTAGAGAAATAAAACAGAGCAATCGCAAAGCGGTTGGCTTTAGAAATGGGTTAAATTTAAATCAAAATAACCGCTTTCCTTGGCTTGGGGCGGTTATTTCTTTTTCAGAAATGTGTCAATTATGTAAATCATTAGTGTGATAAGCGCGATGACGAAGGTCATTGCTGCGAAAATCACTATGAATATTTCAAAAATTGACATAAGCTTCACCCCCTTTCGGGAGATTAGCCAACCGCCTTGCTTTTTGATTGCTCCAAAAATATTGTAACATCATCTCAATATAAAGTCAACTGTTATGTAAATCATTATGGTTGTAGGGGCGTGCATTGTGCGCCCGATGCTGGGTAAACGTGGTTTTCATCAGCATTACGTTTGTGGGGTA
>WQSI01000029.1 GCA_009787945.1 Defluviitaleaceae bacterium
AAGCCCCAAAACTCATCCCCCTGCCCAAAAACCTCCACAAAATCAGGGAAAAACATCGCTCCCGCCTCTGTCCAGCCGCCATCAGCATTATAATTAGACAAGGTGGCATCAATTACTTTAAGAGCTTCTGGGTAATCCTGGGGCAAAAACCTGCCCAAAGCAAGGGTTATGTGGCGCATACGCTCCTTAAATTCTAACCCATTCCATTTGTCGTCAAAAACACATGCCAAAAAGCCAGCTATATCAAAACCAGGATAAACCCCATTGATATTATCAGCAAGCCTACCTAGGTATTCATGGTTATAATAATCCTTAACGGCTTCACCACTTTTCATAACGAACCATGTCCTCTAAATCCCTGCGGGTTTGAGCTTTCGGCGGGTCATCTGTGTGGCCAATGGTCACAACCCCAACAACATATTGGTCATTTGGAATACCAAGAATAGGGCGCATGTCATCTTGGGCATACCACCCAGTCCAACAACTGGCAAGCCCCAAATGTTCCGCCATCAGCAAAATGTGTTGAATAGCCACGGCAGTATCGCGGATAACAGCCTTTAATTCTGGATAGGCCGCATTTTCGTCAACAACAACCTGCCCAATATCGGGGTTGCGCCGCTTAATGTCAGCCACGCACACGATATGTACAGGAGCGTCCACCATCCACATTTGATTATGGTCAGCAACGGCTATTTTCTCTTTCGTAGCAGGGTCGGTAACAACTATAAAATTCCAAGGCTGGGTATTTTTGCCAGAAGGAGCAAGCCGAGCCGCCTCCAGCAACTGCATTACCAATTCCTTGTCAACGGGCTTGCCATTATAACTTCTGGTGCTTCTTCTGGTAATCATTTCTTTAATCATTTGGCTTCCGCCCTTTCTTTTTATTGGGTCGCAAAATCTCCACTGCATAATTATCAGGATTTCGGGGGTCAACATAAACATGGGCAATCAGTCCAAGTCCGCTTTCCATTTCATGTGACATAATGGGTTTGCTTTCAACCCAATGAACATCACCCTTTTTGCAAGTGTAGGTGCAGTCAAAAATCCCCATTACATAAATCTTCATCCTAGGTGGCGACACCACACGAAACCCCCGAATATCCGCTAAGTAAAGCTCACCTGTCCTTTTTAGGCGTAATTGCCTAAAATTGGTAATCCAAGAAATTCCAATCAAAGCAAACCCAAAAAGCAAAAAGGTGATTGCTAGCTGAATGGGTATGTCATCTGGAAAAAATGGGTATGCAAGCAACAAGGCAACTCCTGGAACGGAAAAAACCTTACCGCTTAGCTTCCATTTACAGTCAAACACAATTACGCCTTGTCTTTAGAACCAAACAACTCAATCTTAGCCCTAACGGTTGCCTTCATAGCCTCCACACCAGGAGCAAGCAGTTTCCGAGGGTCGTAACCCTTGCCCTGCTTATCCTTGCCTTCCTCAACATACTGGCGGGTAGCCGCTGCGAAAACCAATTGCAACTCAGTATTAACATTGATTTTGCTAACGCCAAGGCTGATGCTGCGCTTCACCATATCCTCTGGAATACCAGTGCCGCCATGCAAAACCAAAGGGATGCCGCCAGTAGCGTCATTAATGGCACTTAAAGCCTCAAAATCCAGCCCTTTCCAGTTTTCAGGGTAAACACCGTGAATGTTACCAATGCCTGCCGCCAAAAAGTCGATACCAGTTTCAGCTATTTTGCGACATTCTTCTGCGTCAGCAATTTCCCCTGCACCTATCACACCATCTTCCTCGCCGCCGATAGAGCCAACCTCCGCCTCAACAGAAATCCCCTTAGCGTGGGCAAGTTTCACAATTTCGATGGTCTTTGCTACATTCTCATCAAAGGGAAGGTGGCTTCCGTCAAACATAATGCTTGTAAAGCCCGCATCTATGCACGCCAAGCAGTCATCATATGTGCCATGGTCAAGGTGGGTGGCTACAGGAACGGTGATTTTCAAATCTTCTATCATAGCGCCAACAAGGGCAACAACGGTTTTGAAACCGCCCATATACTTAGCAGCACCAGCGGAAACCCCTAGAATAATCGGGCTGTTCATCTCTTGAGCCGTCTGTAAAATCGCCTTCGTCCACTCCAGGTTGTTGGTGTTGATAGCCCCAACGGCATACTGCCCTTTGCGGGCGTTTTTCAACATTTCAGCAGCATTAACTAACATAAAATTCCTCCTAAAATATGATTAATTTATAAAATAAAAGCCAACCAAACTAATTGCAAGGCTTGCCCCTGCATGAACCACATAACTGCCTATTACGCTGTCGCATCTTCTGGTAATTTCATTAAACAACAGCCCAACGGCAACCAGACCAACTGTAGCGAATATTAACAAACCAAAGTCAACCCCATAACGCATAATAGCCACGTGATAAACCGCAAATAACAAGGCCGAAAACACATGGGCGTAATATTTATAGCCCATTCGGTACAGTGTTAAGAAAACAAAACCACGGAAAAACAACTCTTCAAGTGCCACATTTACAATCACATAATATAGTGCCGCAAAAATATAGTTATCAGTGCTAATTCCAACATTTGACAAGGCGTTTACAATCATTTCCTGCTCAAGCCACGGGCGCAAGGTCAAAAAGGCGATAATTATAACGATTGCCGCACCTAAGCCAAGGAAAGCAGAAAACCTCAACGCCTTTTTTCGGTCTTTAACAGAAAACAAATCCCTAAATTTACCACCTTTAGTGACTGCGTAATATATTATCGGCGAAGCAACAAAAAGCACCAATTTAATCGCTGACGTTGTGGCGTAATCATTAAAAGGCGTGAACAACATCACGCCATGGACAGCACACGCCATTATTGAAATAATAGTAACTAATAACAAGTTTCTGCTTTTCATTATATTAGTTCCCAACCGAAATCATTTGTACAATTTCTTCAAAATCGCCGCCAATAGGCAACAAAAAATCCCCAGCCATCAAACTGACAGAATGACCGCCAGTTATAAGGAAGCTCTCAAATTCATCTGCGCTGTCTATAACGCCATGATGTTGCAAAATTACGGCAATATAGTTTCCGTGAGCCCCCCAAGGTATGCTAACCCAGACATATTCTCCCGCCACCTCGTCGGCTTCGGCTGGTTCTTCGTCGTCGTCGGCTTCCAAAGGAGCATCATCATAAGTTTCCTCATCTGAGGGAGCATCATCAAAATCTTCATACACATCAGGGGTACCAGCTTCATTGGGAAAAATCATCCCTAAATCTCTTGCTCTATCAATTACAATCTCATCACTAACATATCCATTTGCACGAGCCTCTCGTAAAAGCCCGTATAAATAATAGTTCTCTTCTTCAAATGCTGTAAAATGGGCATTGCGCTGAACAATATACGCAATGAACACAACAACAACAGTAAGGGCAACGCCCAGACCAATACCGAAAATAATGCGAGCCTTATCAGCTTTAGGGTTAGCCATTTTGCCCACCCCCTAGCGTGATAATCAGTTCAACTTCGCCCTTGCCCATGTCCATTTTGCGGGCGATTTCTTCCACGGTCTGCCCTTCTTTATACATTTTCAAAATGCTAGCAAATTTTGGATTAATATTCATTTTTTTGCTATCATCAACGGCAATGTCAACTCGTTTGGCATATTCTTCCAATACACTGGCTTGACCTTTAAAGCGTGCGGCGGTGTTTGGTGGTTCAGCTTGCGTAATGTTTTTTTGTTTTTCGTCAATCAAGCTGTAAAGAAATAGCAATTCCTGATATTTATTATCAAATTCCTTAAAAACACTTTTGGACATGTCCCCAAACTCCGAAATGGCATCGTCGGCATCGTCGGAAACATTGTTTGTCACATCAAAACCAACGGCATTTGACCTAGAAAGCCCAAAAGCCGCCACAACAACACAAATACCGCCACCAACCAACAGCAGAATTAGTGTAAATATAAAGAAATCCACTTGGAAAAGCGTCATCATAAACTCCTTAGCTACATCATAATGTCAAGCATGCCTTTCCCAGGTGTAGGCGTTTTTTTATCCTCTGCCTGCTCTTCGGCTTCCCTTTCGGCTTTGTGCCTTTCCTGCTGACTGCTGCCGCGCCCTTTGCTGTCCTTGTCAAGCTCCTGCTTTTCGGCTTCGTTGGCTTCTATCACTTGCTTTTGAGCATCCTGAGTCGCCTTAGCAAACTGGTTAGCAAACTGGTTGTTCTGAACCTCCTGGCGGCTTCCGTCGTTATTGGTCATCCGATTAAGCTCAGGAACTCTTTGAATCATAACCTGCATATCCACAGGACGTATAGACATTTAGGTCACCCCCTTTTACCCTTTTGTCATATCTATTCCACAAAAACTTCGGCCTTTATCATTCCGTCCACGGATTTTAAAACAGACACAGTAATGTCGTCATACAAATACCTATGGGCAGAGCCGATGGTGACACTAACCCCTGAATGCATGATTTTTTCGGCAATAACCCTGCCTGTTGTCCGCTTTAATTGCTCCATCATTTCTGTCATTTCCTCTTCCATCTTCGCGGCTCTATCCCGCAACATATTGCGGTTTTGCAACAATTGCACCAACAAGGCTTTGCGTTTAGCGTCCATAGTTGCAACGTCCTCGTTTTGCACAACCCCCTCATAACTTTCGTTAAGCTGGTTAAACTGCTGTTTAACGGACACATAATTCGCTCTAAGCTCTTCATAACGATTGGAAAGGTCCATGTTTCCCCCGACCTTAATTTCCGTTCGTGTGCCCATGTGAGAGCCAATGGTTTTAGCGCGAACCTCCTCGCCAGCAACCACGCTGCCGCCAGCAATAAAGCAGTTGTCGCCTTCCAAGTCCACTGCACCATCTACAATAATTTCCGAATGAAGCAAAGCATTAGTTTTCAAATTACCTTTAGCTATAATTGTGGCATTTTGAGCAAACTTTGTAAAAATGTTACAGCCAGATTCCACACGACCTTTACTGCGCCCCATAATTCCGCCATAAAGGTTAACAGAACCAGTGGCGCGAATTGTTGCGGCTTCAACAATCCCCTTAACCTCAATGTTGCCAGTAGCCTCCACAGAGAAGCCTGATAAAACTGCGCCCGCAACCATAACAGACCCCGCAAAATCAATGTTTCCCGTAGAAAAATCAACATTACCAGGAATTTCTAATAAAGGTGATATAGACATACTTTTGCCAGAAATAACCAATTGACCGGAAGTTTCTGCAATCAATTCCATCTCATCTTCGGTGACGATGGTGTTTTTGCCCTTAGACAATTTTGGTGCAGGTTTTCCAGATTTTGGCTCGATGCGCTCACCAAAAACATCTGTTCCAGCCTCCCCAAGGGTTGGGTCAACACGGTACGCCAAAACCTCGCCAGCATTAACAGAGCTAAAATAATTAATTTCCTTGTAGTCAACAGTACCATCACCCAAAATTTTAGGCTGGCTTTTTTCGCCCGTCATATCGTGGTTATAAATAATTTCTCCGTCAGTTCCATTTACGGGAGCTTTGCCTTCGGCTACAACAAACTTGTCACTATAATCCTTGTTTAAACCACTATTGACACATTCTTGAACAACATCTTCCTTTATGCCAAATGTTATTCCAAACTGTGCAATTTTATCCATTAAACCTTGAACCGTCAACAATGCGCCGTCATTTTCAGGCATTTTGAATTTCATAGTGGCAGACATTTTATCCCGCGACATTTCAAAAACAACATCCTCATCCACAGGAGGTTTCAGGTTTTCCTCTGAAATTTTCCCAGTAACAAGGTCGTCGTCAGATTTCAAAAGGTCGCTTACAACATTAAAATCCACGTTTTTAAGTCCTCTTTCTTCGATAGCAGTCAAAATGTCTTTTCGTGTAATTTCCACGCTATCATCCGATTTGTCAATGACAATATAAATTCCATCCTTGCGTTCTTCAATTTTAATCCTGTCCATAGCCATCATGCCACCGCCCATCCGTTATTTTACTTGATAGATAATAATTATATCACGTTTTCGCGCCTATGTCAATAAAAGAGATTTATGCCGCTCTAATTTCGTGCGCATTTTAAGCATAGCCTTGGAATGTATCTGGGAAACCCGAGATTCTGACACTTGCAAAACTTTGCTAATCTCTTTTAATGTGAGTTCTTCATAATAATACAACGCTACCACCATCTGCTCTTTGTCTGACAAGGTTTTTATGGCTTCAGCCATTTCCTGTTTAAGCTCTTCTTTTTCAAAAACCAATTCAGGCGATGTATCATTGCTTTCCGATGGCTCAAAGTTGCTTTCGTGGTTTTGGTCTAGGTAGTCATCTAAGGAAACCAAGGAAACCAGGGATGATTTCTTTATCTCATCCTGCAGCTGTTCTACAGATAGCTTCATGCGCTCTGCAAGCTCTTCTTCGTAAGGTTCTCGCCCTAATTCTGATTCCAAAAGAGTATATGCCGCATCTAGCTGACGGCTTTTTTGCCGCTGGGTTCGCGGTACCCAGTCAAGGGCGCGAATACTGTCCAAAACCGCTCCGCGGATGCGCAAAGAGGCGTAAGTTTCAAACTTTACGCCTTTCATGTTATTAAATTTTTCGATGGCATCAATCAAGCCGAAAATGCCAGAAGAAACCAGGTCCTCCCTGTCAAGAGAAGTACCTGTATAAATATTAAGCCTTCCCACCACATACTTTATCATGGGGGAATAGTGGACAATCAGCTCCTCTTTGGCGGCTTGCCTAGAAGATTCGTCTTTGTGCCTTAAATAAGTTTCCCAAATCTTGTCAATATCAATGTCGGTGTTCTTTAACGCCATGGCTTTCGCCCCTTTCGTCAAAGAGTTACAATGGTAAATTTATAACCAGTATTTCTGTGTGTTACCTCCTGTTTAACATCGAAACCTGCGTTAACACAAAGATTTATTGCGCGTTTGTTGAAACTGGCAATTGTTGCACGAACAGGCTTGCAGGAAGCATGTTCTATGCATGTCTGCAAAAACAGCTTGCCAAGCCCCTTGCCAGTCAAATCAGGACGGATATGCAGACCAATATCAAGGAAATCATCGCAATAGGCATTTTCTTCTAAAGTGGGTATTCTGGCTTCTTTGCCAAAACACATATACCCAAGAAGCTCACCCTCGCCGCTGACAAAGGCAAAATGACGCCCGCCCATACAATCTTTTACAAAGTCCTTATGGTGATTATAAACGGAATACTCGTCCTCATAAACCCAGGAAGAAATCACCTCAGCTTGACACGTCGTCAAAGCCTGGATGCCTATCTTCATTATCTTGCCTCACTTTTGGCAGCATCATTCTGCAAAGGGCGGGCGGATGAAGGCGCAGGTGTTTGCTCCGAAATTTGTTCAGCCGCAGTAACTGAGTCAAGTCCAGGTGTGTCCTCAAAATCTTCCAAAAAATATTCAGAAAAAAGCTCGTCCTCTTCTGTGGCAGGCGGAAAAATTTTGCGCAAAACAGCCTTAACAATCAAGCCAATGATGTAAAAAGCCACCATGCTAATTAGCAAGTCAAACAAAACATTGGTTAGCTCTCTACCTAATACGATGTTTACAACGGTAACCGAAAGACCTGCCACAAGACACAAAATTATCTCAAGTTTTTCCCGCATGACACAACGCCTCCTAAAGTTCTTTTGTACCCTTGCCGATGGTTTTAACCAAAAGCCTGCCATCGTCGGTATAAAGCTCAATGGTACGACCATAGTTTTCCCGAACATCTTGCGCTTTAATCTGAACGCCAAGCTCTTTCAAAATTTTCAAGGAGGCATCCACGTTTCTATCCCCCACACGCATTGAGTTGTCAGTGGTAGTAAAATTAAACATTTGTGCCCCGCCAGCAAGCTTGGCAACAATGTTTCTTTTGTTTGCGCCAACCTTCGCCATATCGTTAATAAGGCGAATGGTGGCAGTGTCAACAAATTTCGCTACATTGGAATTATTTGTAATTTTTGTGGAATCTGGCAGCATACAGTGAGCCATCCCTGCCACTTTGCTAATTGGGTCATAAAGGCAAATGCCAACACAACTGCCCAAACCTAGCGTGGTAAGCATCCCAGGATGTTTAACAACCTTCATATCCGCCATTCCAACTATTGTTTTTGCAGCCATATCAACCAACCCCTAAAGAACTTAAAATTATCCCGAAAGACTCAAAATCAGGTACTAGCAGGAAAAAGCCAGTGGCATTTTTCTCTTCAGTTTCAAACAACGTATCAATCAACAATACGCCATCAGCCATTTTGCTGAAAGCAATGGCAGGCACAGATAAGATTGCTGCCGCCATATCCCTAGTTAGCATGGGAGGTGTAGGCGAAACGGTTTTGTTTAGGAAAGAGGAAACCGAACCCAGGTAAGAAGAGCAGAGAATGTTGCCAATTTCTTCCAAGGCGGATAGCTCTAGTTCGCTAAATTCCTCAATTTCCTCCGAATCCCCGCCAACAAGCCCATTAACCAACACGCGGGCAGACTCGGGAGCAAGCAAAAACATCATCATCCCGTTAATGTCCCCCGAAATGTTGACCAAGATACCAAAAACCACTTCCTCTTCGCCGCCCATTATGGCACCAGCCTCATTAAACGCCACAAGGCGAACCTCTGGCACGGTCATTCTAACCTGAGAAGAAAGCATGGTAGCGAGAGCTCCTGCCGCGTTTCCTACGCCGATATTCCCAATCTCTTTTAAAACATCAAAGTGCAAATCGTTAAGTTGATTCATGTTCCTAAGCAAATTACCACTCCTTTCGCTTATACAAAGTTATTTAGGTGAAGCACCAACATTGCGGCGCTGCTTTTTCTGCTCCTCAAAAATATATTTCACAATTTCTTCTTGATGGTCAAGGGGTATGTCCATAAACAACACACGATATTGGAATTTATGAGCAGTTTTTGGCAGATATTGCTTTTCCAGAATCCGACCCTTGAGCATCATATCTTTATTGCCCAATGTAAGCTCGCATCTCATGGGGTTATTTAAATCCAGGTCTTTGTCGGAAACAAAACGCAGACCGCCCCCGCCGATGTCTTTAACAATTCCGTCGAAAACATCTGTAAACTGGTCATGTCGCATGGCTTGGATTAAAACATCATAAATATCCTCGTTTTCATCGCCATCCTCATCCTCTACAATGGAAAACCTCATTAAAATATTACAGGAAAAACGGAAAAACTCACGCCGCTGCACCCTAAAGCCATCATTAGACAAACGCAAAGCAACAAAATAGTCCTCTCCATCTTTCACAAAGCCCTCAAAATAGCCTTTAAAAACCATCATGGCTTGAGCAGAATAGACAGTTATCTCATACTCCCGCCCTTGCAACATATCCAACGGTTGGTCGCCGCGCAAAGGTTGATATATTGTTAATATATTATTGCGTTTATCCAATACATCTATCACCTTACTGGTATAAACAATATCCCCCATATTTCTAAAATGGACTTTAATGTCCAGTTTATCACCTATATTTATACTACTAAAAGACACGAAATTCTCCCCCCTCATTTTTTTAATCTGTACTTATATAATTATTTACCGAAAACACTGCCCAGACGCTTCACAAAGCCTTTCATGCCATGCTCTTTGGTGGGCTTCTTATCTATCAAGATGCTGCCAATCTTTTCAATTTCCCTGGTGAAAGAAGAGTTGGGGAAAGACAAAAGGCAGGGTTTTTGCTGTTTTACTGCCTTAACCAAACTTTGGTCGAAAAGTATCGTTCCCAAATGCTCAATCTCCATTTCTAAAAACCTCTGTGATACCTTGTGTAGGTTTTTAAAAATTGCGTCCCCTTCTTTTCTGTCATCAGCACGGTTTACCACAATTTTAAATTGAGGGACATGCCCGCCCCGCTCTTTAACGGACTTCATAAGGGAATATGCGTCTGTAATAGACGTAGGTTCGGGCGCGCACACAACGATGCTCTCCCGCGATGCAACCACAAATTTTAAAACGGAATTTGAAATGCCAGCACCAGTATCAATCAGAACAATGTCGGCAAGGTTATCTAGCTGTGAAAGCTTTTCTACCATAGAACCGAGTGTGTCCTCGTTGGCGTTGGCCATTTCCGCAAGACCAGACCCGCCAGATATAAAACCGAGATTGCCTTCAAGGCGGGTAATCGCCTCATCAAAGTTGCATCTGTCGTTAAGAACATCAAGCAAGCTGCGCTCTGGAGCAACCCCTAGCAAAATCTCGATATTGGCAAGCCCAAGGTCAGCATCCAGCACAATCACCCGAAAGCCCTGCCGCTGAAGAAACAGACCTAAATTTATGGTGAAATTGGTTTTACCCACGCCGCCTTTGCCGCTAGTGACCGCAATAACCCTAGCGCCGAAGCTAGGGGCTTCCACAAGGGCGCTTTCGCCGCGAAAATTCAACATTCCTCTCAGTCTGTCAGCTTGATCCATGGCCACTCCTCAATTCACGCTAAAAATCCTCTTCCCCCAGCCCCAAAAGACGCATGGCAACTTCGCCAGGGGCAATGGTTTTAATGTCATCAGGCACATTTTGCCCAAAAGTGATATACGAAAGCTTTTTGCCCGTTTTATGGCAAACATTCACAATCGACCCTAATTTACCAGTTTCGTCCATTTTTGTGAAGATTATCTCAAAGTCGCAAATTCTGTCAAATGTTTCGATTATGTCCAGCATATCTTCGTATTTCGTGGTTAAAGACAGTACCAAAAATACTTGCAAATCTGCCACAGCATCCAGAAATTGGGATAACTCCCCTAAATGTTCCCTGTGTTTATGAGAGCGACCCGCCGTGTCAATTAAAACTATATCACAAGTGTCTTTGTTATCCCGCACATGCCTGGTCAAATCGTCAGGTTTATAGGCAACGGCAACATCAATCCCTAAAATATCGCCATAGGTTTTAAGTTGCTCCACGGCAGCAATCCGATATGTGTCAGCAGTAATAAGGCTAACTCCCATACCGCGGTTTAACGCCAAATCTGCTGTAAGTTTAGCGATTGTGGTTGTTTTTCCCACGCCTGTAGGTCCAACAAATGCAAACTTTTGTGGGTTTCCCCTGGCGGGGCGTGTAGCAAGCCCCTGCGGTTCGCCAATAATCCCCACAAGACTATTGTACACCACTGCAACAATTAGGTCAATATCAATTTGCTCATCCCCGTCTAAATCATCTAAAATTTCTTGGGCAATAATTGGGTCAACAAGGTTATCAACCAATGTATCATAAAATATTTGCAACATATTATTTTGGTAAATACGATTTTTGTCTACGTAATTACTGGCTTTTGCCACACTAAGCTGGCTTTGAGCGCGACTTAAAGCGTCACCTGTGGTGTGCAGCATATCCGACAACATCCTTATCCGCTCGTCTTTCTCATTAACCTGAGCTGACAGTTGTGCCACCTGTGCCACCTGTGCAAAACCGCTATTTTCGGCAGGTTCTGGTGTTTGTGCAGGCGGTGGAGGTTGAGGTTGCATTTGCGCCACAGTCTTAGCGGGCTGACGCGCCCTTTCATCGTGGGCAGCTGTCACCTCCACATAAGATTTGCGCATAAAAGCGAATATCCCTTTGGGTTGGATTTTCTTGATGTTTATAACCAAGGCATCCAAACCCATTTCATCGCGTATTTTTTCTATGGCATCCTGTTCGGTAGCCCCTGTAAATTTACGTATTTTCATATAGCTACCTCCCTCGTGACGATATATTATATAGCAACCATACCAACAGACTGCACTTCGGCATTAGCCTCTAGCTCATTATAAGACAAAACAACCAAATCGGGCGCAATGGGTTCAACTAGCTTTTTGAAATAGGAACGCACCACTGGCGACGTTAAGATTATAGGTTGCCGTCCCATGCTTGTTAATTTATTAACCTCGGAGCTAAGCCTATCAAAAATTTGTTGTGTAATAGCAGGGTCAAGTGCCAAGTAGCTCCCTTGCTCCGTCTGGGTGACTGACTGCATAATCTGCTGCTCCAAATTAGGGTCAACGGTGATAACAGAATTCATTTCCCCTGCGAAATATTTGCGGCTTATGGAACGCTTCAACGCCTGCCTGGCGTATTCTGTCAACATGTCAGAATCGCGGGTAATTTGCCCATAATCTGCCAATGTTTCCAAAATCGTCACAAGGTCGCGGATGGACACACCTTCTCGCAACAAATTACTCAAAACCTTTTGAATTTCGCCATAACCCATTAGCTTAGGCACAAGCTCTTCAACAAGGACAGAGTTGGCTTCGCGGATGTTGTTAACAAGGCTTTGAACGTCTTGGCGGCTCATCAGCTCATGCAGATGGCTCTTGATAACTTCGGTCAAATGAGTTGCAATAATGGCTGGCGGGTCAACAACCGTGTATCCAAGGGCTTCTGCGCGCTCCCTCTGGCTTTCGTTAATCCAAAGGGCGGGCAGACCCAAATAAGGCTCTACGGTTTCGATACCGTCAATTTCTTCCTCGATATACCCAGGGTTCATCGCCATATAGTGGTCAAACATAATGTCACCACCTGCAACTTCCACGCCCTTTATGTGTATTCTATATTCACTTGGAGGAAGCTTAATGTTATCCCGCACACGAATCATAGGAACAACCGTACCGAGTTCTAAAGCGATTTGGCGGCGTATCATAACAGCTCTATCCATCAAGTCACCACCTTGGCTAGTTTCAACCAGTGGGATAAGCCCATATCCTATAAACAGGGTTATGGGGTCAACTCCAAGGAGTGTATTTACATTTTCTGGTCGTCTAATTTCCTCTAATTCAGCCGCATCTGACCCTTCAACCCCAGGTATGCCGCCAATCTCAGTAGCGATTGCCGCAACGGACTTTTTGTGGGCAACCCGCGTACCAAGAAAAATCAACAAAAGACCAAAAGGTATAAAGAAGAGAGGGGATAAGCCCCCGAAAATCCCAAGGAAGGCAACTGCGCCGCCTGCAATATACAAGACAATGCTTTGGCTAAAAATTTGCCTGCCAAGTTGAGCCGTTATACCATCTTCAGAGGTGGTTTTTGTTACCAAAATACCAGTTGCAACAGAAATTAAGAGGGCGGGTATCTGCCCCACAAGACCGTCACCAATGGTCATCAAAGAAAAGTGCTGGAAGGCATCCATAAGTTCCATAGGTTCGCCAGTAGCAAGACCAGTAGCGCCCATAATCGTGCCGCCAATTAAATTTATTAAAGTTATCAAAATTGCTGCAATAGCATTATTTTTAACGAATTTAGCAGCACCATCCATTGCACCAAAAAAGCTTGCTTCATCTGTAATTTTCTTTCTGCGTACAATCGCCTCTTCGTCGGTAATAGCTCCCGTGTTAAGGTCGGCATCAACTGCCATTTGTTTACCAGGCATAGCATCAAGGGTAAAACGCGCGCCAACTTCCGCCACACGCTCTGTACCTTTTGTAATAACCAAAAAGTTTACAATTACAATAATGGCAAAGATGATAAAACCAAGAACCAAGTTGTTCTGGACAACAACCTCACCAAAAACTTCGATAACATTCCCAGCGAAGCCCGTACCCAAAATTAGGCGGGTGGCAGACAGGTTAAGAACCAAACCAAAAATGGTGGTCATCAACAGTATGGTTGGGAAGGCGTTCATATCCATGGACTCTTTGGCGTATATGGCGTTTAGCAAAATCATAAGCCCTATACCGATGTTAATCATTACCAAAAAGTCCATCATCCAATGGGGTACAGGCACGATAATGAGCAAAACCGCCAAAACGATACCTATACCAATTATAAATTCTTTGGGCATGGTTTTCATAGGCGACCCTCCTCTACATCAAAATTTGTCCTTGCGGCTCTTTCACGCTGTACACATATGCCAAAATTTCGGCAACAGCCTGCCAAAGTTCGGCGGGTATCTCATCCCCAACTTCCACTGCACTGTACAAAGTACGGGCGAGGGGCTTGTTTTCAACAATAACAACATCATGCTCGTTGGCAATATCACGGATTCTCATTGCCAGATTATCCGCGCCTTTCGCCACAAGCACAGGGGCTTTGGCGGATAGTCTATTATACTTTACAACACAGGCAAAGTGGGTCGGGTTGGTGATTACAACATCAGCCCCTGGCACTTCCTGCATCATGCGGCGCATACTGGCTTCCCTCATCTTACCTTTTATCTTGCCTTTTATCATGGGGTCGCCTTCAGCTTGTTTGTGTTCGTCCTTAATTTCCTGTTTGTTCATTTTCAAATCTTTTTCATGTTTAAATTTATTATAAGTAAAGTCAATTGCTGCAACAAATACGTACAAAATACCGATTGTTATGCCTATGGTTACGTAGATATTAGCAAAATATATGATGGTTGTCCACAAATCCATGTAGAAAAACATGCTTATCATGTCAATTTCGCTAATTAACACAAAGTAAACAACGGAGAGTATAACGGTAATTTTAATGGCAGATTTTAACAGCTCTATCAATGGTTTAAAGGAAAAGATTTTCTTCAAACCGTTTTTGGGGCTAAGTTTGGAAAATTTAGGTTGCATGGGCTTAAACGTGGGATTCCAACCAACCTGCATAATATTCACAAGAAGCCCCACCGCCATAACCACCAGAGCAACAGGCAAAAATATCAATATAATTTGCCCGAATATTTCCCATATATGACGGCTCATTATTTCTGTATTCATCAAATCATCAACCCTGCCACCATTTATAAGGCTGGTTGTGATAAGCCCCGCAAGAATGTTTAGCATCCACGGAGCAAAAGCACTCAATGATGCAAAGGCAGCCACAAACAACACAGCAGTGCCAATTTCCTGAGATTGAGCCACCTGACCCTCATCACGGGATTTTTTTCGCTTTTTGGGAGTCGCCTTTTCGGTCTTTTCGCCGCCGCCATCATTGAAGAAACCTAAATGCATGGGGATAAGCGTCAATTTTATACTGTGGCTATGGACTATAGGTTTCATTAGGAGCCATCCTCCAAATTACTTCAATAACATTGTTCATAATATCATCCATTACAATTCCAAAAGCGGTTATTATAAAGGGCATGATGAAGTATATAATTACAAGCCCAACCATGACTTTAAGGGGCATACCAACAACAAACACGTTCATGTTAGGTATGGCTTTAACTAAAATACCCAGTACAATATCAATCGTCAAAAGCGTGCCAACTATGGGCAACGCCATTCGTAACCCCAGATGAAAGTAGCTAATCATCATGTCGATTACACGTCCTGCAAGATTAGCGTTGCCAATCACCTGACCCTGACCAAGACCAATTATGGAAAAACTGTCAAAAAACGCACGCAAAACCATATGAAACGCGCCCGATGTCAGGAAGAATATGCTGGCGGTAAAGAAATATAGCTGACCCGTAACAGGCATTTGTTGCATGGAAAAAGGGTCCATTACGTCAACTATGCGAAATCCTATGGAAAAGTCTGTCAATTGCCCCACGAATTGGAATATCGAGAAGATAATCATAACAATCATACCGATAACAAGTCCCACCAAAAATTCCGTAACCATAAACATCATAAAGCCTACGATGCTAAATTCGTATGCAGGCAATTGCACGGCTCCCGACACAAAGGCTAAAAGCGCGATGCTAACAGCCAAAACGATTCTGCCTTGCAAGGGCAGGCTTTGTCCAGAGGTGATGGGCAGGATTATAAAAAACCCCATAACCCGCACAAACACAGCCATAAAAACATCTACGTTAGCAAACAACTCCACCAAGGTTTGGGCAGCAGTTAAATCCATGGTGGCTAATTCCAAATGTTCCACCGCCTCACGTTATTATAAAATAAGGAATTTGCTCAAACAATGCATGCACAAAAGTCGTCAGATGATTAATCATCCAGTTACCAAATATTATAAGTGACAAAAACACAGCCAAAATTTTGGGTACGAAGGCAAGGGTTGCCTCTTGTATGGAAGTTATGGTCTGGAACAAGCTGACCGCAAGACCAACAACCAACCCCAAAAGCAAAGGCGGCGCACCGACAATTATAACTGTCCAAATAGCGTTTTGCATCACAACCATTACATTTTCTTGGGACACAACCTAAGCCTCCTTTAGACACCTCTCGCAGACAATCGTCAGAAAGTCATCATAACGGTTTGCACAATCAACTGCCAACCATCAACCAACACAAACAGCATTATTTTGAAGGGTAACGAAATCATAACAGGCGGTAACATCATCATACCCATAGCCATCAACACCGACGCTACAACCATGTCAATTATAATGAAAGGTATGAAGATGAAAACACCGAAGGCAAAGCCCACTGCAAGCTCATGGAGCATAAATGCAGGTATCAGGACATAGTTGGGTATGGTGTCAACATCAATAATAAAACCCTCTTCGTTAGTTTCGTAGGTTACACCTGCCATTTCAGAAAAAAATACGATGTTTTGCTGCATTTGAGTGCCAGGACGACCGAGCATAAATCGGCGCAACGCCGCCATGCCGTTTTCTATGGCCTCTTCTTGTGTTATATACCCCGCTGTCATTGGCTGAATGGCGTTTTCGTTGATTTCTGTAAAATAGGGATTCATTATAAACATGGTAAGCACCAGAGCAATACCGATGAGAACTGTATTTGGCGGCATTTGCTGCGTGCCAAGCCCCGACCGCAAAAAAGAGAAGATAATTATTAGGCGGGTGAAGGATGTCATTACCACCAAAAGGGCGGGCAACAAAGCAACTATAACAGATAAAAATAGGATTTGTAGTGTTACAGAGCCTTGCAAAGCTTCGTCGTCCATGCCATCCGCAGGGGGCATAATATAAATTTCTGGTAAACCAGGAAAAACCCCCGCCTGAGCCTGCTCTGACGCAAAACTTGAAGAAAAAGCCACAAAAACCAAAGCGCACACAAACAGGATTTTCCACACCCGCTTGTGCTTGCTATAAGCTTTTACAATTTTCGCCATATTTTGCATAAATTCCCTTCCCAACGTAATTTAAGTAATTTGCCCGAAAATGGGAATTCTATTCTTTTGGCTGGTTGTCGTCGCCTTCTGCACCCTTCTTTTTGGGCATAAAGCGGGATAAATAACCCTCAAAAGGCATGGCGGGCAACGGTTTGTTATCAATGGTGATAGATTCTCCGTTAACCTCGCCAAGAAGGGTTATGCCGTTACGGCTAACCCCAATAAGGAAAAATTTATCCCCAGCTTGTACCAATTGAACCGAATTATTAGGCCCAACGCCAACAGCTTCCACCATTTTGACATTACGATGACCACGACCGCCAGCACCCCTAGCCCGTCCCATAAGGCGTATAGAAAAATATGCCAAAGCAAGTACCAAAGCAAGTGCACCAACAACAGTTATAAGTTGCCAAGCGGCCGACAGCCCATCCATGGTAAAACCAGCACCTTCAGGTGCTTGAATATACAAAAAGCTAAGCATAATCTAGCCTATAACCTTTGCAACAGCCTCCAAAACCCTATCGTGCTGGAAGG
>WQSI01000030.1 GCA_009787945.1 Defluviitaleaceae bacterium
GTTGCTCCATGTTGTCACCCAAAAAGGAAAGGGTTATGCCCCTGCCGAACGGGAAAGCTGCCATTTTCACGGGGTTGAGCCATTTGATGTTAAAACTGGCAAACCGCTGAATACCGCCAAAAAGACTACATACACAAAAGTTTTTGGGGATAAAATGCTAGAGATTGGCAAACGTAACGAAGGCGTGGTTGCCATAACCGCCGCCATGCCTACGGGAACAGGGCTTTCAGGCTTTGCGAAGCAATTTCCTAAGAGGTTTTTTGATGTTGCCATTGCGGAAAGCCATGCAGTGACGTTTTCGGCGGCAATGGCAAAATCTGGCTTGCGCCCTGTTGTTGCCATCTATTCCACATTTTTACAGCGCGCCTATGACCAGATAATCCATGATGTTTGCCTGCAAAACTTGCCCGTTATTTTCGCCTTAGACAGGGCGGGGATTGTGCCTGGTGATGGGGAAACCCACCAGGGAATTTTTGACATTTCGTATTTATCCCATATGCCTAATATGACTGTCCTTGCCCCGCGCAATGGCGCAGAGCTTGAAGCCATGATGGATTTTGCCCTGGAGCTTGGCACACCAGTGGCAATCAGGTACCCTAAAGAAGAAGTTTCTGGGCTGTATAATGACAAAATTACGCCTTTGGGGATAAATAATTGGGAAATTTTGGAGAAAGGCAAGGATGTTGCGGTTATTGCCCTAGGCTCTATGGTGGATAAAGGTGCGGAAGTGGCGCGTAAACTGGGCGCAACTTTGATAAATCCACGCTTTGCTAACTCCCTTGCCGTCAACCAGTTGCTGGAATTACAGGATTATAAATATATATTTACCATGGAAGAAAATGTATTATTAGGCGGCTTCGGGCAAAACCTAGCCAGCGACCTTAGGGAGGTTGGCGTGACAAAGCCGAAAATCCACCATTTTGCTGTGGAGGACGGCTTCCCACCACAGGGTACGCGAGAAGAAATTTTCAAAGAGTTATGTCTTGATGCTGACTGTATGTATCAAAAGTGTTTGGAGATTATCAATGGAAAGTAAACGGTTAGATGCCCTTGTTTGCGGACTTTTAGGCGTGTCACGTGAATACGCCAAGGATTTGATACAGAAGGGAAAGGTTATGGTGGATGGCAAAACCATAATCAAGCCAGGGGCGAAATTTGCGGAAAACACAGCGGTTGTGGTGGATGCAGACCCTCCTAAGTATGTTTCCCGCGGCGGGCTGAAGCTTGAAAAAGCCTTTGAAGTGTTTGGTTTTGATGTTTACGGGCTAAACTGCATGGATGTGGGGGCATCAACAGGGGGCTTTACTGACTGTATGTTGCAATATGGTGCAAACAAAGTGTTTGCTGTGGAAAATGGCCATGGGCAGATGGTCGAAAAGTTTCTGAAAGACCCCAGGGTCATCAGCCGAGAAGGGCTTGATATTCGGGATTTGGAGCTTGCCGACTTGCCTTTTGCGCCCCAATTTGCGGCGGTTGATTTGTCCTTTATCTCCCTAACCCATGTGTTGCCAAAAATTTCAGAATTGTTAGAGAATGAGAGCGAAGCCCTGCTACTTGTGAAGCCCCAGTTTGAGGTGGGGCGCGGCAAAGTAGGCAAAAATGGCGTGGTTAAAAATCCCAAAGACCATATCGAAGTCCTCAACAAGGTGTGTGATGCCGCTTGCTCCTGCGGGTTGCAGCCTGTTGCTGTGGATTTTTCCCCTATTACAGGGCAAAATGGCAATTTAGAATACTTATTGTTGGTTGAAAAAACCCACCCAAGTAATGTTCATTTGGCTTTGCATGATGTGACCCACGTGGGCATCAAAAGGGCAGTAAATAACGCATTTAAGGAGATTAAAGCATGAAATACACAGAAACCAACAAACAGGCTTGGGAACATGCATTTGAAAACCGTAAGGCAGGCTTTGGCGAGGAAAACTATAAAATCCTAAACCAAGAACATCTGCCCTTTTTCTATGACGAAATGAAAATTGAGCTGGAAAATATTGACTTTAAAAATGCTGTTATTGCGCAATTTTGTTGTAACAATGGGCGTGAATTGCTGTCCTTGGCGGGCTTGCCTGGTGTGGAGCGGGTTGTTGGTTTTGATATTGCTGAAAATATCATTAAACAAGCGCGGGATACCGCGGAAAAGGCGGGGATTACAGGCTGTGAATTTGTGGCGTGTAATATTTTGGAGATTGATGAGAAGTGGTATGGTAAATTTGATGCGGTTCTGCTGACTATTGGCGCAATTTGCTGGTTTGAGGATTTGGGTGAGCTTTTTGGTGTGGCGGCAAAGTGCTTGAAACCAGATGGGAAGGTTCTAATCCACGAAATTCACCCTTTTGAGAATATGTTGCCCATGCCTGGAGAGGAAGGTTTTGACCCGAATATCTCGGACAAATTTGCCTATTCATATTTTCGTAGCGACCCTTGGATTCAAAGCAACGGAATGACTTATATGACAGGACTTGCTGAAAGTAAGACGTTTACCAGTTTTTCCCATACATTGGGGAGCATTATCACCGCCTTAGCAGATAACGGGCTGTTCGTAACCCGCCTGAAAGAGCATGATTACGGGGTTTCTGGCATGACTGATTTATATGACGGGAAGGGAATCCCCCTGTCCTATGTTATGATTGCAAAAAACCTGTAAGAAAAACGACATTTGACAACGCCCCCAAAATGTGTTACACTTCAACAAAATGCAATTCACAAATGAGGTAAAATTATGATTTATGGATATGATATTGAACACAATTGGTTACTATATGTTGCGGTGTTTGCTACGGCTTTTGCTGTAACGCTGCTTTTGACGCCCTGGGCGAAAAAAGTCGCAGTTAAGGTTGGGGCGGTGGATGCCCCTAAAGATAGAGGTTTGCATAAAAAAACCATGCCTCGTATGGGCGGCCTTGCCATGTTCATTGGTTTTATGACGGCTATGATTGTTGCCGCCTTTGTGGTGGAGGACTTTAGAAGCCTTGAATTTGCGGGGTTTGTAGTGGGCGGCGTGATTATTGCAGGGCTTGGCGTTCTGGATGACATTTATCATTTGCGGGCGTATATTAAACTTGTGGTTCAGATTGCAGTTGCACTAATAGTAGTGTTTACAGGCACACAAATTGAGTTTATACACTGGCCTGTGCCTGAATTTTTAGGCAATTTTTCTATACCAATCACTGTTTTATGGGTTGTTGGCATCATCAATGCCGTTAACTTTGTGGACGGGGTTGATGGTCTGGCGGCTGGGGTTTCTAGCATTGCCGCCATTTTCCTAACTATATTGTGCATTATGACAGGTAGCCCCTTGGCGGTGGTTTTTGCAATTACTCTGGCGGGAAGCTGCCTTGGCTTTCTGCCGCGAAATTTCAGCCCTGCCGAAATTTTCATGGGTGATACAGGCTCAACTTTCCTTGGTTATGTTCTGGCAGTTTCTTCCATAATGGGGGTTTACAAGTCCTACGCCCTTTTATCGGTGGTTATCGCAGGTTTTGCCCTTGCATTGCCCATTATGGACACGGTTTATGTGACGGTGTGCCGCATTTTGAAGCGCAAAAACCCCATGAAGGCTGACCGCGGGCATTTCCACCACAAGCTAATTGACAGGGGCTGGTCCCACAGAAAAACCGTGATAACTCTGTATTCTGGAAGTATTTTGGCGGGGGTTGTTGCCGTTCTTATCGCTTTGGAGGACGGACGCGCCCTAATTATCGGCGGTGTTTCGCTTCTGGTAATATTTTCTATAATTTATGTTTACCGCAAGCGGCTCAGTTTGCGAAATACAGAGGAAAATCAACAGTTAGGGCAGGGTACTGACAAGAAAAACCCTTGACGAACCTGATTTTTGAAGTGTATAATAATTGTGATTGAAAATAATGAGGTGAATATATGTTTGAGCGTTTGCAAGAAATTGAAGAGAGATACGACAGGATTGGTGAAGATATTAACAAACCCGATATTATTTCTGACCAAGCAAATTGGCAGAAACTAATGAAAGAACACTCCATGTTAGGGCCTATCGTGGAAAAATATCGGGATTATAAGCGTGCCAGCGAATCTTATGAGGAAAGCAGAGAAATGCTTAACGAAGGTTTAGACGAGGATATGCGGGTTTTGGTTCGGGAAGAATTAAAGGAATCTCAAGAAAATATGGAGGCTTTTGGGGAGCAGCTGAAAATTTTGCTATTGCCAAAAGACCCTAATGACGACAAAAACGTGATTGTGGAGATTCGCGGCGGAGCAGGAGGGGATGAAGCGGCACTTTTTGCGTCAGATTTGTACCGTATGTACAGCCGTTTTGCTGACCGCAACCGTTGGAAAACCGAGATTTTATCCCTTAACGAAAACGACCTTGGAGGGATTAAAGAGATTTCCTTTATGATAACAGGCAAAGGGGCTTTCAGCCGCCTTAAATACGAAAGCGGTGTTCATCGGGTTCAGCGTGTGCCTGCCACGGAAACCCAAGGGCGCATCCACACTTCCACGGTAACTGTGGCAGTTTTGCCAGAGGCTGAGGAAGTGGATGTGGAGCTGAATATGCAAGATGTGCGGATTGATGTGTTTCGTTCAAGCGGAAACGGTGGTCAGTCTGTAAATACTACAGATTCTGCCATTCGCGTAACCCATGCCCCATCAGGGATTGTAATTTCTTGCCAGGACGAAAAATCCCAATTAAAAAACAAAGAAAAGGCACTGAAAATTCTTCGTGCCAGATTGTACGATTTAGAGCTTGAAAAGCGCGCAAAAGAGGAAAGGGATGCCCGCAGAAGCCAAGTTGGCTCTGGCGACCGAAGTGAGAAAATCCGAACTTACAACTTCCCTCAAAGCCGCGTTACCGACCACCGCATCAACAAAACAATACATCGCCTAGATGCCTTTTTAGATGGGGATTTGGAGGAAATGACCGAAACCCTAATCACCACTGACCAGGCAGAGAAATTAAAGGCACAGGAATAATATTTCTCGGGAAATATGTCGTATAATAAAACCCCTATAGCAGGGGTTTTTGTTTTATTCTAGCTAAAATCATCTTACTCTTTCAAAATTGCATCTGCAAAACGGATAATTCCTGTGACTGCCGCATCTGTTTTGAATGATGCCAAATCATCCTCATCACGAAAGGAATACATGCCTATATAGTTTGTTTTTGAATGTTTGCACAGTCTTTGGATTGCCATTTCAAAGGGTTGGCAGGCATGGGCCTGGTCGTAGCCGTGGGTTGCCACAATCCCAACAGATTTGCCTTCCCAAAGGGATTCCCTCGGGGCTTTGCCATAAAATTTGTTAAGACCAAAATGGCGGTCTAGCAGGGCTTTCATGGGGGCGGTGCAAAACCAAGTGTATATGGGGGTGGCGAAAATCACGCAATCTGAGGTGATAATGGCGTTCATAATGCTGTCCACGTTGTCCTTTATCACGCAACCATATTCGCCCGCCACATGTTGACAAGCAAAACACCCCCCGCAGGGCTTGATTTCTTTGTTGTGCAGGGTGATATATTCCACTGCGCAATCATTTTCCGTAAGGTGTGCCATAAATGGTTTAAGCAATTCGGCTGTGTTGCCGTTAAGGCGCGGGCTGCCCATTAAAACGCAAACTTTTTTCATTAGACCTCCATCTGGCTGTCGATTAGGTCAACGCGACGCTGATGGCGTTCTATGCCTGAAAACTCTGTATTCAGCCAGGTGTCAAGAATTTCCAGGGCAAGCCCCGCACCAATAACTCGCCCACCCATGGCTAAGACATTGGAATCGTTATGCTCCCGTGTGGATTTGGCAGAAAAAACATCATGAACCAATGAGCAACGAATACCTTTAAAGCGATTTGCCGCCACAGAAATGCCGATACCTGTGCCACAAATTAAAACACCCCTTGTTGCTTCGCCTTTTAAAATTGCCTGGGCGACAGATTTAGCATAAATTGGATAATCAACAGGGCCGTCGTCAAAAGCTCCCAAATCCTTATATTCCAAGCCTTTTGACTTTAAAAATGACTTAACTTCTTTCATAAGGGCAAAGCCTGCTCCGTCACAACCTAAAGCTATCAAGCTCATTAAAATTTCCCCCAATCATTTTTTTCTAAGTAGGATTTTATCTGGGCGGCGCAATCCCTGTAAACATCAAGGTTTCCGCCGAAAGGGTCGCTTACGTCCTCATCTCCCCCAAGGGTTTGAACCTTTGTTTCCAAGTGAGGAAGAACCTGCAAAACGTGGGATTTGTGGGCTTTTGTCATTGTGAATATTGCCGCCGCCTCTTCTGCCAAATCTTGGCTGATGGGACTGGTTTCGTGACTGCAAAGCTCCAATCCATATTCTGCCATAATTGACAATGCATGGGTGGACGCACAGCCGCCCTCTCCCGCGAAAACCCCGCAAGAATAGGCTTTTAATTCCAGCCCTTCACGCATAAAAATGTCATTTGCTAAGGTCTGAGCCATAGGGCTTCGGCAGGTGTTGCCCGTGCAAACAAAAAGTATTTTTTTCACCCTAACACTCCTCTCGGTCTGCCGCTTTTCTTAGGCGGTTCATAACTGCCACACCTATGCCAGTTTCTGCCACTCCCTGGACGAAAATTTCATCATGCCCCAACTCGTCACAGTGGCGAAGGGCGGCGTAGATATTTGCGGCTATTTCTTCTGGTCGTCTACCTAACAATATCAGCGGGGCTTGTCCATATTTTGCTTTATCTGCTGTTGGTGCTAAAATAATCGGATTTCGCGCTTCCGACTGCTCCAAAATTTGCAGGATTTTTGCAGGTGCATTATCCCCCTCTACCAAAGTCATTTTGGCATTTGGCGCGTAATGCTTGTATTTCATTCCAGGGGACTTTGCAGGCTCGATACCCTCTGCCATTTCCACCTTGCCAATGATTTCGGTTATCATTTCTTGGGTAATGCTGCCAGGGCGCAGGATTTTAGGAATATCCGTAGAAAAGTCTATAACGGTGGACTCTACACCATGTTTACATGGCCCTCCGTCTAACACCATATCAATTTTGCCTTCCAAATCTGCCAGCACGTGACTGGCTGTGGTTGGGCTAGGCCGTCCAGAAATGTTAGCAGACGGGGCAGCAATGGGCACGCCAGCGTGATGGATTAGCAATTTAGCCACCATGCCCCCAGGAACTCGCAAAGCGATTGTGTCGCCATAACCATGGGCGAAAACCCCAGGGCGCGCAGGCAAAATAACCGTGAGAGGACCTGGCGAAAACGCATCAATTAAAGCTTTTGCGCCAGTTGGAACTTTTCTTGCCATCTGCTCAAGCCCAAATTCCTTACTAATATGAACAATTAACGGATTGTCGCTAGGTCGCCCTTTCACTTGGTAAATTTTGGCACAAGCTGACTCGTCAAGAGCGTTTGCACCAAGACCATAAACGGTTTCCGTAGGAAAAGCCACAAGGCCGCCAGATTTAATAATCTGTGCAGCCTGCTTTATTATCTCGACAGATGCCGAGCCAACCTCTAAATTACCAACAATCGTTTCCGAGGTCAACACCTCCTAGGCGCAGCATTTTTTGTATTTTTTTCCGCTGCCGCATGGACAGGGGTCGTTGCGGCCTGTTTTTTCGCCCACAACAATTGTACCGCTGGATTTTTGTTCTTTGTACAGGGCTTTGCGCTCCTCTGGCGTAAAAACATTATCCCATTCTGGAAGCTCTTCCAGGTGGTCTGCCTTATACTCCACCATTTTTTTGTAAAGGGTTGCAAAGTCCACTTTAACGTCAATTTGGGTCGCTTCTTCCAGCTCTTCTAAGTCGGGCGGCGTATCTAACGCGCCAGAAATGCCGTCTAAAAAGCCTGCCACAAATTCCAAGGGCATGTCAAACCTCTCGGCAATTTGTGCTACAGTTCCGTTTATTGCAGGGTTTTTTGTGGACAGCATATTTTCGTAAACAGCCTGCTCCAAAGGCAGGTATTTATCCCATGTTTTCTCAATAAGCTGACCTTTATCGTCGTAGGCGTTAGCCATCCAGGTTTTGTGCAATGACATATATTGTCAGTCCTTTCTTTTGTTGAAGTATTATGAAGTTCTATTCTACACCAAAATGCTCGGTTTGTCAAATGCAGGCAGAATGTTTTTGGCGATTTTATCAAATTTTTCTTTTTTAGCGGTGGTATAGAATTGATGCTTAGGTTTTTCGGGGCTTGCAGAAGCATAATTCACGCAATTACGCAGGTTTTCTGCAACATGATTTGCAGGGTTTATCAAAGTGGCGTTTGGAAGGGATTTGGCGATGCTGTCAGAAAGCAAAGGGTAGTGGGTACAGCCTAAAAGCAGGGTATCTACATCACTTTCTGCTAAGTCTTTCAAATATTCTTTGGCAACAAGGTCTGCAACTTCGCCGCCTGCCCACCCTTCTTCTACCAAAGGCACCAAAAGGGGGCAAGCTACAGATTTTACCATTGCATCTGGTCTGGCTTTCAAAATTTCCCTTTCAAATGCGCCGCTTTTCACACTGCCTTCTGTGGCGATAACGCCGATTTTGCCTGTTTTGCTGGCTTCTGTCACAGCTTGCACTCCTGCTGTTAACATTTCGTAAAGGGGGATATGTCCAGGCACAAATTGCCCTAATTCCGCAAAAATACGCGTGCTTATTGTGCCACATGCCACAACAATTGCCCCCACATCTTTTTCCAGCAAAAAGTTGATTATGCGCTGGGAAAACCCTAACAACTCATCATCTGTTCGGTTGCCGTAGGGGGCATTAATGCAGTCGCCAAAGTAAACAAGGGGTTGATGGGGCAAAACCGCCATAATTTCCTTTGCAACGGTAAGCCCCCCCACTCCAGAATCGAAAATCCCAATAGGTTTTATATCAGCCGCCATCACGACCCTCCAAAGCTAGTTCTATCAGCCTGTCTACAATGTCTGGGGTGGTCATCCCCCGCTCGTGCCACAACATAGGGTACATAGAAATATTGGTAAAACCAGGCATGGTATTTATTTCGTTAAACAATACTTCGCCCTTCTCCGTCAAGAAAAAGTCCACACGGGCAAGCCCCTTGCAGTTTAATCCATGGAATATCTTCAAGGATATTTCTTGGATTTTTGCAACAACCTCCGCGGGAACGTCGGCAGGAACGAGAGTTTTAGAGCCTTCACAGCCATATTTGGCATCGTAACAATAAAATTCCCGTTCATAGGTGATTTCGCCAACACCAGACGCAATTGCACCTTCGTTACCAATAACCGAACATTCAAGCTCCCTGCCTACGGCACGTTTTTCCACCACAAGCAAGTCGTCATGGATAACAGCCTCTGCAAGGGCTCCTTCCAGCTCCTTTTTGTTCTTCGCCATGGATATGCCCACAGAAGAGCCTGCATTAGAAGGCTTAACAAAACAGGGATAGCCAATTTTATAGCGAATGTTCTTCAACACGCCTTCCATATTATTATCCATTTCGCTTCTGGTAACAGTTAAAAATCCTATCTGGGCAACCCCAATTTCTTCTGCAATCATATTCGTAAATGCCTTGCACATTCCCACAGAACTGCCTAAAACTCCGCTGCCTACATAAGGTATACCAGCAATTTCAAAAAGACCCTGAATTGTGCCATCCTCACCATTTTTGCCATGAAGAATTGGGAAAACCGCATCTACATTAATCAGCTTAAATTTATCGCCAACCATGCGCAAAAGCCCCCTATGGCTAGTGTCTGGACTTAAAACCGCAGGCGTTCCAAATTTCTCCAAAGAGGCTATCTTCAGATTGTCCTTTGGACCGTCATAAAGCAACCAACGCCCGTCTTTTGTAATGTACACAGGCAAAATTAAATATCTATCTTCATCCAAATTAGCTAAAATTGTAGCAGCCGATTTTAGCGAAATTTCATGCTCACTGCTAACCCCGCCAAAAATCACCGCAATAGCCTTTTTACCCATAAATAATCCCCCTTCACTATACCCATTATATGTCAAATCCTAGTCCTTGGAAAGTAAGTTGTTAATCAAAGCAAGCTCATCTTCATTTAGGCGGCGATATTCCCCTGGAGCCAGGCTTTCATCTAGCTTGATGCCCGCAAAAGAAACCCGTTTTAGAGATAAGACCGTATTCCCCACCGCTTCAAACATACGTTTAACTTGGTGATATTTTCCTTCCCTAATGGTAACTTCCGCCGTCAAGCCCTCGTCGTCTAGGGTTATAAGTCCTGCTGGCAGGGTTTTATAATCATCATCAAGAACAACACCTGCTGCAAAAGCTTTAATTTCAGCATCACCAACGGGCTTGTCCAGTTTGGCGTGATACACTTTGTCAACCTTCTTTTTGGGGGAAAGGGCGCGGTGAGCAAACCCCCCGTCACTAGATAAAATCAGCAAACCAGTTGTGTCTTTGTCCAGGCGACCCACGGGAAAAACATCCCCCATTATATAGCGGTCCTCCAGCAAATCGCACACGGTTTGCTCCGCCTCGTCAAAAGTGGCAGAAATCACCCCTGAAGGCTTGTTCATCATTAAATAGCTGTATTTTTCATACTCAATTATATGCTCGCCCACGCAAACCTTGCATAGGATGGGGTCTACATGGGTTTCTGGACGGGTTACGATGCACCCATCCACCGTCACCAAGCCTTTTTTCATCATTGCTTTAACTTCTTTACGGCTGCCAAAACCGCAGTTTGACACCAATTTATCTAAACGCATCAATTTGCCTCCCAAAAAGGTGTTGCTTTATTTTTGCTTACACGCTATAATCATTATAACGCATTTTGAAAAAAATGCAAGGAGGATTTTGATGAGATGTAAATTTACATAATAAGAACCGACTGTTTGACTATTGGTTCATAGAAAAGGAGAAATGAAA
Source organism: Defluviitaleaceae bacterium (assembly GCA_009787945.1). Lineage (GTDB taxonomy): Bacteria > Bacillota > Clostridia > Lachnospirales > WRAX01 > WRAX01. The sequence continues at coordinate 10,789 of WQSI01000030.1, forward strand.
ATGGATTCAAGAATTGTGAAAATGGCGAAAAACATTGTCAACTATTCCATCTCCCTAAAAAAGGGCGAAAAAGTGCTTATCCAGGCGTTTGGCATGGAAACCATTCCGTTGCTGCGTCAGGTTATTAAAGAGGTTCATGCTGTGGGCGGCATCCCCTTTGCGGAAAACATTGTGCCAACCATACGCCGCGAATTGCTAATGCATGCAACTGATGAGCAAATTGAAACCTGGGCAAAGGTTGATGCAGATTTGATGAGCCAAATGGACGCTTATGTGGGCATCCGCGGCGGCGAAAACCCGTCAGAAATGTCTGATGTGCCAGCGGATAAAATGCATCTTTTCCAAGTGAAGTATGGGCAGCCTGTTCACACTAATATTCGTGTGCCAAAAACAAAGTGGGTTGTAATGAATTACCCAAGCTATTCCATGGCGCAGGCGATGGACACAAGCCTAGAAAATTTTGAAGAGTTTTTCTTTAAGGTTTGCAATTTAGACTATGACAAATTGTCCTCTGCCATGGATAATTTAACCAACTTAATGTCAAAAACTGATAAAGTCCGCATAGTTGGCCCTGGAACAGACTTGAGTTTCAGTATTAAAGATATTCCTATAATAAAATGCGCAGGAATTAACAACATACCCGACGGTGAAGTTTTTACTGCCCCTGTTAAAGACAGCGTAAATGGAACAATTACATACAACACCCCAAGCCGCTACCAAGGTTTTGTTTTTGAAGATGTTGTTTTTAAATTTGAAAACGGCAAGATTGTCGAAGCCAGCTCCAACAACACCGAGCTTCTAGAAAAAATCCTTAATACCGACGAAGGCAGCCGCTTTATTGGCGAATTTGCTGTTGGCGTAAATCCATATATCAATAAGCCTATGGTCAACACACTGTTTGATGAAAAAATTGCAGGCAGTATCCATTTTACCCCTGGTAATGCCTATGATGATGCTTGCAACGGAAACAAATCTGCCGTTCACTGGGATTTGATTTTGCGCCAAACAGCCGATTGCGGCGGCGGCGAAGTGTATTTTGATGATGTGCTTGTACGCAAAGATGGTATTTTTATGGTAGACGAGTTAAAGCCCCTTAATCCTGATAATTTTTAATATTTTAACCAATAAAAAGAGCCGATTATATAATTCGGCTCTTTTTTGTATTTATTCCCTGCCAAAACAGTGACAAAAAGACAAGTTCAGACCGTAGACAAAGCACCCCACAACGTCATTGCGGGCTTGACCCGCAATCTCGTCAGTTGTTCCAAGCCCCATACTGTAGGGGCTACTTATTACTGACGAGCTCCCGCGTCAAGCGCGGGATGACGTGGTTTGGAGGGTTTGTCATCAGTCTGAAGTCTACCGTTGCTGTTTTGGTAGGAAATGGGTATATAGGTATAAAAGCCTTTAAACTCGTCTATAATTTATGCTGAATATAAAAAATGAGCGTTTTGCGCGCTCCATAATATTACTTTTTGGTTAAAAAACAAAAAAGATGAAAAAACCCTTGACACATGGCGAAATTACTGCTATAATTATCTTCTCTATTGTCTTGCCATATTTTGGACACAACAAACGGTGGATTTCACCACTTGCTATAGTATATCACAGAACAAATAAAAAATCAATCATTTTTTTAAAAAAATTTGTCACAAAGTAGGCAAGCGCAGATTTAACGGCTATTTATCACAATCAAAAAGGGGTCGGTGCAATGGAAAAGGGAAGAATCGCTCGCCTGCAACAGGGCAGGGCAGAGCGGATGAGTTACTCTAAAATAGCTGAAATTTTGGAGATGCCAAATCTTATAGAGCTGCAAAAGGACAGCTATGCATGGTTTTTGGCAGAGGGGCTTGATGAAGTTTTTAGGGACATTTCCCCCATAACCAATTTTGGCGAAACTTTGGTGCTAGAGTTTGCAGGGCATTACCTAGACACAACAGACACCAAATATACCATTGAAGAATGCAAAGAAAGGGATACCACCTACTCTGCACCCCTCAAAATTAAGGCTCGTCTTAGAAACAAGGAAGCCAACGAAATTAAAGAACAAGAAATTTTCATGGGGGAGTTTCCCCTGATGACCGAAAACGGAACATTTATTATAAACGGAGCGGAGCGCGTTGTAGTCAGCCAACTTGTCCGCTCTCCTGGCATTTATTACAATCTTGACCAAGACAAGGCGGGAAAACTGCTAATGTCTGCCACGGTTATTCCAAACCGCGGGGCTTGGCTTGAATATGAAACTGACAGTAATGATATTTTTGCCATTCGTGTAGACAGAACCCGCAAACTGCCTGTAACAAGCTTTATCCGCGCTATGGGCGTTGGAACGGATGCCGAAATTTTAGAGCTTTTTGGAAATGAGCCTAAAATTACCGCTTCTATTGAAAAGGATGCGGCAAAAACAAAAGACGAAGGCCTCATTGAGGTCTATAAGCGTTTACGTCCAGGTGAACCTCCTGCGGTGGAAGCTTCCGAATCCCTTTTGCGCTCCATGTTTTTTGATAACAAGCGTTATGACCTAGCAAAGGTGGGAAGATATAAATTTAACAAAAAATTGCAACTGCGCAACCGCGTAAAGGGCTTTACCTTATCCCGCGATGCGGTAAGCCCCATAACTGATGAGGTTATAGCTCCTGCTGGCACTGTAATCACCCTTGATTTAGCTGACGAAATCCAGTCTACTGGCGTTGGCTATGTTTGGGTTAAAGTGCAACGAGGGGATGAGGAGGCAGAAACCAAGGTTTTGACCAATAACACCGTTGCCATCGCGCCGTTTTTAGAGCTTCGTGATATTGACCCTGCCGTTGTTGGCATTAAAGAAATGGTTCACTTCCCTGTTTTAATGGAACTTTTTATGGAGCATGACGAAGATGCGGAGCTTATCCAAGCTCTTAAAAATAACCGCAGCAAGCTTGTGCCTAAGCATATTACTGTTGACGACATGTTGGCAAGTGTGAACTATATCATCGGGCTTGATTATGGCATAGGCGGCAAGGATGACATTGACCATTTAGGAAACCGCCGCATCCGTGCCGTTGGTGAGCTGTTGCAAAACCAATTCCGTATTGGGCTTTCCCGCATGGAAAGGGTTATCCGTGAGCGGATGACAATTCAGGAGCTGGAAGGGCTTACCCCCCAATCTCTAATCAATATCCGCCCTGTAACCGCCGCTGTTAAGGAGTTTTTTGGAAGCTCTCAGCTTTCCCAGTTTATGGAGCAAACCAACCCATTAGGGGAGCTGACCCACAAACGCCGCCTGTCTGCCCTTGGGCCTGGTGGTCTTTCCCGTGACCGTGCATCTTTTGAAGTGCGTGACGTTCACGATTCCCACTATGGCAGAATGTGCCCTATTGAAACTCCCGAGGGGCCAAACATTGGCTTGATAAACTCTCTGGCAACCTATGCCCGTATAAATGAATATGGATTTATTGAAGCACCTTATAGAAAAGTTGATAAAGCTGCCATTCCGCCGCGGGTGACAGAGGAATTTATTTATGTAACCGCTGATGAAGAAGAAAATTTTGTGGTTGCCCAAGCTAATGTGGAATTAAACGACCAAGGGGAGTTTTTAGCAAACCGTGTACCTGGACGGCATAAGGACATTATTAACGAGTTTTCTGTGTCTGATGTGGATTTGATGGACGTTTCGCCAAAGCAGATTGTGTCTGTGGCAACTGCCCTCATCCCTTTCCTTGAGAATGACGACGTTTCCCGCGCTTTGATGGGGTCTAACATGCAACGTCAGGCTGTTCCGCTGATAAAAACCGCTTCCCCCATTGTGGGAACAGGTATGGAATTTAAAGCCGCTAAAGATAGTGGTGTTTGCATTATTGCCAAGCGGGATGGTGTGGTGGAAAGCGTCTCTGCCAGCTCTATTGTGGTTGCCACCCCAACAGGCAAAGACCATTATAAGGTAGTTAAATTTATCCGTAGCAACCAAGGCACTTGTATCAACCAAAAACCTCTTGTTAGCATTGGTGATGAGGTTAAGGCGGGGGATATTCTTGCTGATGGACCCTCTACTCAAAACGGAGAGCTTGCTTTGGGGCAAAACCCTCTGATTGGTTTCATGTCTTGGGAGGGTTACAACTACGAAGATGCAATTTTGTTAAGCGAAAAGCTTGTGCAGGAGGATGTTTACACCTCTGTGCATATTGAAGAATATGAATCCGAAGCCCGCGATACTAAGCTTGGACCAGAAGAAATAACCCGCGACATTCCAAATGTAGGCGATGACGCATTAAAAGACCTTGGTCTGGACGGGATTATCCGTGTAGGGGCAGAGGTGCGTCCTAATGATATTCTTGTGGGCAAAGTTACCCCCAAGGGTGAAACCGAACTTACCGCGGAAGAACGTCTGCTTCGCGCCATTTTTGGCGAAAAGGCTCGCGAGGTGCGGGATACATCCCTTCGTGTTCCCCATGGTGAAAGCGGCATAATTGTTGATGTTAAAGTGTTTACCCGTAAAAACGGGGACGAGCTGCCGCCTGGCGTTAATCAGGTTGTGCGTGTTTATATTGCACAAAAGCGTAAAATTAGTGTAGGGGATAAAATGGCAGGTCGCCATGGTAATAAGGGCGTAATTTCGCGGGTTTTACCTGTGGAGGACATGCCATATCTACCTAACGGACGACCATTGGATATTGTGTTAAATCCCTTGGGCGTGCCTTCCCGTATGAATATCGGGCAGGTTTTGGAGGTTCACTTGGGGCTTGCGGCAAAAGCCCTTGGCTGGAAGGTCGCAACCCCTGTATTTGACGGGGCAAGCGAAATGGAAATTATGGACACCTTACAGCTTGCAGAAGATTACACCAAAATGGAATGGGAAGATTTTGAAACCCAGTGGAAGCCCGTTCTTGAATCAGATATTTTTGCAGGGCTTGAAGCCAATAAAGACAATCGTGAAGAATGGAAGGATATGCCAATCACTCAAGATGGGAAAATCCATTTGAGGGATGGTCGCAGCGGTGAATATTTTGACAACCCTGTAACCGTTGGTTATATGCACTATTTGAAGCTTCACCATCTGGTTGATGACAAAATCCACGCCCGTTCAACAGGTCCATACTCTCTTGTTACCCAACAGCCTTTGGGCGGTAAAGCCCAGTTTGGCGGTCAGCGTTTTGGTGAGATGGAGGTTTGGGCGTTGGAAGCCTATGGCGCGGCATACACCCTTCAAGAAATCCTAACCGTTAAATCTGATGACATTGTAGGTCGCGTTAAAACTTATGAAGCCATTGTTAAAGGGGAAAACATCCCAGAACCTGGCGTGCCAGAGTCTTTTAAAGTTTTGTTGAAGGAATTGCAAGCTCTTGGGCTTGATGTGAATATTAAAGAAGGCGGCAAAACCATTGCCATGCCAGAATCTAGCGATGACATTGCGGAATTGCCTGTTAACATTGAAGGGCATGAAAGCGATGACGATGGCGGCGGCTTCTTGAAAAAGTCTAGCGTAAGTTTTGCTGACCATAATGAAAACCCCGACGCAGGTTCTAAAACTGGTTTTGATGCCTTAGCAAATGCCATAGCTGCTGATGATATTGAAATTGATGATTTAGACGATGATGACGAAGACGACGATGATGATTTTGACCTAGAAATCAACACTACTAAAACCGATACCGAGGAAAGCTTTGACCCAGAGGAAATGGAAGAAGCGGCGGGG
>WQSI01000031.1 GCA_009787945.1 Defluviitaleaceae bacterium
GAAGCTGTACCAGATTACTGGGGTGTAGTTTGGGGATATTTCGCCCCAGGGGGCTGATGAAATATATAGGTCTGGGGGGAGGAGGGTGTTGGGGATGTAGAGGATTTTTGGCGTTGCATTGAAAGGCACTGTCATTAGTGGAGAGGGATGGACGTTGAAAGTGCCCACAATTTCAAGCTCTAGGGTATGTATTGGCTCTGCGCCTGGCACGCTAAGGACACCCAATTCGTGAAAGGTGTCCACCAAAGACCCGTGCAATCTGAATTCCCAATAATATTCGTCTAAGACAACATGTTGTTGGTCGCTAATAGTTACTGTTACGGTGTCACCCACAGAAAGCCCTCGCCTGTCGGCAAAATCACGATGAACGACAACAACGGGGCGGGCCTCTAAATAGTCATCATGGTTAAGCAGACGACCATCAACAGATACAATTGCTCCATCAACCACCCTGTCCATGGTTGTCATGTCTTTGGTAGTGCGTATATGCATGGCTTGCTGGGCGTGATTAGCAAACTGAATCTTCTGGGGCAGGTGAGCAAGCTGTGGAGCTGAAAAATCTATAACGCCTCCGTTGGTTGGGGCGTACCATATGCTTTCACCGTACAAAGGTCTGATGAAGAGGGCATTTCTCATGTGCGGTTCGTCCACACCCCAGAAAGGCGGATAAGGCGTTGCCTGATTATTGCCCATCATATAGTAAAAATTAGCTCTAAAGAAGTAATCTTCGCCAATAGATAGACCAGTAAAGGGCGAAACTCCGTCCAACATATAATGTCGCAAAATAACATGAGAACCTTCTGGAACGTGGTCTATGTATCCCGAATAAGAACTCTGCACTTCCACAACTAAGTCTACAAAAGGCGAGAAGTAACGAATCCGATGGACACTCCAACCAAGACCAAAGGGTGGCTCTTCAACCACCTGTTCCACTTCCAGGTAATAATTCACCTCCAACAAACGACCATACAAAAATGCTTCTGCCGAAGAAATCCCTGCAAAACCAGAATAATCCTTCATCAAAAATCTGTACATAAGGTCAAATTGTTCGGCAAAATCCCAATCTGTTTCCAGAAAAAATCTAGGGTCAATCTCTGCCCTATCGTAGGAAATGTCCACAAACATCCAAAACCAATCACCATGGATTATGGGGTTTTGCATATCCACCAAAAGACCCTCAAAACCCCTTCCCCTGTTTTCGAGGGATACAAGGGGGCTTTCCGCAATAAGGTCAGCGGCGGCAGACACGTCAGCAGCAGGGTTGCCATCAGCAGGGCGCAGAACCCCCGTAGCCTGAAAAAATTCTGAAATTTGTTGTATTTGGTTGTCAATTACAACATATTCAGCACTTCGCACCGTAAAGGCAAAAGACACCGCGCCCACCAACAGCACAAACAAAAGCAACCGCAAAGGCTGACGCAATAGGGTTTTTAGCATTACGTTTTTATTCATAATATTCACCGCCATTTATATTTTAAGCAATATTATCTTCTAAAAAGGATTATGTCACATTATGCCAACTATGTCAATATCAACGAGTTAGATTTTTGTTTTATTGCGCCATAATTTCTCAATTCCTTTTTCGAAAATCTTGATACAGCCGCAAGCGGGGCGTTTGACCATGATGGCTATTTTCATCTTGCTTTTTGTCAAATCCTATGATAATATATAAACAACATTTGTAAAAGGAGTGATGGTATGTCTTTGGGTTTTGAAGATGCTTTGGTTGCAAACATATTATCCTTTAGGCGGCTAGAAAGTGAAAAGCCAGCAAAAGGGCATGATATGGATAGCTTCTTAAAGTACATGCAAAACAGGGCACAAGCAAACGCCGAAATTATGGATGCCAGCAACTGGGCTATCACGCAACACTTACGACCCGCTCTTAATAATTTAGATGAAGAAAATGCAGATTTGTTATACGCCCTATCTCAAAGGCTGTTTACTGTAAACGAAAATCTGGATATGGGGCTGGCTTTAGAAATCCATAAAGGCATCATAAAGTGGGCAAGAGATGCAGGGGATACAGACCGCCTTGTGCGCAGCTTGTACGCTGCTGGCATCATCTACCAACAGCTAAATACCTTTTTTAGAGAAGGTCACAGCTATATTTTTATGGAAGAAGGTTTTTCATGCTTTAGAGAGGGCGCAGCCTTTAAAGAGCAGTATTTCCAGATTAAAAGCAAAGAAACCCGCGGCTTTATTAATCGTTGTATCGGCAACAAATATGTTATGGTATATCAAAACAGAGGAAGCAGCTTAAGGGAAAGAGAGAAATTTGTAAAGCTATTTTGTACATATTTCGATGAAGCCTTAGAATTTTGGAATGATGCGAATGTAAGAAACCACGACCCCGACATGCCTTTTGATGCTTTTATCGCTAATGCACATCAAAACATGTGTGCCTGGTTGTCCCATCTTCGCTCTCAAGTGGAACTGGGTCAAACATGTAAAGCTCTTGCCCAGCGAGTTTATAATAGCTTTTTAACTTTAAATGGTCTTAATGGTGTAGACTTTCTTGGTAAGTTTTGGCCAAATTTACGCACCCATTACACAGGCAGATGCGTTGCATATGTTATGGGCAAAATAACCTATGATGAAATGCTAAATGATTTACGTGGCTTTTTTGCAAATGCAGACCCCGCAGATTATTCTGCCGACGGAATGTATGCCATGCTCTACATTCCCCTAACACTTATAGAACACATTGGAAAAACCAGAAAAATATCAAATAACAACGAAGTTAAAGATATAATGAAAAAAATAATTAAGTATTGTGAAAAATTACCAAATACTGCCGATAAAAGCATGTTTAACCTTAGCGTTTCAAAAATTGCAAGGCTAATGACAGAGGTTATGGAGTATGAAGATGCCCTAGATTGGATTTTAAAGTTTACAACCTACACCCATCTGCCAACATTTGTACATTCTGTAATGGTGCGAGATTTAACAAATATAATTTCGCAATATCTTTTAAAGCAAAACCCCGAGTTATTTATAGGGATAAGCAATACCAAAACAGTTGATGACGTAATTTCAGAGCAAGAAGAGATTTTGAGCCTTATAAGCCGTGCAGCCTTTTGCCATGATGTAGGCAAAATATTTTATATTGACAAGGTTGCCCTGTGCTCTCGCCAATTATATGATTTCGAGTTTGAAATTATAAAGCTACATGCTAATGCCGATACCTTGATAAAAGCAAATAATAGCAGGCTAAAATTTATTTCAGATGTGATAAGCGGGCACCATAGATGGCATGACGGCACAAAAGGATATTCAGAAAGTTTTGATAATTTTAATGTAGATTGTAAACTTGTTTTAGATATTGTTGCTGTAACGGATTCTATTGATGCTGCAACAGACATCGTTGGGCGAAGCTATGCCAAATCCCTAACTTTAGAGCAGGTAGTAGAAGAAATACATCAGCAAGCAGGCACACGATACTCCCCCATCGTTTCCCAAGCCCTACGTGATGATGCTCTTTTAGGCAAGCTTAGGCGCTGCATTACAGAGGGCCGCAAAAATGCTTATTTTAATACATATCAACAGATAACGGATAAATAAAAATCCATTAAACAATGTATTGAATCCTGGGCGGAGAAGCCGCAAAACTAGCGGGAGCAGGTTTCGGAACAGGTCTATTGAGAAGATGAAAATTTTGAAGCCCTAGCATTTTATTAACCAAAGCCCAAGTGAGGCAAATCATCACACCACCAAAACCCCATCACTCATACGATAAACAACATCGGCTATCTCGGCTATGTCCAGGTTATGTGTAACAACGATAACGCAATAGCCCTGTTGGTGTGCGAGTTTTTTGAGTATTTCTATAACGGCATCTCCGTTGGCTACGTCGAGGTTGCCTGTTGGCTCGTCAGCTAAAACAATTTTAGCACCTGTAGACAGGGCGCGGGCTATGGCTACCCGTTGTTGCTCGCCGCCTGAAAGGTTAGAAGGGTATCTTTTATGTTTTTCTTCTGATATGCCTACGCTTTCGAGGAGGGTCTTGGCGTGTTTAATGGCTTCTTGTTTTGCTGCGCCGTTTTGCTCCATGGGATAGCATACGTTTTCCATGGCTGTTAGCAGCGGAAAAAGTTGGAAGGCTTGAAAAATCATGGCTATATACTCTCTGCGGTATTGGTTTAAGTCCATATCGGACAGGTTGTTTCCATTTGCGCTAACAGAACCTGATGTTGGTCTATCCAACCCTGCCAAAATAGATAGGAGGGTGGTTTTGCCGCTGCCTGAAGGGCCTAAAAGCACATTTAGTTTCCCCGCTTCAAACTCTGCATCGAGGTTTTTTAGTGTATCCACATCACTTTTCTTGTAACGGTAAATGAGGTTTTCTATTTTTAACATGGTTTTCCTCCCAAATCATTCATTTTTTAACCATTCTAACTCGACTACTCCTTAACCTGCAAAAGCTCCAAAGGCGGCTTCTTTGTCACCAAAACAATACCGACTATAGACCCTATAACAACAGCAACAAGATATAAAACCGTAAATAATGTAGGCGTGATGTTGTTAAAGAAGAGGATTAGCCCAACCCCCAAGGAAAGCCCAATAAGACACACCAAGAAGGTTTCTATCCACAGGGCAATGCCCGTTCTGGGTGTTGTTGCACCAAGCACGCGCATTATAGCAACCACTTTAGCATTTTGCAAAGTTATTAAAAAGGCAAGCCCAGCCCCAATAGCGAGGGCGACACCTATTGCTACAGGGTAAAGAAGAAGCAGCAAAGAAAGATTGTTTTCCATGGGTATGACCACATTATTTAACTCAGAATCGTTGAATATTACAGTTAACCCTGTGTGGCCCGCTCCTACGCTTTCTATAATGGTTCGTATCTCATCTTGAGCATATCCGATGTTGCGGTTGTATGCGGTGTTTATGGCAAAACTTAAACGTGTATAACCTATGTTGTCACCCATAATCCGTTGCAGGGCATCTGAATGCATTAAAATGGCATCTCTAAAATCTTCCCCAGCAAGTATATGTCTGTTGTGTGTGCCTATAATCCTTACAGGCACAACAACTTCTTGGTTTGACGCAGGGTCATCTTCATTCGTATCAAAGGGATTAGGGAAAAGATGGCTTATATAGACATATTCTCCAAGTTCAAACCCACGCTGATACAGCATTTCAGCCGAAACAATCACAGGTATTGGAAATCCTTCGATAAAACTAAAATAATCGCCAGTTAAACCTTCAATAAAATCCACCCGTAAATATTCGTATTCTGTGTTATCAAGGATAAATTCAAAACCAGGCATATCATGGCCTGCGCCTCGTGTATTGGATAACACAAAGGCTTCAAAGTCATTAAAAGCAAATACCGCATCTCTGCCAGCCAGGCGCACTATGGAAAATGGGTTATGTATCCCGTCCCATAAGTTCTCGGGGGCGTTACCGCTGAAGATAAAGGCAAAATTTGTTAAAGCTTCTGCATAAGTTTCGTAGATAAATTCGCTATCTGTAATGGAATTTACAGTGGCAGCCCTTATAACATCACCCATTTCACGCCCTTGGATAATTTCTGTAGCAGAAATCGGGCGCACATCACCCCTTACGAAGGTTGTATTATACATATAGTCGATTTCTATTTGGTTTCTTGCTATTGTTTCTAACAGCCAACCTACTGCAAGAACAAAAACCATTGCAACCACCATGGTTAAAGATGATTTTAAAGGAGAGCGCAAAATATGACGCAAGGAATGACGCCATAAAGCCAGTATCTTTTGACTTGTTTTGCCGCCTTTAGAGGCTTTATATGTATGGCGGTCATCTGCTTCTGTGGTGTTGACATTGCGATTGTAGGGCGTTTGAGCTAGGTTGTTGGTTGTATGAGTGTAGTTGTTAGTTGTTTCCGTTGCGCGTTTGGCGGCAGCTCCCTGCAACAACTCCAAAACAGGCTTGCGCCCAAGGCGCGAAACACCAATGCCGAAAGGTACTATCAACACAACAAAGATAACAGCTAACATAACTGCCAACCATATTTGTGATAAATAGACCTCGAAGTTATAGCCGTCAATAGAGGTGTAAGAACCAATGCCAGCAAGGGCTTGGGATGCTAAATCTAAGCCATAGTGCCAGGCTATAATGCCTGCGCCTATTATCATGGGCAAGGCTATTATTGTTAGGGTGATAAACTTACGCCTAAATAACACTCCGCTGGAAGCCCCTAAACTTCGGGAGATGGCATAATCTCTTCTGCGTTGTCTAAGGAACAAAAACACAACAAGACCAAAAACAAGCACAAGCACACCCCAGAAAACAAATAGATTAAGGGTTACGGAAAGGATTATTGGGTTTGCTATCTCCCAAAAGGCATCAGAGCCATGTTCTAGGAAGGTTATAGTAAAGCCCATAGAGGCGAATAGTTCTTCATGTTCTTGGATGAAGGCATGTTCATCCCTTGCGTCGTTTAGGGTGAAGTTGTAGGCAAAGTCAAATACTGTGTTTGCAAAATCTCCTGCGGGTTGGGGTATGTTTAAGGAGGATGGTATGTATATGAAGGTGTTTAGGGTGGTGTTGTGTCCAGCGTGATTCCAGTGGTTCATGTCATTGCGACCTGCCCTTGGCAGATTAAGACCATACACACCAACTATTTCAAGCTCTAACTCTATCATTTCTCCTTCTCTTGAGGAGATTATATCTTGTTGTAGGAAGATGTAGCCGCCTGTTCCGCCTGTGGTGATGAGATGACCAGTTGATATATCGCGCCTTGAAGTATTCGCTGCCCCCGCCCCAAGATTCTGCACACCATAATGAACCTGCTCATAAGGCACTTTAACAGACAAAGTATCCCCAACAGAAAGCCCTCTCATAGCAGCAAACTGCCTATGTATCATGGCTACAGGTCTTTGCTCTAAATAATCATCATAATCAATCCAGCGACCTCCAACCAATTGCATTAGGCTATTATTGCCCATTTGTGTTTGAGGCATTGTTGTCATATCATTTGTGGTTATTAGTGTTATAGCCCTTTGTGCCAATTCCATTTCTCTTATATAATCTTCAAACCAATAAAGTTCTGCAAGACCAGGCATGTGGAAGTTTACTTCATAACCTTCTGGGATTGGGATGAACCAGGTTTGGTTTTGGACTAATGTCTGGCGTGCTTCAATCAGAAACGTTTGCCACAAACTCCAGAAGGGCATACCAGCAGCACCCAAAATAATACGCAGCCCATCAGCATACTCATTATCCCAACCATCCTCAATAATATCGAAACTATGTACCATTTCTAACATGAAAGCATGTTGCTCATCAGTTGCATTTGGTATGCGAAAATCCTCCCAAAATTGCAACCAAAGTTCTTGAGCTTGTTCGTATGGTGGCAAGGGCGGGAAACGCCATTGATGAGATGGTCCATCAAAGGGTGCCATTGTTATGTTTGAAAAGTTTGGTGCATGGTATCCATTAGAAAAACCAGTGCTAGAAGCAACTTTAACGAAGTAATATTCACCCACAGTCATTTCACTTAAAAAAGAAGAGTCAAAATCTGTAACCATAACAGGGATAAGCCCAAAAGGTCGAACAAGGTCTGGATAACCCCATAAAACACTAGACACTTCAAAGGTTAGCACGTAATGAAAGCGGGCATCACCAATGTCGTGGATATAGCCGCGAATACCTTGGGTATGCTCTACCCCAAAAAGCCGTCCACTAAAAAAAGCAAAGTTATAATCATTAACATAAGCCCACCGTGCCGTATCAGCATTTGTAAGACCAACAAGCAAAGCCTCTGCCCCGCCTTGCCTATCTTCAACAGCAACAAAAGGTGACTGGGATATAATATCAGCAGCTACCGTTACATCAGTATTATCTCCCGCCCCCTGCAAAAACCCAATAGAACGATGGTATCTAGCGATTTCATTTATCCTCTCATTAACAACCATATATTCAACAGTTCTAAGAACAAATGTAAAAGAAGTGACAGCAATAAGCAACATCAAAATAAAAGTTCTCAAGGGTTGCCTTAAAGAAGATTTAAAGAATATGTTTTTTCTCACTTGGTTACTCCTTTCTGGGTGTACAACATTTGAAACATCTAAGCAAATCCATAAAAAGACCGCACTTTAGTGCATATGTATATATTATACCAAACATACAAACATTCGTCAAACCAATTTTGGTAATTTGAGAACACTTTAACTAGACTACATATACAATTTAAATATTCCGTATAAAACTCCTCTTAAAACTAACAACCCCTCTGCGGAATTTGCGTTCTGCGGAGGGGTTGTGGGTTTTGTAAAATATAATATTACTTTGCCATATGCTGGATAAGGTCTAAAACTTTGCAGGAATAGCCCCACTCGTTATCATACCAAGATACAAGTTTAACAAAAGTGTCGTTTAGCATGATGCCCGCCTTGGCATCAAAAATGCTGGTTGCAGATTCGCCAATGAAGTCGCTAGATACTACATCGTCCTCAGTGTAAGCCAGTATGCCTGCAAGCTCGCCTTCTGCGGCGGCTTTGATAGTCGCTTTAATGTCCTCATAGGTGGTAGGATTTGACAATTTTACCGTAAGGTCAACCACAGACACGTTGAGGGTTGGCACGCGGAAGGACATGCCCGTAAGTTTGCCGTCAAGGCTTGGGATAACCTTACCAACTGCCTTAGCCGCACCTGTAGAACTAGGGATAATGTTGCCAGAAGCAGCACGGCCACCGCGCCAGTCCTTGGCAGATGGTGCATCAACCACTTGTTGGGTGTTGGTGGCGGCGTGTACGGTGGTCATCAGCCCTTCTGCAATGCCGTATTTATCGTGAATAACCTTCGCCAAAGGTGCAAGGCAGTTTGTGGTGCAAGACGCGTTTGAAACAATGTCTGCCCCTGCGTATTCATTGTGATTAACGCCCATAACGTACATTGGCGCATCAGCGGAGGGCGCGGAGATAACGACCTTTTTAGCTCCGCCTTTTAAATGGGCAGATGCAGTTTCGATTGTTGTGAAAACTCCAGTGCTTTCCACGATATATTCTGCCCCAGCTTCACCCCATGGAATGTCAGCGGGATTTCTTTCGGTAAAGTGGCTAATAGCCTTGCCGTTTACCACAAATTTGCCGTCTTTTACGCACACGTCGCCTTTAAAACGCCCGTGTACGGTGTCATATTTCAACATATAAACCATATAATCCAAGTCGATGAAGGGGTCATTGATGGCGGCAACTTCAACACCGCGTTCCACCGCCGCACGGAATACAAGGCGGCCAATGCGCCCAAAACCATTGATACCAATTTTCATGTTTTTTTCCTCCTAAAATATAACAATATCCCCCAAATTGGGGGTTGCTTAATAATATTATAGCAACTAAAATTATATCCGTCAAGCATTTTTGAATGTGCGGCACAACCAATTTTTAAAATGAAAATTAAAAGCTTCTGGGTTTTCAAATTGCAAGTTGTGACCAACCCTATCTAAAACCGTGTATGTTAGGCGGGGCAAGTGTTTCAGCATATCCCAAGCATCCTCAAACCCTGTCATATTATCCTGCCTGCCGCATAAAACAGTGACTGGTTTATTAAATTGAAGCTTCCTAAAATCTTCGCATGAAACAGCGTAGCCTCTTTTTCGGTAATTGTCTGTAAACTCTTTGTCAGCAATTTTAAAGGCGGGGGCAATTTCTTCTTTAAACCTTTGCCACTTTTCATTATTTGCGACAATGCTACTGGATAAAAACATGTCAAAATCTGGATTTGGCGCGCTTGGGCGTTGCAAGCCTTTACAGATGTAACGGTCAGCTTCGGTTGCAATGGGTAATTTGCGGTTTTTGTGGTTTGCAACCATGGCAGGGGCAAGAATAAACATACCGTCAATATTAAACAACCCTGTGTGTGCCATTCCGAGAGCCAAATATCCCCCATAGGAGTATCCCGCCAGCAGAAAGCCTTCTTCTCCAATAACCTGCCCAACAAACTTTCTAAGCAAATCCACCATATCATCAGCGTTTTTTATCCATTTTGCTGAAGGGGTTTTGCCCATCCCTGGCAAATCTAAATAAATCCTGCGATAGCCATCCACCCCTTTAACGGCAGCCTCAACGCATCCTTTTATAGACCTGTGGTCTACAGGGAAGCCGTGCAGACACAAAATAGGCACGCCCTCGCCCTGTTCTTCATAGTAAACTGGCAGTCCATCAATTGTTATTCCCACTTAAACACTCCTTATCCCGCATCAAAAAAGCCGCCTAAAACAAGCGACTTTATGACTATCAAAATTATTCAGCTTTAGCAGCAGGCGCAGCGGGTGCGGCTGGCTTCGGCTTTGGTTTTTGTGTGAAAGATAGAAACTTGGTAAAATGCAAGCCCACGTGGATACCAGTTAGGAAAAACGCTACCCAAGAGGTAATTGTGTGCCAAGTGCCGATTGCGCTAGATGGGGTCGAACCTACAAAAGGACCGCCAGCAGTAATCATAGAGCTTGTGCCAAAACCGGCAACGCCAGTTCCCATGCCCCATAGAATACCAGTGATAATGGAAGTGCACATGAAGATGCACACCAAAATCATCATCCAAAACTTAGCTCTAGTTGCTTGGTTGCCTTTTGCCCAGTTTTTCATCACACCTATCAGCCATTTAAAGTTGATGATGATGTGGATGAGGAAAAGAACAGTTAAGATGACACCGAAAATCATGTGCCAAGAGGCAAGGTGCCAGTTCCAACCTGCAAGATACCAGGCTCTGCCGATGCCGTCAAGGCGCATCAGGTAAGGCGTAAGCATGAGGCCAATTAAGGCGATAAACATCAAAATGTCTACAATCAAGCTAACACGCTTATGGGTTTGTTGATTAAGCATAGAGATTTCCTCCTACATAATAAAATATTTATTTTGATAATATTGTAACAGATTTATGGGGTGCTAGTCAATAGTTTTTTGTAATTTTTTTGGCGGATGTTATGGCAATGCCGTCAATGGGCGTGCCGTCTATGTATTGACCAATTTCTTGTTTAAGTTGATTAAGGCGGTAGGTTATCACCAGCTCCCCCACCATATACTGCTGTGACAGGTGGGCTATCAAGGTTTTGTGCGCCTTATCTGGCTTCATACTGCCATAATAGCTGTCGTACAGCTTGCAATAATTAGGTATAAAGCTTTGGTATGGCACAAGAAACTGCGCCGCCCCTTCGTTTGCCTGCCATTCTAGATGGTTGTCCGCTTTGGCATCGCAAATAAACTGCTCCCTATCGTGGAACATGTAATGAATAAGCTCATGCATACAGTCAAAATTTTTGCCAGTGGCAGAACGGCGGGTGTTAAGTGCCATATAGGTGCTAACTTCGCCTTTAACAAGTACGCCGCATATGTCGCTGGTGTTAAACTGCATCATTTCTATGGTAAGGTCCAGACAAATGTCACGGGCAAGGCGAATGGCATCAATGCGGTAGTTTGCGGCACGCAAATTAAAACCGAGGCTTTCGGCTTTAGTGCTAACCATTTTATATAATCCCGCCTTGGTGAGGAATGGACTATCCGCGCTGTTTCTCTGCATCTGCCGCCTTCGCTCTCTTGATGAAATCCAACGCCATTTGGAAGTCCTGAGGGTCAATGCCAGACATTTTAGCGTCTTGGGCAATGCGGTAATATACCTGGTCAACCGCCATGCCGTCCTCATCCACTGGATATTTTACAGTGGAAACCCCAAGCAAATAATCCACACTGCAATCAAACATTTTTGCCAGACCAGCAAGGGTTTCGTTGGTGGGGTCATGGATGCCCCGCTCCCAATTGGACAGGGTAGCCTGGGAAACCTTTAATTGTTGCGCCAATTCCGCCTGTTTCATGCCCTTTTCTTCCCGTAACTCTTTTATACGATTCATAAAACCACCTTTTCTAAAAAATCCTTGACAACCGCATCCAATAGTGATATAATATTAGCATATCTTATAATATAAGCAATATTCATAATTATATCACAAAATGTCATAAGGAGGCAAGCGAATGTGTAAAAAAGATATAGAAAATTTTTTAAAGGACGCTTTGGACGCGGATATAAAGACAAAGGCGGCTCAGGATGCAATTGATGCGCTGGACACACGCAGACCAGCATCCACACCGCTGATTTATGAATTTTTCCAAGATTTGGTAAGCACCAACAAGCATGAAGAAGAGGTGGCGCGCATGATTGAAAGTCTGCCTGAAGGTATTTTACGGGATGTATTTACAAATCGTTACATAAACAAAATGACATGGGAGGACAGCGCAGATGCCTGCCACATATCCCTTACATATGCCCACAAACTCCATGTAAAGGGGCTGGAGATTTTACAAAAGTCTAACCAAACCCATGGCGATTAGTATTAATCCAGATAATATAGTCCATACCCGCTGGCGATGCCCCAGCTTCTTAAATGCCCCTGCCAGATAGTACCCAACAGCAAGGAAAACCACCTGAAAACCTGCCACCAAAAACGGCAGCAAAAACACATAAATTCCAAAGGAAGCAGATGCCAGACCTACACCCAAAGAGTCTAAAGACAAAACGAGAGCAAGTTGAAAATCGCTTATAAGAGGAGCGCGTTCGCCTTTACAGCGAAAGCCGCTAATGACAATCCAAACACCCAAGACCATTATCCAAACAGAAGCCACCGTAACCGCAATGCCATCTGGTAAAATGTTGGCAAAAAGGTTGCCGAAAAGCTCTGCCGCCGCAAGGACAAGGACGGACACCACAAATAGGGTTACATATGTTCGCCAAGAAAATTTATGTTCGCGTAAACCCCCAGAAATACCCATCCCTAGCGCATCTACGCTTAATGCAATAGCAAGAAAAATAGCCATAAAATCACCCCTCTGCTATTATATGCGCAGAGGGGTTTGGTGTCACATCTCTAAAACTTTTTTATAGTCGCTAACTAGAAAATTTATGAAAAGGTCAGTTAAATGTGATTTTGCAAAGTTTTTCTTTAAAACATAGTAAAGTTTGCGGTTGGGCAGTGGTTTTGACAATTTTAGGGGTATCACCATTTTTTTGTGGACGTAAGATGCCGCGGCAAAATGGGATACAATGGAGATGCCAAGCCCGTTGATTACAGCGTTTATAATGCTTTGGGTGTTGTCAAAATTAATAGAACTGCTCAAGGTGTCTGGTTTTATGTTCTGCTCTTCAAAAAGCCGCTCGTACTCGCTTCGGGTGCCGCTGCCCTTTTCCCGTCCAACAAAACGGTTTTCCCTAAGCAATGCCCCGAGGGAATATTCCAAACTTTCAGAAAAATCATCATTGCTTGGGGCTATGACTACCATTCTGTCGCATAAAAATTGAGTAAAATCGCATCTATCCTCGTCAACTGTTCCCCCCGAAAAACCAAGCTCTGCCTGACCCATGGCAATTACCCGTGATACATCCAGGGTTGTGCCTTGCTTAACATTAAAAGAAATTTCAGGATAAATTAGATTAAATTGAGCAATGGCGCGAGGAAGGACATATTGAGCAGGCACAGAGGAAGCAATAATGTTAATTTCGCCGCTAAAATTGCCGCTTAAACCCTTAATTTTTTCTACCGTTTGGAATTTCAACGCCAAAATTTCCTTTACATTGTCGTAAAATATTTTACCTGCAAGGGTTGGGGAAATTTCTTTGGTGGAACGGTTTATTAGGGTTGCTCCCAACTCCCTCTCCAAAGAGTTAACATAGGTGCTGACCGATGGTTGGGATAAAAATATGGCTTCAGCCGCACGGGAAAAACTTCCCATCTCCACAACATTAACAAAAGCCTCTAATTGCTTAAAATCCATAGTTATCCCCCTCACATAGTCAGCTATCAGAAATATGAATTATTACTATTATAATATATAATAAGATAAAATGCAAGCCCTTTTATAAGGACAAACCTATTTTGTCAAAAATTTTTTATGGGTTTGTCTGGAAAAAATTACAAAATTTTATCCCCCTTGCCTGTATAATGTTTTTATGATTATTGATGTGTATGCAGATATTGTATTTTTGGTCAATTTTGGAATTAACGCCATTGTGATGGCTTTGGTTAATGTTTTGGGGCGCAGAGGGGCGAAATGGTGGCGGATTGTGCTGGGGGGTGTGTTGTCGGCTTTGCTATATGTGTTGCTGTTGTTCTCCCCCTTTCGCGGCATTTTAAACGTGTTCACCTCTTTTGTGGTGCTTTTGCCTGGTTTAATTGCCTGTTTCGGCATTAAGAACCTGCGGCACTTTCTGGTTAATTTTGGACTGGCTTACATATCCGCCTTTGCCCTTGGGGGGCTTGTGATGGTTACAACCAATTTAGTGGGGGTCAACACCATATCAACGGGGGATTTTGCTACCATTCGCGCCACGCCGCTAAATTTAGCCATAGCGGTGGCGGTGGCTTTCGGTGTGGTAAGGTTTGTCCGCAGATATACAGCCGACAAGGCGATGGACAAGAAAATTTTCTGCCAAATTGGTATTGAAGTAGAGGGTAAAAAGGCATTTTTGCAGGCTTTGGTTGATACTGGCATGACCCTGACCGAACCTATAAGCCAAAACCCTGTCATTATAGCCGAGATGACCGCCATTGCTGATATATTGCCAGAACAAATTCACCAACTGTTCATCAACAACCAACAAGATGACCTGGAAGCCGTTGAAAAGTCGTTTGAAGAGGCGGGCTGGCAAGCCAAATTCCGCCTAATTCCCTTTAAAGCTATCGGGCAACAAAATGGCGTAATGCTCGGCTTTCGCCCAGGTAGTGTGACAATTAATAATAAGCCTGGGGGGGCTGCAATAATTGCCATCTGCCCCTTTACCTTGTCAAATTGCGGAGAATATCAGGGGCTTATCAACCCTGTTTTATATAATGTAAATTAAGAACAAAATCAGGAGGGCAAAATGCTTAATTTCCTTAGAAAGCTTATACATAAGATTGCGAAAATATTGCATAGGGCAAGGGCTGGCACGGTGTATTATATCGGAGGCAGCGACACCCTGCCCCCGCCTTTGAAGCCAGATGAAGAAGCAGAGATGTTGGCGCGCATGGGGGAAGGGTGCAGAAAAGCCCGTGACACGCTGATAGAGCGCAATTTGCGCCTTGTGGTTTACATTGCGCGTAAGTTTGAAAACACAGGGCTTAATGTGGAAGATTTAATTTCTATAGGCACAATTGGGCTAATTAAGGCGGTTAACACTTTTAAAGTGGACAAGAAAATAAAGCTTGCCACCTACGCCAGCCGTTGTATTGAAAACGAAATTCTTATGTATTTGCGCCGCACAAGCAAGCTGAAAAGTGAGGTCAGCATTGATGAGCCGTTAAATGTGGACTGGGATGGCAATGAGTTGCTACTTTCGGATGTTTTGGGTACAGATGTTGACATTATCTACAAGGACATTGAGGATGAAGCAGACCGAAAAATGCTGTATCTTGCTATGGAAAAGCTGTCAGATAGGGAAAAGCGCATTATGGAGCTTCGTTACGGGCTGGAGCGGGATGGGGATGAGATGACCCAAAAGGAAGTTGCTGATTTGTTGGGGATTTCCCAGTCATACATATCTAGGCTGGAGAAAAAAATCATCAGCCGTTTGCGGAAGGAGATTAGCCGTTTTGTTTAGTGCTTGAAATCCCTTTTTGTTTATGATATAATTAACCGACAAAACAATACAAAATTTGGGGGTCTTAAAATGAAACGCATTGAGAAAATTTTAAGGGATTGTGACGCGCTTTTGGAAGGGCATTTTATTTTAACTAGCGGTCGTCACGCGGGGTATTACATGCAGTGCGCCAAGATTTTACAAAATCCAGAGGTAACAGAGGAAGTTGTGGGGGATTATTTATGTGACGAGGGCGACCTGTTTGACCAGGG
>WQSI01000032.1 GCA_009787945.1 Defluviitaleaceae bacterium
CCCGCCCCAATATGGGGAAGGACAGTTGATGTTTACCTATCACATCCGCTCCCGTCTTAACCCCGAAAGCGACGTAGTTACCAGCATAGCTGAAGTTGAAGTTACAGCCCGCCGCCACGTAAACGGTGATATTGAATGGTGGATTAGTGACGTTCAACAAAATTCAGATTTCCTTGAAAATATCCCAATGGCAAGCGGCACTCACAGCCTTAGAGGGGCAAGCGAAGCCGTTGCCATCGGGCGTAATATTACCATTCGTGAGAATTTTTCCGCACTTGGGATGACATCCTCTGGTCACGCCATCTACCTATACGAACAAGACCCAACAACTGGTCTTTGGACAGAGGTGACACCTATTACTGGTCTTGTTGACTTTGACCCTAATGCAGATGGTTCGCACACCCTAACCGTGTCAGATGACCCCCTTTTGGTGGCGACCCCTCACAGGGTTCGTATTGTATCTACAAACTCTGCTGGCAATGAGGCTAGTGTTATCATCAACATTGAAAACAACACCACAACCACAGCGGCTACAACGGCAGGCAACCGCATCCCTCGCCCGATTTATGTAGCAGGCGTAGAACCTCACTTACAGCCAAGGAATCAGCCGTGGAACATCACCTTACCTATGCATTTTGTGATTAGGGATGATAGCCCGCCGTTACAATTTGAGGGTATCTACTTCCTAACGAACACCCTAACCCACATTGAAACAAGGCATTTCCATGAGTATTTAGACCCACCCGCTAACACCATACCTAACCCTCGCTATCCAGGTGAAAAGCGCGACTTGGGCTATGAACATGAGTCCACCCACACAGACAGAAGCTTTTTATCCCTTTCCCGCCCAGACAGCAGACCTTTCCCGCCACCATACAACTTACAGGTGTGGACAGACGGGATAGACCCTGAAACAAGGGAAGCAGGCTTCTTTGATATGAGTTTCATGGTTCCTTGGGAGGATATTGAGGCTTACTTGGCGCGCTCCCCTTACCGTGAAGCGGGCTATGAGCATGAGATTATTTACCGCATATTTATAGGCACAAGAGAGCAAATAACAAATATATCCACCGTCGAACCTCACCAAAGAACCCTTGCAACAACCCCTATTGTTGGCTTAATCATGGGGCTTAGCGTGAGCCTGCCTTTCTACATCTTCCCAATTGTCCATGAGGACAGACCGTCAACAAGCCCCCTGTCCCCATCTTCTCCAGGTGACTTTAACTTTGGAACAGTGGCGGGAGGGCAAACCATAGCAACATTTAATGTGCATCCAAATTTCGTAAACAGAGGGGGCATAGACCCTGCACCTGCCAACTTAACGGCACTTAACGCCGCTTTTAGAGAGCATTTGGTGCAAACCATGGGCATACCTGCCACTGGCACATTTGCAAGCTGGCTAGGCACTTTGGACACTATGGTGGCTGGGCTTACTAACGCCCAACTGGAAGCTGCTTGGGCATTTGTCCGCCAGACCCCAACCGCAACCTGGAATGTAGGCGCAATGGGCGATTTCTGGGCAAACCAGGTAGATTTTGAAGCAACTGTTGCCGCGTGGCAAAGCATTTTAACAAACTTCAACTTCCACCCCTTCCTAACGCCGCCGCCAGACCCAGGCGCACCAACACCGCCTCCACCACCTCCTGCGCCATCAACCCCTGGTATTTTCGACTTTACCGCTGGCGGTGGGCTAGATGTTACCGAAGCCTTTGAAGATATTTTGCTTACTACTTGGGTTGATGTTTCTATTACGAACATCCTTCAGCTAGGGGCTGACCCTGTGCGTCGTGATGCTCTTAATGATGCTTTTGCAACCCATGTTTATACAGCACTAGACACAGCCGCAAACCCAATGACAGGTACAAACACAATATCAGACTGGTTAGAAACCCAGCTTGTGACAGGGGTTTCCGCCGCTGACCTTGACTTGGCTTGGAGCTATGTCCGCGCTAACACGCCATTTGATGATGCTACCATAGGCTCTCTTTGGGCAGGGACAACACCGAATGACCAAGAAATTGCATTTAATATGACCGTCCATCTTTGGAGAACCGCCATAACTGGCTTTGATTTTGTGCCATTTATGCCGCCTGCAACACCAACCACCCCACGCCCATCAACCCCTGCTGATTTTGATTTTTCTACAATCACATCGGCAGACACCTTTGGAGGCGTTTTTATCAGCACCCTTTTAGATGGGCAAATGGCAGGACCAACGGCACTAAATACCCTTTTAATTGGTGATATGAACGCGGCGTTCATCACCCGTATGACCACAATGCTTGCCACAAGCTCTACTGACAGCATTGCAAGCTGGCTTGCGGGGCTTACAAGTTATGTGACCCAATCACCTGTTTTGGTGGCTTCTCAACTTGAAACCGTCTGGCAGTTTGTTCTTGATGGCGACCCTTGGGATGCCGCCACAATGGGCGCGTATTTCCAGGGGCAAGCAGGTTATGAAGCTGTTGTTGCCCTATGGGAAAGCGTCATCACGGGCTTTAACTTCCGTCCATTTATGAGCCTAATTGCAGGGTTTTCTGCACCTATGGGGATTTCCTCTCCAGCGGCTTTGTCAACAGCATTTGGAACCCATGATATGGTAGTTGACGGGCTTCCTCAACCTCGTGTTCCTGGGGCAACTCCAGGCTCACCCAGCACGGCAGGGGTGTTTAACCTAAGCCCATATATAAATGTGATGAGAGAGCCAAACTCCCGCCCCATTGTTATTGAAGTGCCTTTCAGGCCGCCAGGGCCAGCTTCTGCCGCGGCAGACTTCCTTCAAACCTTTAGATTTGAAGGTCTTGATTTTAACTGGCCATACTATGTAATTGTTGATTCTTTTGTTGAGTTTTTTGAGTATGTAGATGATGGCAGCGGCTATCTTGTCCGTCAGAGAGTCCATGAAACGCTGATTAGCCCTCCATCCCGCGACTATTCTGACACAACAGCCATTGCTGGCATAATCACCTACACCCCGCTGCCAGACCTTGACCCAGGGGAAATTGTACCGCCAACACCGCAAGATTTGCGGGTTGAGCCTGATTATCTAGGCTTTACAACAGCGGCAATTTCTTGGCTTGACATGCTGCCCCTAGTTGAAGGAGATGCTGGGCGGATTGAGTTTGAAATCGTCCGTTTTAGGGACATACAAGCTTCGCCAGAGGCTGTGCTGAACAATCGCAGTTTCACCATGTCACAATTTATCAACGCCTTAGACCCATCTGGCTTTGAAGCAGGGGTGCGGACTAACCGAGTAGACCCGTTAGATTGGCAGTTAGTTGTGCCAACTGGCGTTACTAACTCTGCCGACCCATTTAGCATAGAAACAATGCCAGGCAACAGATTGATTTTGCACAATGAAGGGCTGAACCCAAACACCCTGTATTTCTACTATGTACGTACCGTTTGGATTACAGACAGCGGAGAAACCTTCTCTGCTTGGGTTGGTGTGTCCTTAACCACAAGATTGGTTAGCCCGCCGCAAAACCTGAGAATTGTTGACCACGGCTCTTTCCCCAACGAAAACATTAACCCGCAAAACCAAATGGTTATCCGTTTTGAAGCCCCTGTTGTTGCGGCGGACTATATGAGCTTGTTCCGCTTCCGCTTCACCCACCGCGACGGGCTTGGGCAATGGTCTGCCCCTGCTATGATTGGCGCAGGCACAAACCACAGGCAGTTAAGTATGGTTCCTAGCAGTACAGATGGTTATTATACCTTCACATATCTTGTGACAGGGCTTGCTCCAGGCAGAACCTACCAATTCCGTGTCCACACCCTTGATGTGGTTAACACCGCTGGCACTGGAGGCTATGTGTATTCCGAATGGTCCAACATTGCCACAGGGCGCACGGAAGTTGACCAAGATTATATGGACAGAGAGCGCGACCGCGAGAACCTTCGCAGATATTTGCGTGATTTGCTTATGGAGTTCCTTCGCCGTCCTTATTGGATTGCTATGGACCAAGGCGGGCATTTCATTGCCATGTACCGCCCAACCATGCAGGATTATTTACTGCAAGCAAACGGACAGGTCATCCGCCTTGCGGACACTGGTCAGCAAACCACAACCCTTTATCTGCCTCAATCCCTGTTTTTAGCCATTTGGGATGGCGGGCAAGGCTTTGTAATCCAGCGTAATGACATGACCATAACAATACCAAACCAAGCCATTAACAGCATTGGTACAGAGCCTGTAATTGATGTCATTCGCCGTATGCGTGATGTTCGCGGGGTTGAGGATTATTATATCCGTTTGGTTCTTGATGTGCGCGCCCATGCTGCCACCCAAATCCAAGGGGAGCTTGTGGCAGGACAGCAAGTGATTTTAGGTATTGACCTGGTGGAAAGCAACACAATCATCCGCCAAGTGGACGAAAACCTAATGAACAGCCTGCTTTACGCCATCGAAACTGACCACTTCATTGACAGGATAATCGGCGACCGTCACTTTACCTTCGGGCAGGAGATTTCCAACATGGTAGAGGAGAATATCGCATATCTCTATCAAGTGCGCCGCCTGCGGGAGATTGCAGAGGTTATCAACCATGAAATGAGCGCCTACGTAAACACCCGCCTAAGGGCAACCTATGGCAGAGCCGTTGCCTTTAACCATATCAGCCAACCTGTAAGCATAGCCCTTGGCGGCTCTGCTAATAATGATATTGTAAGCGGCTTCCAGTTTGGCGCAGGCAGTTGGGTTCGCCAATCTGTGGAGCAACAAGGCACAAATAGAATTGTTAGAACCCAAACACCTGGCTCGTTTGCCTTTACCCGCCAAAGCCTTGCAATGCCAGGGCTTAACACCATACAAGGTCATGACAGGCTAGGGGCGATTATTGCTAACCACGGTCTGGCAGAGCTGTTTGGAGCAGGGAATAATTTTGACATTAACGCAAATGTAAGCCTTAACACTGTACAGGGAGTTGTTGCACGTTTGGCAGGCGCGCCTGCTGGCATGAACTCTCAAAACTGGCTGCGTAACCAAGGTTATATTGTGCCAGTAAGGGGAGCAAATGCCCCCGCCCAAACCCAAGAGGTGGTCTACACCCTTATGGCTTTATACGAAATGGGCAGCGGCACAACCGTTTCATCCCTGCGCATTACCAACTTTAACGCCCTAAACGGCATAACGGGGATTGACAACCGTTTCCGCCCATACATTCAGGCGGCGTTCCAGCTTAATATCTACACCAACAGAAATATGCAACCAACAGCACCTATGTCCAACGGCGATTTCCTTCGCCTGTTGCTGGTGCTTGACCAAAGAATCGGACTGTAAAGGGAGGTGTGACCAACTATGAAAAAATCTAATTTCTTCAAACGATTTATGGCAGGGCTGTTGGCGACCCTGTTTGTGGTGACAATGTTGCCGCAAACGGCATTTGCCAACCCCCAAAGCCCAGTAGAGCAATTAACAATAACAAGCATTACAAGAACACCTGGAACAAATGCCTACCACCTAGCTTTAAGCTGGTTGTCACCGCCTCCTGCTTTGCCAGGCACGGGTACAACCCCAGGCGCGCCCACACCTACTAACCCAGGTATGCCTGGACCGCCTCCTGCTGGTGTCATCCATCCAGTGGAAGAATTTCATGTTATGCGTTTTGATGCAGGGGCGGCAGCTGCAACCAACGGCTGGGCAAACTGGATACCTCAAGTAACCCATCCTGCAATGCCCCCCTTTATACAAAACCGCAACCTAACACAAACATTGCAACCAGGTAACTTTTATGCCTTCCAAATCCGCGCAAGGCATTTCCATAACTACTTTAGCGCAACCGCCCCTGGATATTCCACAGCAACTGCTGTGGACAGTGTGGGCAGTGTAGACAATGCTATTTTTGTCATGCCTGATATTAATGTAGAGGCTTATGGACATGGGCGCAGTTTGACCGTCCACTGGACACAGCCACAGCTAGCTGGCAGTGACCCATTTACCCATTACCGCATACTTGCCACCCCAAACTTTGGCGGCACACCTATTGACCTTACAATACCTGTAACCCACCCCGATTTGGTAGTTTCAGGGGGAGTTTACACCTTTGTTTTTCCAGACCTTGCCCAGCTTATTCCAGGTAGCGTTTACACCGTGCGTGTAGAACCTATTTTGAACAATATAAGCCGTGAGGTAAATGGCGGCATAGGGCTTACAAACGCCTTTCCTTTCGATTTGTACTACACTGACAATCTATTCCAAGACACCAGTGCCTTTATCCGTGCAATTCTTGGTGGCACGCCAATCGGCAACGACCATTTGTTGCTACATTGGGCGACCCTTCGCGTTCAAGACACTAACGCAATTGTGCGCATCCGCCAAGAAATGCCAGACGGCACAACCCCTATAATTGCAGAGTTTCGACACCCTGCAATTGAGGTTATAAACCACTTACTAATCGACAGGCCGCCAGACGGCACAAGGTTCATCCTCTCTGTATATTTAGGAAACCCGCCCGAACGGGTAGAGCCTGACGAAGAATGGACTTTCTACGCAGATTTGCACCAGTGGCAGCCAACCCGCCCAAATATTGTAAATATTGAAACTGCCCCATCTGCCCCTCTTGGGATGGACATTACATGGGATGCTTTTATGCGCGCGCCGTTTAATGACGCAGAGGCGGCTCAATCTGTTATGCATGGTACGCCGCCACGTCAGCTTTTCCGCGACCCTGACATTGTTTATGACGTGTGGATTACTGACAATGCCCAGGCTTTTGCTGGACTTGGTCCTGGTCAACGCCCTGCAATCCCTCCAGTGACCCCATACCCTGCAGGGCTTACCCAAGCAGAAATTGGAGCCCACCGAATAGGCTTCGATTGGGATAGGTTTCACCCAGAACATCCATTTACAAATACTTTCACTTTCACCCAATATGTAAGGGCTAGTGACGGTATACAAGTTCCTTTAATTCAAAATCAGGTGTATTATATTAGAATCGTTGCCCGCCGTATAGGTGACGGAGTTTCAGAAGATGTGCGCAATTCTGTTGCGGCATATGGCTCATACTTTATTTTTGGCGACGCTATGACACCTCCTGCCGTTCTGCCTCGTCCGCCTTTGCGGGTAGATGAAGAGCGGGCTAACGAAATTGACCTTGCTTGGGAAAACCGCTGGCTAGAAGCCTTTGAGCTGATAACAGACCCAACAGACCCGAATTTCCCTGGTAGGTGGCATTCTGCCTTTGGTGTTTTAAACGGTAATTTGGTTTTTGACGATGAAGCCGTTGGGCCAGACCGATTTACCCCAAGGGAAGGGGTGCAGATTTTGCACGTAGGGCATCCAACAAGCCCAGGTTACACCCTTGCCCAGATGATACCCGTCTTGCAGTCTGCAAATGGCGGTGTGCCTGTGCCTGTGCGTATGCAGCACCTGCCCCACCCACAAACAACCTATGAATTCCACTGGGTACCTTTGTCAGAAATTGCAAGCGATTTAGAGGATGACATAGAAGCCTTTGTTGCGGCTTTACACGCAACCCCAGGAGCTTGGACAGCCTTGCCTGTCGAGGTTATCCACGAAGAAGGCCTGGGGGGCAACCTTACTCTAACCCTTCTTTCCACCATTGAAGGGCTTGAGCCTGACACAACCTACGCCATTTTCATCCGCCCGCGGATTTCCAATATGGACGCATGGTGGCCAACCCTCATTATGGGTACGACAACCAACGACCGCGGGGATATGGATATTACGCCCCCCGCCCCCTTCCTAAGCCCTTACCAAGAAGGGGATAGATGGTTAGAGTTCACCCTGCGCCCCTTCATCAGTGATGGGTCAATAAATTACGAATTCTGGATTTCAGAGTTTAACGACATTGACACAGCTTGGGAATTTGTGCCAGAAAGCTCCCGCGAGCCTGCAGGGATAAACGCCAACCAACTGCGGATTTTTAGGGCAGGCAACCTTTTCCCAGAAACCACCTATTATATCTGGGTACGTGCCGCCGCCGCTAATAATGACGAGCGTTACAACTGGTCCGCCTCAATCACTATGAGTACCCTGCCTTTAGGCACGCCCCCTCCCCCGAGAGGTTTAGGGCTTGCTGGCCCTAATGAAGTGAATATTGTTAACCTGCAAAACGAAACCCAATATTCCCGCGTTGCCCATGACCATATGGTTGTTGCTTGGTCGCCAATACGTGGGTACGAACGCCCAGCAGAAGGCTTTGTAATGCCCGATGATGTCCATTTGCCTTTAGAGGGCAATGTGGCAGGGGCAATGGGTACAACAATCATGGGCAGCCCCATGATAGATTTTTCCTATATGGTGCTTTTCCCAGACTTGTTGCCCAACACGGCATACTGGGTTCGGGCTTTGACCATCCTTAGCGTCCATCGTGACGGCATAGGGGGCGAAATTACAGAGCGGGTGGACTTTATCGTCCAAATGGCAACAAACCCTCAATTTTTAGACGCCACCACCGTTTACGTAATGCCTGACGCATCAGCTATTCAGCATGGTTTGCACACCCGTATGACCATTTCTGAATGGGCAGGCCCTATGATGTTCTGGACAACTAGGGATGATGGGGAGTTTGATGGGGATGTTATCCCAGAGCTGTTCCCTCTGCCAGACCGTGATTTTGAGATAAATTACAACCCATACACACGCACTCTAACTTGGCGTTTCCGCTCTAACGACATTGACGAGGACGGCCATCGTGATAATTTGGTTGACCAAAGGTTCATCAGCCGCCTGGTGCAACTTCGCACTTTTGAGCATGTTATCGACATGACCCACTATAACAATCAGCCTGTTGAAAACCGCATTGTAGAGCTACCCTATACCATCATAACAGCCTTTGAACAGCGGGGTATAGATTTCGGGATAATAGCAGGGGCAACCACATACACTTTCAGCCCAGGCTTTGCAGACACCCCGCAAAATGTTGGCTTCGGCTTGCCGAGCCGCCTACGTATGTACATTACCAACGAAACCGCACCTGCAAGCCTTACCCCTAACAGGCAATATTTAACAACGCCCCAAACCCTTGGCATTAACGTGGTTAACAGGTCTGCCCACACAAATATAGGGCTAACAACCCTTGCAGCCCCTGTAAGAGCCACCCATAACATTAACCGAGCCGCGGCTATGGATTACCACATAGGTGCATATGTTATGGACGGAGGGGATGTGGCTTGGAGACGCAACGGAAGCGGCTTTAACGAGTTTGCCTCCACTGTATACACCTCCACAACCCGCCCCACCACCTTTGCAGCAATCGGCACGGAAATACCTCAGCTTTACAACGCAACGCCAGAAGCAAGGGACGCTATGTATTTTGTCAACACCCAAATTAACTTCACTGACATGGACTGGTTTGCGCCAAACTTTGCTGTAGATGTATGGCAGCTAAACCGCGTAATTCACGCCATTGCCCGCGGTGTAACCCACGCGCCAATCAACATGCTTGACAACCTAACAGAGCAAGAAATGTCATCCCTAGCAAATGCAAGAATGTTAGTGCCAGGACACTATACAGTAGCAAGAGAGGACGCAATAGCCGCCCTTGTGCGCCTATTTGAAGTGCGCACGGGCAGCCGCATAACAGGCGCGCCAACCCTCCAAACCTCATCTTTCCCCGACATAGCAACCGCCAGCCCCCACCTGCAACAAGCCCTGTTAAACGCCGAAGCCCTAGGCTTTCTAGGCTTCACCACAAACACAGCAAACCCCCACGGCGAAATGACCTGGGGCGAAACCATGCTAATCCTAGAAATAATCCTTCGCAACTAAACAACCAAAAGCCACTTGCGGAAACACTCCCAAGTGGCTTTTTATATTTTTCAAAAAACCCTTGACAAATCCATTTTATTTTGGTAGAATAAATTTTAGCTTACGCAACTAACTTTTAGGGGTATGGTCAAGTGGCATGACAGAGGTCTCCAAAACCTTTAGTGGGAGTTCGATTCTCTCTACCCCTGTAAATTAAAAAGCCCTGCAAAGTCAACATTTGCGGGGCTTTTGTATTATAGAAATCATTTTAGTGGTCATGGTCATCATCGTCGTCATCGTGGTCGTGGTGATGGTCGTGGTCGTCGTCTGGTTTTTCTAGGCCTTCGATGACGATGCCTTTTTTCTCGGCATAATCCCACAAAGCGGCGCGGATTGCGTCCTCTGCTAAAAGGGAGCAGTGGACTTTTACAGGGGGCAGGCCGCCGAGGGCTTCTGTAACGTGGACATTGGTTACTTCCATGGCTTCTTTGATGGTTTTGCCCACAACCATTTCTGTGGAAATGCTAGAGGTGGCAACGGCAGCTCCGCAGCCAAATGTGCGGAATTTAACATCGCGGATGACTTGGTTTTCGTCAATGTCTAGGTAAATTTTCATAATGTCGCCGCATTTTGCGTTGCCCACAACGCCAACGCCGCTTGCGTTCTCAATTTCACCCATGTTTCTAGGGTTCATAAAATGGTCCATTACTTTGTCTGTGTAATTCATATTTATTCGCTCCTTATATTTTTGTTGCTGTGAAAGTGATTGGGTAAGCCCTGCCTTCGACAGCGTTTCAAATTCTTGCATCACGTGAATACTATACCTTGCTCACCAGCCTTTTTCCTAGTTCAAAGGCACTTTGGCAATCCTTAGGAAACTGCTCCTTTTGGACTTGTTTTTTATGCTCTACATCAAATACTGTATTTACATATTTTGAGTAGTCATCAAATTGCACAGTGTCATTTGCGGAAATGGATTCGCAATAGCCAAACAGGCGGCGCATGTCGCTTTCGGCAAATTGGAGGGCATCCATATATTTTGCTTGCTCCATAAAGCCCTCTGGCACATTCATTGTGTAGATGAAGCCCGTTGGAATTGTTTTGTCCAGTAACCCTTTGTAACCCTCTGTGTAGGTGAGGACGGGGAACATAAGCCTTTCCAAAAAGCTGCGCATCATGCCAGTGACGCTTTCAAAATATATGGGAGAGCCTAGGATAAGCACGTCCGCAGACATGGCTTTTTCTAAAACGGGGGATAGGTTGTCCTTGTAAAGGCATATTCCTGGGGAAGGGTTGTCCTTGACTTTGCAAGCAAAACAGCTGACGCATCCTTTAAACTCCCAGTCATAAAGATGCAGTATCTCTGTGGTTGCACCTTCGGACTCTGCCCCTTTCAAGGCGTGTTCGAGCATGATTGCCGTATTTCTGTTTTTTCTGGGGCTTCCGTTGATTGCTAACGCTTTCATTTTTCATCGCCTTTCTTTTACATCTGATAAAAATTCCATCTAAAACCAAATTTATCCACAACAATGCCTGCGCATTTGCTCCATTGTTGCTTTTCGAGAGGGTAAACTACCTCGCCCCCTTCTGCCAGAACATCAAAAGCAGATTTGATTGCGGACTTATCCTCGTCCTCGAAATTTATAGAAATCATCACATCCTGCCCTTTAGTGAAAGGTTCTTCCCAGTCGCAAAACATTATTGGCGCACCGCCAGGCTTTAGGGAGATTTGGGCATGTTCTATAATGTCGGGGTTTTCTGCACTATTATTGATATGTGCCGTTACCCCGAAGGCTTTTTCGTAGTGAGCAACCGCTTCTCGGCAATTTCCGTCAAAGAATAGGTATGGGCTGATTTTCATAGTCATTCTCCTTATGTCTTTTTGACATCGACCAGTTCAAATCTTTCGCAGACAAGTAACATGTCTTCGGCAAATTCTTGCCCAACTTCTGCCAGCTCTATTTTGAAAAACTCTTTGTGGCAGTCATACCAGTATCTATAGCTTAAATCGCCCTCGCCTTCAGCGGCGGCAAACTCTTCCGTCACCTCATTCATGGGGATAACCTCAACACTTGTTGTGCGTATTATGCAGATGGGCTGGTCTTTTGCGTCCAAAACCACTGTATATAAGCCTGCGGTTGGTATCTCTTCTGGTTTGTAGAGGGCGTGGGCGCCACAGGTGGCAGTTTTGCGGCCAATGGCGATTAAATGAGCCAGTTCGTCTGCCATGGGCGTGCCTTCCATGCCGAATTGTTCAGCCATTACATTGGTTGGCGCGGCCTTGCCCTCCCAAAATTCATTCCAGTATTTTTGTGCTTGTTGATTCATGGTTAATCACCCCTTAAAATGCCTTTACGGCTGATGCCGTTTCCTTTTGCCTGGCTGTACCAACTGCGGTGCGCAGCCATTTTGTACAGAAACTTTGGAAAGTTGGGCTGGATGTAAAAATCATCACCATTTTGCTTGTTAAGGATGTTTTGCGCCATCTTGTCAAGGGCTTTGCCTATGTTTTTCATTGGGCCGCTTCCAAAAGGGGCAACCCCAACCATGCCGCCAGCACCAACACCAAGCCCTTGCCCCCATTCCATTCCAGAAGATGCGCTGAAATGCCTCATCATCTCTAAAGCAAGGTGGTTTTGCTGACCTTCGTAAAATCCATTATTGGCAATAGAATAAACCCTTGCAGAAGATTTAATTTCCCCTTTAGCTTCATCCAAAAGGCGCAATAAATGGGATGGCAAGCCATCTACATACAAAGGGAACACCACCACGAGAGCATCTATAGCGTTAACCTGCGCCACAAATTCATCCTTACCAGTTTTCATAGCGTTAAACATGGTTATTTCTGCGTTTCCAAGCCTTTGGGCAAGACCTTCCGCCAATTTTTCGCTGGCACTGCCAGAAGGTTTAGGGCTGCCATTTAGAATTAATATCTTCATTTCAAGCCCTCCAAAATCTCATCTGGCGTGGCGTAGAAGGATGCAGAACAATCAGGCGCGCCAAGGTTGACAGCATTGGCTTTAACAAGCTTTTGAGCCGTTGCCTTCTCGGCTTCTGTCATGTTATCACCATAAAACATATACTGTAAGGAGGGGCGTTTTTCATATCTTTGCTTGTGGTGCATTTCGCCGCTAACAGTTTCAAAAAACGGAAGTATAAAGCCGATGCTGCGGTCAAAAACCCCTTTAATATCAGGAGAGAAACCCCCAAAGGTAAGCTTGCTAATTACCATAACTTTATCAACCTTTGGCATAAGTTCCAAAAAAACATTGTCGCCGTCTTTTATGACGCACTTGCCAGGGGTTTTAATCCAACAGCCAAAGCAACCCACACAAGGCTTGACCCTTTCGCTCATCTGAAACAGGGTATACTTTGACAAATCTACATCAATGCCATTTTGGTCTATATCTTGTATAATCAGTGTTTTCATAAGCTTATTTGCCCAACAGTGCATCAATATTGCCAACCCGCTGGAATTCTTCCCAAAGAGGGGAAATTTGGCGCAAACGCTCCACAATGGTTGGGAATGTTTCCAAGAATGTGTCAAGGTCGGCTTTTGTGGTGTCTTTGCTGAAGGTTAGGCGCAAAGAGCCATGGGCAAGCTCGTGGGGCATACCCATTGCCATAAGCACATGGGAAGGGTCCAAAGAGCCTGATGTGCAAGCAGAGCCAGAAGAAGCGCAGATGCCCTTACTATCAAGCAAAAGCAGCATACCTTCCCCTTCGATAAACTCAAAGGTAATGTTTACGCTGTTTGGCAAGCGGTTTTCTGGGTGGCCATTTAAACGAGAGTGAGGGATTGCCTTCAAAGTGCTTTCAATTAGGTATTTTTGCAGCTCGCGATGGCTTTTAGCAACATCATCCATTTCAGCAATGGCAAGCTCTACAGCAAGACCCATAGCGGCGATTCCTGCCACATTTTCCGTGCCTCCTCTGCGCCCTCGCTCCTGACCGCCGCCATGGATAAGAGGCATCATTTTAATGCCACGGCGGACGTATAAAGCACCAACGCCTTTTGGTCCATACATTTTGTGGGCAGAAATTGGCATAAGGTCGATATTGCAAGCATTAACATCCACAGGGATGCGCCCAACAGCCTGAATGGCATCGCAGAAGAAATAAACCTTGTTATCCTTGCCGCGGCTCTCGTTAATCTCTTTTAAATGCGCCCCAATTTCAGCAATTGGCATGATTGTGCCAACTTCATTATTAGCAAACATAACAGCCACCATGATGGTGTCTGGGCGGATGGCATTTTTGACTTGCTCTGCCGTGATTTGTGCATACTCATCAACAGGGAGAATTTCAACGTCAAAACCTTCTTTTGACAAATGGTCTAAAGTTACCAAAACAGCAGGATGCTCCACAGCTGTGGTGATAATGTGCTTACCACGGCTTGCGTTTTGGCTTGCAATGGACTTTAAAGCCCAGTTAATACTCTCAGAACCAGAGCCTGTGAAGAAAATTTCCGCAGGTTTATCAGCACCAATAGCCTTCTGAACCTGCTCCCTAGCAGTGTCAATTGCCATTTTTGCCACGCGGGCAGGGGCGTAAATACTAGACGGATTGGCATAATTTTCTGCCAAATACTCTGTCATAATCTTTAAAACTTCTGGTCTTATGCGGGTTGTTGCCGCGTTGTCTAAATAAATCATAGCAATTTCCTCTCATTTGTGTATTTTTATAACAAGCCTACTATCCTAACACTGCCCCCATATTTTCATAATCCGCCATAAGGTCGGCAATTGTAAAGCTGTCCACTAGCTCGTTAATGCTTTTAAAAAGGCTGGTCCAGACGGATTTGGTGCTGCATGTAGCGCAGTTTAGCTCCCCATCACCACAGGTTGCCCCGTTTTCTAGCAGGCAATCCACAGGGGTTAGGGGGCCTTCCAAAATCCGCAAAACGTCCCCTGCTGTAAGCTCACTTGGGGATTTGGCAAGATAATAGCCGCCGCCAGCTCCGCGGACAGAATGTACAATTCGCGCCTTTTTAAGGGGGGCAATAATCTGCTCTAAATAATTTTCGCTGATGCCCTGCCTTTCCGACACAGACTTTAAGCTAACACATTTTGTGTCCTGTGTGTAAAAAGCAATGTCAACAACGGCTTTTAAACCGTATCGACCTTTTGTTGAAATTTTCACCTATTTAACACCTCCTAATCCGATAATGTCGCTAGGTTTTTAGATATTTTACCATTATGTCAAGTAATTGTCAAGGGGTTTCTTCAAAAAACACGAGCATTTGCCCCTGTATTTTTTATCATCACTTAACTTTAATATCATTACCCACCGTAGGGGCGCATAATATGCGCCCCTACGGTGTATTGTGTGAATTTATATCGCTTGAGGGATTTTTAACCTATGTTTGACGCTGGTACAAATCCCATTTAAGAAATTGCAAAAACCTCTTGACGTACATTATAATGTACGCTATAATGTATTAAGGAGGTGTCAACATGAAAGCTATCACCGTAACAGAAGCAAGAAAAGACCTTTTTAATATTGTCGACCGAGCCATAACAGACAGCTCGCCAATCCAAATTTTGAGCAAAAAAGG
>WQSI01000033.1 GCA_009787945.1 Defluviitaleaceae bacterium
AACCAAGCTTTTTAGCGGTATGGACAGCAAGAGCCGCCCGCCTATCCTTAAAACTACCTGATGGGTTTGATGCCTCGTCCTTCATAAAAATACGCGCGCCAAATCCTGGTTTTGCGCCCTTTCTCACAAGGGCTGTGATGTTTTTAAGCTCCATCATGGAGGTTGCGCCAACCCCAACACCCCGCTGAATTTCAGTAATTTCATCAAGGCTATAACCAATGGCGGACATCATGGCTTCGTAGTCAAATGAGATATTGTCCTGTTCAAACTCACTAAAATCAATACCCAAAGAGGACTGCAAAATCTGGTTTTTCCGCGCCATAACAGCATCAAAGCTTTTGTCTTTAGTCACCAAACAGCACCTCCTTAGCCCTGCGCCCAATTTCCGCAATTTCAGGAACATGCCCGCCATAGTCAATATTTGTGGCAGGGTTCTCCTCTTCCAGAATACCCATTTCTGCGCGCCCTGTAACTGTTGTAATGCAAGCCTTTTCCCCCAACTTGCAATCGTGGGTCAGATAACCCTTAACCCACATCGTCAAAGGCANCCCCGCCGTGTCCTCTGGAATACCAGAAGCACGGCTTTTTTCACCTAAAATAACAGAGCGTATGGACACCCAAGAACCAGCTTTTATCATCTCGCGACCCTCTTTCCCTCTTTGATAAGCTTTCGGAAATCCCCCATAATCGCCCGTGGCACGGGAATGTCAAGCATTGTTACAAGCCCAGGGTCGGCGTTAATAACGTGGGGGATGCAGTTTACAGCCATGGCGATTGTACCCAGCCCTCCATCAATTTCGGGCTTTATAGCCATGGACACTGGAGGAGTGCCTGTAAGCTCCACATAATCACCAGTTTGCACCCCAACCATCTCAGGCTCAATTTGCTGGGGGTGATACATGTCAATAACAACCTCGCCATTTTTCATGCCTTGAGCCGTCATGTTAACCCCTGCTAAATTGCCTTTTCCTGCAAAACCATAGGGTGATGTCCTGTCAATATCTGTGATTATTGGTTGCATTTGCTGCTCAAAGCCGTCAATTTCAAGCCCTAAACCTTCTGCAATCATAGCAACAGACTCCGCAAAGCCCACATGCCCTGCTACAGTGTGATTTTTCAAACCCTCTTCAAATTCGGTTTCACTAAGACCCACGCCCTGCTCACGCATAACCGTAGGTCCAAAAGGCGACAGAGAGTTAACCCGCTTGCACATAACCTTGGAAACGTCCACCATGCAAGCAGATAAAACCACTGCAAGCAAATCCATAACCAAACCTGGGTTGATGCCCGTTCCAAGGACAGAAACACCATTTTTCTTAGCAATTTCATCAATTTTTTTAGCAAGCTCTGGCTGCTGTGCCGCAGGATATGCCATTTCTTCGGCTATTGTAACAACATTCAAGCCTTTGTTGGCTAAAATCTCAATTTTTTCATAGGCGTTGGCAGTAAAACTGTCGGTACACAAAAGAACAACATCGGCAGATGTCTGCCTAATCGCCTTATCCACGTCATTGGTGATAATAAGGTCATCCTGCGCCGCCTTAGGGGTCGCCCCCAAAATCTCATACATACCCTTGCCCTGCCGCCCTGCATTTCGGCAGCAAATCCCAGTTATTTCTACGCCAGTTTTGGCAAGCATCATCCTAGCCATGCCCTGACCCATTGCCCCAAAGCCCCAAATTGCTACTTTTACATTTTCCATTATAAATTCCTCCTAATTATTTTCTGTTCTTACTATAAATTCTTCTCCAACAATCCTCGTTACATGGGCATAAGCCCGACTGCCCCAAGCTCTCAAGTTCTCGCTTTCCACCTCATTAGGCACTTGACCGCCTATCACAGGCAAAATGCTGTAAGGTGCGCCAAGGGTGCGACCTGCATCCCGCACAAAAGCCGTAGGCAAAACCGTTGCACCAGGCAAAGAAATGCCGTCTACATGGCATTTTGTCACATATGCCGTCACCAACATTCCATATTGGGTGGCAGGGATGCCAAGGGCGATTTGGTCTGACAAGAAATTGCCAAGGGAGTAGATTATAAGCCCGCGGCTGCCGTTTTCTCTGTAATGCCATTCCAAAGGCTGTGGGGTGTGGGAATGATGACCCATTATAATATCTGCTCCTGCCTCCACAAGTCCACGGGCAATTTGCCTTTGCATATTTGTGGGCGCGTCTACATATTCCGCCCCCCAATGGAGAGAAATTATAACCAAATCAGCTCCAACAGCACGGATTTGCCTAATGTCCTCTGCTATATAAGGCAAATCGTAAAGAACGTGGGAGCGGAAGCGGCGTAAAACAAAAGGGCGAATGTCCGCAGGCACAAGGGTTTCCAAGCCATTTACTGAGTCTGTGTAGGCAATAATGCCCACCCGTATGCCTTCCACATCAACAATTGATGGGATGTTAAAATCCTCTTCATTTGTATACATCCCCGTTTGAGCGATGCCTGCCCGCCTAAAATTTTCCAGGCTAGCCTTTACCCCGTCAAAACCCTTGTCAAAAGAGTGGTTGTTGGCGGTAATAAGATGGTTAAAACCTGCGTAAATCAACCCTTCTACAATTTCAAAAGGCGCGTTGAAGCGCGGCCATGTGGCAATCCCTTGGTTGTTACCGAAAACATCCACAGGTGTTTCCATGTTTACCAGTGCCAAATCCCCATTAATGTGAGGACGAATGGTCCACATGAAAGGTCGGTAGTCAAATTGGTTGTTGCCTACGCCTGCCCCTAGCCCCCCATGGAGCAAAATGTCCCCTGCAAATTGTATGCGAATGTTGATTGGGTCAGGTTCTGGCTCTGGTTCGGGTTCTGGCTCTGGTTCATAGGGGGTAAGCTCCTGTTCTGTGTAAGGTTCATCTATCAAGTCTGATGTCTGGTCTAAATAAGTATATTCAGCCGACCACTCTTCTTCCCTGCATCCAGATAGGGCAAGAAGAGCCATTGACGTAAAAAATATCGCTAAAAGCCTTTTCATAAAGCCCCCCCTAAAGTATCTTGCGTATTATAAAGTCGGTTACGACAGGCGTGTTGTGGTAAAGGTCAGGCAGAAAGACGCGCTCTGTATACTTATGAATATCCTTACCCCAAGGGCCAATGTTAAGAACAGGGGCGGACAGCTCCTTGATAAGGTCAAGGCGCATGGAATAGACGCTGTTCATCAGCATATTGCCATCCATATACTCAATCACATCATCACCAGAAACAAACATGGAGTAGCTAAGGTCTGAAATCCCTGTGTAGATATTTTTGACTTGCGCATCTAGCCCCAAGGTGTTTTTGGTGTACTCGCAAGCTTCAGCAAGGACTTGGTTAACCTTTGCCGAGGCTTCCCCTAACATAGCATTATTAACAGCAGGATAAAAAGGCGGCGACATAGCAAGAACCACAATAGGGTCTTGGCTTGTGACATGCTCTAATGTAAAAGCAATAATTTCGCTGATGCCGTCAATCATACTTATTTCCTTTGCGTGATATTTGGCAGTAACGCCCCTTTCCATATCCTTAAACCCAGTCACAAAGGCTTCGCCGCTATCTGCCACAGCTTGGCTGTACACCTCACCAAAATACTTAACATTGGTTTTCCAAGGCAAATCCCGCGGACTTTCATCATTAAGCTCCAAAAACTTCTTGTAACTGATGTTCATCTCATTAATAACAGCATCAAAGGCAGAAACCGCTTCTTTGTGTACCATTTCCATGATTTCTTTGGGGGTTTTGCTTGCGGTAAGCACGCTCATATAGCCCAATGCCCCATCAGGCAGGGAAACATTATAAACCTTCTTGCTGTCTTTGCTGTACAGCCAAGTTGCAGGAGGGATTACAGCATTTCCATATTTCTCCATAAAAAGCGGGGAAAGCTCTGTGCGACGGACAATTTCTGCAAGCAAATTTACAGGGTTAAGCCCTTTAAAAATCATACCTGTGTGGGCAAGTTTGCCGCGGACGTAAACCACGGGCATCACCTTGCCTATGCTGCCATCATGGTAAATTGTACGGTTTTCCTCCTCCCGCTCGTGACCTTCAATGTCCATGGTCAGCACAATTTTAAGGCTGAATTTGTCTGTAAGCTGTTTTAAAAGTTCTACAGCCCCAATCATGCCAGCAGACAAATTTTCCTCATCAGGTACGGATAAAAATATCACATTGCCCTTAAAATCAACCTCTTTGGCATATTCTTCCACAAGTGCCATGTGGACAGCCCCGCCGCCTTTCATGTCAGCAACCCCCCGCCCGAAAAGCCAGTTGCCACTGTCCAAATCCTTCTGCACAGCCTCGGGGAAGTCCATTTTGCCCTCGCCATATGCCTTGGTAATGCCGTGAGGGTCAAGGGCAAGGTGGCGCAAATGCTTGTAATCCTCTGTGTCCACAGTGTCGCAATGGTGGATTAGCACCACGGTTTCTGCCCCCTGCCCTTTTACCAAAGCCCAAGGCACAACCCGCCCTAAACGGTCGTTAGGAATAGGGAAAAAGCCGCAATGTTCAGGGTTTGCCTTAAAATATGGCACATCATCAAACCATTTTTGGAAAAAGGGCTGCACATCCCGCTCTAACTCCGTTCCTGTATCTGTAGCAACTGCCACAAAATCAAGCATCAACTGCTCTATGCGTTGTTTAAGATTTTCCATAGTTTACACCCCCAAATCATCTCTAAAAAACGGCATGGACATGCAACGAGGTCCGCCACGCCCACGGGATAGCTCGCTGCTTGCAATGGTTAACACATTTTCTTCGCCTAATTCTTTGCGCAAAAGGTCGTTGGTAAGGGGATTGCGGTCGTAGGCGATAACCCGCCCAGGGGCGACGGTCAGCACATTCGCCCCGTCGTTCCATTGCTCCCTATCAGCATGGACGGGGTTGTCGCCGCCGCATTTTACGAACTTAGCATCACATTTCAAATAAATATCTAAAATCTTTTTCAGGTTTAGATGGCTTAAATCCCTGGCTTCCGACCTGCCCCGCTCTAAAGCATAA
Source organism: Defluviitaleaceae bacterium (assembly GCA_009787945.1). Lineage (GTDB taxonomy): Bacteria > Bacillota > Clostridia > Lachnospirales > WRAX01 > WRAX01. The sequence goes on from WQSI01000033.1 coordinate 4,972, forward strand.
GCATGGATAAGGTCACCCATGTATTTTTCATAAATCAAATACTTGCCAATATCCAACTGGGTGAAAATGGTGTCCAAATGCATACAATTGCGCTGTTTAGGTATTTCAAAGGCAAGGACATTTTTGAATGTAGACTTTTCATTTTGAAATATCTTCTCAGCCAAAATTTCAATACCTTCGGGATAGGTGCGCTGGGAAATCCCCACAACAACGGTTTCTGGGCTTATCACCAAAACGTCACCGCCTTCCACATATGAAGGCAAATGGCGTTCGTAAAAGCATGACCCTTCTTCCTGGGCATAATCGGGGTGGTGAGCAAAAATATATTTGCTGAAAATGGTTTCCCTGTTGCGGGCGGCAGACCACATGCGGCTGATTGCCACATTGTTGCCCATGGAAGAAAATGGGTCGCGGGTGAAATATAAATTAGGCATAGGGTTGATGATGAAAGAGCTTGGCTTGGGCAGCCGCAAGCTACTAAGCAAGCCGCTTTTTCTAGGGATGCCAATGCTGTCATAAGTCAGCCCTGCCATCGCCGCCAAAACAAGCTCTTTTTCGGTTTTATAATTATTCTCAAAATGGCTTATTATCTGTTTTTTAAAGCCTTCATCAAAAGAAGCTCCAGATTCTTCTACAAATTCATTAATAAAGTTTTGACGCACTTGTGGGCTTGTTGCCAAGGCTTCTGCCGTTAAATCCACTAAATACAGCACCTCAACCCCTTCGCCACGAAGCACTTCAACAAAGCCATCATGTTCTTTTTGCGCCTGTTCCACAAAAAGAACATCTTCAAAAAGCATGTCGTGGGCGTTTTCTGGGGTAATTTCCAAAAGCTCTGCCCCTGGGCGATGAACCATAACTTTCCTCAACTTACCAATCTCACTTTTTACATTAATTCCCTTATCCACTTTATCCGTCCTCTCAAGTTAGTTTTGTGTAAAGATTATTTGTTTTATATTGTCATCTGTTATAGCTACAGCGTTTAGCCAGCGATTTTCGCCCCATCCTCCAAATGCGGCTTCAAATTCCTCTGTTGTTGAGGGTTCACCAGCTATCCATAAATCATGGTAATCCCAATCTAACCAGTATAAATCTGGCTCTTCCCAAGCTCTGGCATGACCTTGGTCATTTAGTCCAAAAAATGCAAAGTCCCCAGAAGTTATCCTATTATCTTCCATTGTAATCGGAGTAAATGTACCCCCTGAGCCAACCGCTCCAAATAAAAATGTTTGAGGGTTATCATCCCAAAATGTTAGGCTGCCGCCGTCTATAGCGCCGCCAAAGTCAAAAGGTAATGAAATTATTGACCCATCGGCAAAAGTGTAGATGGCTCTGTGGCTTTGATGTCCGCTTTGATAACCTATAACCAAAAACAGTTCTGGTATGCCATTATGGTCTATGTCGTGGAGTATAAACCGCCAGCCATACTCCATTTCTCCTAGAGGTTTTAAGGAGTAGTAGTTAAGCAAATCAACATATGCCCACTGCCATTCAAGCCCACCTCTGTTTTCAAGGGGTTTCCCGCTGAATATCCAATCCCCAAGCCTTTCTGTGATTAGTTCAGTCATTTGGTTTTGTAGGTCGGTTAGGGTTTGTAATTCTGTTGTTCTTGTTGCATTGCGCCATATTTCATATTCGCTGTAGCCAGCACTAAGAACGCGCTCTATTTCAAGTCCGTTAAGCCTATAAACAGTGTACCAATCACCTTTCTCAAAGCTAATTATGTAGTGCTGTCCATCATCACCTCTATGAAATTCCGTTAGCCATCCAAATCCAACATTATAAAATGCGCCATCATAAAAAATGTAGATGTCGCGAAAGCCTGACATCCAAAAATCATGGCCTTGCCAACTTGTAAAACTTATGGCAACAGCAGGCATCCCTCCTTCGTCAAAATCATACAAAGTAAACTCATCTGCTGTGATGGAAACAAAATTCCCATAAATGTCATATGGTTTGTGTTCATGGCGGAAAATTTCTGGAAAGCCAATTAAAAAATCCTCTAGGATTTGAATATCAAATTCTGAAACCACCTCTTCCTGCTCATGTTCGTATGTTATTGAAATTTCTGTTTCTTGCGCCAGTATTCCAGTGTCATTGCCGTTACAGGATACCAAAATAAAGGCAAAAACTAAAATTAAAGTGCATGGTATAAGTTTTTTCATAGCGAATTCTCCCTAAATAATCTGTCTGCTCAATTATAACAGATAACAAAATATTTTGGAAGGGGGTTCATAAAAATTTCGGTTGACATTCGGGAAATAATGTGATAAAATTTCCTAAAAGGAAGAATTTTACAGTTTCGAGGAGGTTTTTTGATGAGCCAGCAACATTTGTCAGAAAAAAGGGTATATAATTTGCCAGTTGATGCTATTCGTCCCAACCCATACCAGCCCCGTAAGCACTTTGAACCAATGGCGTTGGTGGATTTAGCCCAGTCTATCCGTCAATATGGGTTGATGCAGCCTATCAGCGTGCGGGCGGTTGAAGATGGCAAATTTGAATTGGTGGCGGGAGAACGCAGGCTGCGGGCAAGCAAGCTGGCGGAGCTTACCGAAATTTCCGCTATAATTGTGGATTTGGAGGACACAGATTCTGCTGTTCTTGCCATGGTAGAAAACCTTCTGCGACAAGATTTAAATTATATAGAGGAGGCAGAAGGATATGCCCTGCTTCTCGAAAGCCACGGTATGACCCAGGAGGACTTGGCAGAAAAGCTTGGGCGCAGCCAAAGCACCATTGCCAACAAGCTTCGGCTTCTAAAGCTTCCCAGAAGCGTCAAACGCGCCTTGGTTTATAAAAGCTTATCAGAAAGGCACGCCCGTGCGCTTTTAAGGGTTTTAAAAGAAGCTTCCGAGGAAAGTGCTGAAGAAATTATGCTTGCTGTCATTGAAAAGGTGGTGGCAGAGGAGCTTACCGTGCTGAAAACCGAGGAGCTGATAAAGCAGATTTTATCAGGTAAAGTGGCGAAACCCAAAACCCCCTCAAAAATAAAGCTAAACATTAAAGACTTGCGTATTTTTACCAATACCATCAAACATGCCGTGGGGGTTATGCAGGACAGCGGCTTGGACACAGATTATCAAGTGGAAGAACACGAGGGCGGCTGCACTATTACAGTGAAAGTTACATACTAAAAAAACAGGCTGCCGCTTATGTTGCGACAGTCTGTTTTTTGTATACTCATTACCAAGCTGTGCCTAGTAGCATCATCATAAATTCAAAAGCTGCAATTTGTTGCTCAATATGGTCTATTAGGTCTTGGTCCCAGTCGCTTATGTTGACAAAATCAGCGCTTGGGGTCTGCACGCCAACTTCCGCTCCGATTGTAATGGCAATTTCGATGCCATCAATGTTAATGTCCTCAAAGCGCAAGGTCATGCTGTCATCAGTTAGCAAGAAATTGCCGTCAAAGCTGCCGCTATCCCAGCCAACTTCTTCGAAACCAAGGGTGAAGCCACCAGTTGACGGCGTCCAAACGGAGCTAAGAATAAACACATCAGGCTCATTCCAATGCCACACATTGTTTGTAATGGTAATTGTGTTGCTGTAAGTGCCACCTACATTTTCTAGAGTCCATTCAATTACCATACTATCTTCACGAAGCTCCTTCAACACAAAATAAGTTGAGTTGATTTCCAAAGTCCAAGTGTCAAGAGCGTGAGCGCCTGTGTCTAAAATGATGGAAGCCGAGTCGTATCCAATAGAAGTATCCAGTTGAAAACGAACAAGACGATTTCCGTTACCGATATAAAAATAAATATTAATCAAAAGTTCTTCTTCCGATTCCTCTAAGTCCTCAATCGCCCAGAGCAAACCTTGAAGTAGCCAGTCGAAAGCGGATTCGTTAACATTTAGCAAAAGATGCAAATAATTATCCTCTGCCATAACCGAATAAAGGTCATTCAAAAAGCCAACAAGGCTTTCGTTGTTTATCTCCAAAGCAATGCGCTCTACAGAAACGCCGTTTATGCTGGTGTTTAGCCTATCTTGCTCAATAGAGTTAATAAAATTATTAAGCAAAGTTATGTATGGCTGAAAATTATGCTCCTCGCCCCCATTAAGGTTTGCAAAAAATTCGCGGGCAAACTCCCCAATAACCTCAATGGCGTAGATGGCATCAGCTCTGTCCCTTTGGGTCAAGCTTGCAAGGTTGAAGAAGTTTTGAGCGTCAGTCTCAACGGTGTCAAAAAACACCCCTAAGTTGTTTTCGCCCAAAAACACATCAGAGCCAATTGCAATGCTGTCCGCATTTAGAAACAGACTGGCATCAGCATTTATGCCCATAACTTCCGCATTAAGCAAAAGAGCCATACGCTCTTGCTCTGCACTGCTGTACAAACGGGCGTTAATGTCGCCGTTTATGCCAAAAAAGCCCTGTTGGCTAATGTTCACATCAGCGGTAATAACCCCCTCATTCATCGCCTCGCCAATTCTGACAAAGGACACAAGAGGGGTTGTTTCAATGCGCTGAGCAAACTCCTCACCAAAGTTTTCAAAGGCATCATTTATAGTTAGGGCAGTGCCAAACCAGTTGTTTACCGCCAAAACACCAATAGAACCAACCACCAAAGCAAATGCCAAAACGCTTGCTGCAACAACGCCTCTGCCTTTCCTAAATCTCTTCCTGGTATCGTTCTCCATTTCATTACCTCCTTAAATCTATATTGATATAAAAATTGCCACTTCAATAAGTATATCACATTTTTTTGATAAAGGCAATGGTTAATTTTAAAACCGTTGCCCAAAAGGGCAACGGCTTTTTATTATTCTGCTACAAAGCCCTTTTCAACAAGGATTTTTGTTGCAGCTTCCAATTTTGCTTCATTAACTTGCACAACGGGGCCTGTGCAGCCCATGCCGCTTTGGGCATAAATTTCTGCACGCCAAAGCACTTGCACTGCGTCCTCCAAATCGGTTATTTCGATGCCGCTAATTTCGGCGGTGGTGATTTCTTTTGGTGGCTCTTTGGCGGGTGCTTCGCCAGATGCCGCAGGCTTTTCAGTCAGTTTTTGCAAAATGCCTGCAAGCCCTGCTTTTTTAGCGGCGGCAAATTCTGCCTTGGCAACTGCCTGCCACTTGCCTTTTACCAGGCTTGCGGCGTATTCCATTGCCCCTGCAACAACAGCAGAGCCGCTTGCACGGGACACAATCATCACAAGCTTATCCCATCCTTCGCCAATGCCAGGGCCATAGCCGAAACCAAGGGCTTCGTAGCTTCCTCCTGTGGTGTAGGCAGACAAAAGTTTCATCAGCACATTGCCTGTCAGGCTGTCGCAAACCAAAATGTCACAAGGGTTGTTCATTGCGTCATTGCCGCGCAAAATTGACCCGCCATCATCCCTCTTCGAGGTGGCAAAGTTGATTTTATAGCCGCCTTTGGCAAGCTCTTGCAACGCCATTTCCACTTTGCGCGCCCCGTCTATGTTCAAAATACCTATTGTTGGGTTTTCGATGCCGTCTGCTTTAGCGGCGATAATGCCATAAATAGCATTTTTTACCATTGCGGCAATACGGTCTGTGTCAGATGTTCCCGTGGTTGTGGCGATGTACATTTCCCGCCCTTCCGCAGGGGTGATGACCTTGCCCACAGTGGACACGCCAATGGGGAAGTTGTAATGCATGGCAACCGCTCCATCAATGTCGCCGTTTGCAAGCTTTGCGTCCATCTCCTCGGCATCTTTTACATAAACAGGGGATACACCGCGGCGGGCAGCCATTGCACCGCCTTTGCGCATGTTTTCCTCGCCATGCTCACTGCCTTCAACCATAACGCCGATTTTTGCCGCGCCAAAACTGCCTGTTTCCAAGCCTGTTGCCATTTCCTCAAAGGTTTTGGCAATCATTTTTTTAATTGCTTCGCTCAAGTAATCACTTCCTTTCATAAAATTAAATCTTCATCTTTGCAATCTTTTCACCATAAAGCTCTTTACCTGTTTCCTCAAATCCTAGGCTGTGGTACAATTTTTGGATTGGGTTGTTAGGATAATAAGACACATATACATGTTCGGCATCGCCACAAGGCTTTGTTTTGATTTCTTCCATAAGCTTCGTCAGTGCTATCTTACCATATCCCTTGCCCTGCTGGGATTTGTCCACCATAAAACGCCAGAAGTAATAATAGTCCTTGCCTTCACCGTAATCGTCATCAAATTCAGGCTTGAAAAAACCGTACATTATAAAGCCAACCATTTTGCCGTCAGCATGGATGGTGTACGGAATAGCGCGGCTCCCTAGACCCCCAGGACCATTTACGCTGTAGGCTTGCCCTAAGCTCGTGGCGTTGTGCGCCACAAATTTTGCCTGCTCTAGCGTAACTTCAAGCTCTATACATTCTTTCATATTGTCGCTTAATATAGATATTGGTCTAAGTTCTATCATTTAAAATGCTCCTTTTGTGTGCTTTTCTAGCTCATACACAGCAAAATCGCTTTTGGGATTTGTAATCTTCACAATGGCAAAGCCGCATTTGTTCACATAAAAACTGTGATTGCGCCTGGAAAAGGCGGGGGTGCTTGTTTGCCAAATTTGTGCAGGGTGTTTAGCTTCTAAGAATTTCCATATGGATAACCCTGCCCCTTTTTCTTGGCAATCTGGGTCAATAAAAATATTGCTGAGGACATTTGTGTCAACATTATCTGCATAAATGCTTACACCGCCAACAGGTTTGCCATCTATAGAAACCTTGTAAGCCGCCTTACCCTCTTTTTCCAGATACCACTTCCGCAAAAGGCTGCCGTTATCATAGCCTGGCGGCCCGCCTGCTGGCTCACCTGTATGAATATACATATCCTGGTCAAAAGCGCGCTTCATAATGGGGGTCAAAATGCCCACATCACTTTCCTTAAAGCCTTCAAACACAAGACCTTCAAAGGTTTCCACCTATTCGCCTAAACCTTTAGCAAAGTCACGAAGATATTCGGCAATTAAACCGCGAACCATGCCCTCATCCATAGCACCGCCAGAAGCTGACGCACCGCTGTTTTTCTGGATAACATAGCTTGCACCGTCAAATAGATTTGTCATTCTGCCGAGGAAAAGCGAGCCTTTGCCGATAATCATAGCACGGTTGATTTTACCAGACATAATATCCTCACGGGCAAAACCTACATATGGAACGCCAGAAGGTATATGCCCTTGGGTTGGGGCAAAACCAGGCATACCATGCTTTTCGATAAAGCCTGCAATGTCCGTCCTAGCCATTTCGCCGCGCATAACAGCCAAAGCACCAATCATTTTAAAATTAGCATCTGGCACATCCCCTGCCCCTGCTGGTTTGGTAACATCTGGGTTTTGCATTTCAGCAGAGAACTTGTCAATATCAAGGATTTTGAGCCCTGCTTTCTCCAATGGAGTAGAAACAAGAGCTTCTGTAACTTTTTGCGGGGCAGAGCCAGAACCAACCGAGTGCCAGCCTACGCTTTCGCTTAAAATTTCAGGGCTTGCGCCGTCGTTTTCACTGATAAGAAGGGCGAAGCCGCCAATCACATCTTCAAGGGCAGGCAAGTCTTTTTTAACATGGTCTTTAGCGTTCATGCCAAGTTTTGCGGTAGAACCGCCTGCCGCAACCACTACATGACGATATGTTCCAGATTTTACCAAAGCTGCCGCTTGGATGGTAGCATGGGTGGGAGCCGCGCAGAAAGCACGAAGGTCAGAACCTGTAGAGCTGATAAAACCAACAATTTCTGCAACAGACTTGGCAAGGTTGCCGCCGCCGCGCTGGTTAATGTCGCCAACAGCCTCTTCAGAACAGTCGATAATCATTTCAACGTCACTTTTGTCAATATCCCAATCTTTGATAAGGTGCAAAACAGACAAAACAGCCGTTGCCTTGGAAACCAAGTTTTCAAGGATAATATGGGAGTTTAGGTTAGGGTCAATATTGTGGGCGCGCTTTACACAGCCAACCAATTTATTATCTTGGTATAGCCCTTCTGCCGCCTCGTCTTTAATCAAACCTTCGATAACGGACAAAGCCGCGCCTGGCTTTAAACGACCCATCAAGCTCTCGTCTTTGCCTATAATTGGATGGGCAGATAATGCGGCTTTGACAGTTCCCGCAAAACCTTCCTCAATTACCACAAGCTCAAAACAGTCGCAAATGTCAAGNAAGCCATAAAGCTCAATTTGGGGCATAATTTCGCCGAATTTTGTAAAGCGGCTTGCACCTGCAACAGGCTTATTGTACCAAGGTTGCTCGATGCCGTGTAGCTGGTCTGGGGTCATGCCCCCTACAAATGTTTGGTGGGCAGGATTTGCCACAACATCTTCAAATTTCTGCAAATGCTCTGGCAATTTTTTCAAAAATTCTGAATCTGGGGTGGTGATGCGCTCCGTGGTTTGGGTTGTACCTCCATGGATTAGCAAATCTGGGGCGTGAACCAATGTATACGCCGCTTTTTTGATTACTGCATTCATGTTAAACCTCCTAAAATAAAATATACTATGTTATATATTTAAAAGCGAGGCGGATTTTTCCGCCCCGCCATTTTTTCTAATATTTAGTGAATTGCTCACGGATAGATTTCATTTCAGAGGCAATTTCCTCTAAATTCAAAACCATTTCCATCATGCCAACCTGCTCATCATATGTGGCAGCGTCAACATTGGACTTTACTTCCTCTTCGCAAATGTGATATACGCGAAGTCCCAACGGGACCTCTGTCAATGGACCTGCAAAAGTAGGGTCGCCAGCTGTTACGGTTTCGGCGGCAATGCCAGAAGCTTCGCCTTCCGCCGCTCCCAAAATCACGATGATGTTTTCAGCACCGTGGGTTTCGGTCAGCTCTTTAACTCTCTTTTGGTTTTCCAAGTCCATCGCACCAGCGGCCGTTCAGACAAAGCATTCGGTGGCTGAAAATACAATCGTGCCACCAGACGCCTTTACGACCTCCTCAATAGCGGGACCTGGTACACCATCTCTGTCACCCAGAGCGATTACCTTTTTACCATCAAAAAACGCCATGGTAAAATCCTCCTTTAAATTTAATTTTTGCTACTTTATCCTTTTCAATTCTTTATGAATTGAAAATATAACTGCCATTAGTTCACAAGACACCCTAAAAAGAACCAAAGCCACAGGGATGCCGACTAACATAACCAAAAGCCCTGCAAAAACCATAAAACCGCCAATCATCATTACCGTAACCGCAAAAACAAACACCGACAAAGCCGCAAGAACAGAGCCAATTATATAATACCATTTTATAAATGCGGGCGTTACCATTGTGTTAAAATCTAAAAAATCTTTAAGGTTAAATTTTGGTTTTGATGGTGTTGGGGTTGGCGTTACAGGCTGCGTTGGCAATTGTAAATCATTAGCATTGTTTTCATTAAATCCCTCTGACATAATATCCCTCCTTGGAAAATGTCCGCCTATCTTCTTAAAGTCCTACCAATTGGATTTGGCGGGCGAGTTTTATCTGCAATCAGTTCCCACGCAGCAGCCGAGTGTGACAGCCGCCGCCAGATTGCGTCCAAAATTCGCCCAACCATTACCAACCAGATGTGCCTTTATTTGTTGCATTTATATAAATTTCATTGGCACCAAATTAAACTAAATATGTTTCTCGATAAGCTCCACAACAGAAGCTTCGCTAACGCTGTCTTTACTTAGGGTTTCCACTTTTTCGCCATTCTGATACACAACGATTGTAGGTAAGCCCATAACTTTTTGGCTCATAGCAAGACGTTTAGCGCTTGTGGTGTTTAATAGAGCAAACCTTAGCTGGCTGCCATATTTTTCTGCACACCCTTCCACGAAGGGTTTGATAGCTTCGCAAGGGGCTCAACCATCACCGCTGAAAAATACCAATACCTTTTCAGTGCTTTCTAAAACTTCCGACTGGAAATTTTCTTTGTCTAAAGCAAACATTTTTTCACCTCCTGTTACATTTAAATTATCTTCTTGTTGAAACCGTAATTGTGTTGCGCCTGTTGTTTTCAACCAGACCATTTTCATCAAGGAAAAAATGCACACCAATATCCAGATAAACCCACACGGGGTCTATATAATGCGGCCGCTGTCAGTCTCAGGTAAGCCAGCGGTTTGCGGCGGCTACTGGGGTCATATTACCAAAAAAGCT
>WQSI01000034.1 GCA_009787945.1 Defluviitaleaceae bacterium
AAAACAGTGACAAGAAACGCAGGATTTTTGTTCGATTGCAAGGAACAAGGTTCCGTGCATACCCATAGGTATGTGCGGGTTCTTGTGACGCAGTCAATCGGGCAAAAAGACAAGTTTATTGTTGCTGTTTTGGTAGGGAATGGGTATAATACCCACCCTCTTCGATAATGGCAAGCACCGTCTGCAATGCATCCATGCCCTCTCGGTTGAAAATGTGGGGTTGGGTTGTGATTTCGTAGCCGTTGCGCCCTAGGCTGTCGATGGTGTACATGGCTTGGAAGCGGCCTGCAATGCCAGAATTTGGCAGAGCAAAAACGATAGGATTGCCGCCAATGCCTGCCCCGCCTGTGGGCTCGCCAACGATGGTTGCAAAGCCTGTTTGCTGAGTGACAATGGCTGCAAAGTCTGCCGCGGAAAAGTTTAAACCATCAATCAGCAGCCAAATTTTGCCGTCGAAACCTATAGCATAATCACTTGGTTCTATGTGGTCCCATATATGTGCATAGTAGGCAAGAAGGGGTGTATCGTCTGGATGCAGATGGGGGAAGCCCTCCAACAAATTATCGGTTACGGGGTCCATATTGTCAAATTGCCCGAAGCTTAGGGCGTGTTCGCCATCCATAAAGAAAATGTAAGAACCCCAGCTGACAGGCTCATTAATTAAATATTCCATGAACACCATGGGAAAATAACCAGAGCTACCGCCCCCATTGCCCCTAATGTCGATTATTAGGTGTTCATAATCCGCAATACTTTGCAGAAACGGCAGGATAATTTCTAAGTCAGGCCCGATATTGCCGTGGCTAAAAGAGCCAACACCAACACGGGCAATCTGACCTTCTGTAATGGTTTCTAGGGTTACGTTATCGTCAGTAATAAAATTTATAAACCCCTGGTCGTCTGCCACTAACCATTCTGGGGCAGGGCCATAAAATGCTATTGATGCAGGGTTGTTAAGCACCCTCTCCCACTGGGTATCTGGCATGGCATTCATATGCAGGTAGAAGAAATATCTATCAAGCAGGGATAAATGCCCAAAGTGGTGGAAGTGATTGAAAAAGTGCCTTTCAAGATTTACTTGAAAAGTTGATGCGTTCCAATGATGACCCATTTCATACGTGCGTTGGCGTATATTTTGTTTCAGTTCTGCCGCATCAATGCCCAAAGCCCGCTCTGCCGCGTTTAGATGAGGGAAATTGTTTTCTAAAATATAAAACAAATAGTCCAAATCTTCAAGGAAGGGATTAGCGGGTTGCTCTCCTTCAAATTCATATTCTTGATAATCTTGGTAATCTTGGTAATCTTGGTAATCCGCGTCGTAGTCACCGCCACAAGCCGTTAAAAGCAGGCTGGCAAACATCAAAATCAAGAAAAATTCGCGCTTCATGGGTTTTCTCCTCCAACTACTAAAATCGACATTAACACAAGTATTCCAATCATGCCAAATCCCCCCTTTTAAGCCATTGCCTTACTTCCCAACCACTCGCTTGGCAAAACGGGATGGGTCAAAGCTTTCGTTATATCCTGACGGCTCAAATTCCTCACCAAAGCCCATATCCTCCACTGCGCCTTTAACCAGCCCGCCTTCTTCCTCAACCAAAAGCGTGACTTTTAGGCGGGTTTTCCCGCTAGGACGCTGGGGCAGCCCAACAATGGCAACTTCGCCAATTAGCTTGCAATCATCAATTGTGTCATTTTTGTCCATTCGCTCCATAATCTTTAAATCTAGCCCTTGCATGTCCTCTGGCTGTGCGCCAGATAGTGTAAAAACATGGCTTTTCTTGGCTAAGGCGTAGGGCGTTCCCCGCCTAATCATTGGGAAAAAGGACTTTTTTGCCCCATTGTGGATTTCCAAGCCAATGTCATGGGGAACAGTAACTTCAAATTCTACGTCTACAGTTTCTGCTTCCATGTCCGCGCTGTTAAGCAAGCCCATTTTCATGGCGGCGTAATAGGTCGCCCCCAGGGAAATGTCCAGGGCAGGTCTTTCGGAGGTGTAGACCTTGCTTTCGTCATTAAAAATCTCGATAAACATATCGCGAATCCAGGGCATTTGGGAGCTTCCGCCTTCTAACAGCACACGGTCAATCTGGTCAGGGTAAATTGCCCCTGTGTAGGCTTCCCGCAGGCATTTTTGCACCAATTTGCGGGTTTTGTCTATAAATTCGCCGCAAAGCTCCTCGAACTGCTCCCTTGTTACCATTTCCACAAATGGCGGAATACAGAAGGTGAAAGGTATGCGGAAAGATTTTACCCCGCTTAGCCGCTCTTTGGCTTCGCGGGCGCGCAAAACAAGCTCCGCATGGTTTTCGGGAGCAATGTCAGAAGGTTTCATGGCTATTTTCTCTTCAATTAGCCGCAGGCACTTCGCCATGATAATTTCATCAATATTGTCACCGCCGTGTTGGGCTTCGCCCCCTTCAGAAATCACCTGCAAGCGAATTTTAGCTTCATTTTTCTCCACCACATGAAACAGAGTAATGTCCAAAGTGCCGCCGCCAAAGTCGAAAACCAAAATCTTCTCATCTTGTGCCAATTCCCTGCGGAAATTGTAGGCAAGTGCCGCCGCCTTAGGCTCTTCCATCAGGCATATCAGCTTATCCCCAAGCCCTGCAATCTCCACGGCGCGCATGGTGGCTTTTTTAGCAGAATCATCAAAATCATAAGGCACAGAAACCACAAGCCCTGCAATTTCCGCCTTGGGGTTCAGGCTCTGGCAATAATCCACAAGCTCCGTTAAAATTTTTGCAGAAATTTCTTCTGGCAACAGGGCTTCCCCTCCTAGCTCCACCCGCTCATCCGTTCCCATTTTCCGCTTTATACTGCGGATGGTGGTTTCAGGATAAATCTTAATGCTGCGCCAAGCTTCCTCCCCCACAACCCACTCGCCTTCGCCCTCATCTTCAGGGCGATACTGCACAACCGACGGCAAAGGTATCTTGCCAAAACCGTTGCTTGTGTCAATTGGCTCTGGACGCTTGCCATTCCCATCCCAAAAACTTATAACAGAATTTGTCGTCCCCAAATCAATCCCCAAAACATACCAATCCTCTGGCAAACTGCCCTTCGACGCTATCTCATCACGATATTTTTCCCAGTTCATGTTAATCCTCCTTCACGCAGCTTGGCACAGGAAGCCCCAACTGCGACAATGGTATATATTCAAAGTAAAAGTGACAGCCAACGCTTATTATATAATCTAAAACATCTTTATAACTTGAGTGCCTAAACCAATCGCTAAGCAAATACATATACTCCACTTCGATATTGGCGCGGAAGAATAGCTTTTGATATTGTTTTCTCTTAAAATCACAAGTTTGCAGTTTTTCATCCACAGACCCCGCAACTTGCTGAAATTTACACTCAATTATATAGAGGGTGTTTTTAATGACAACAAAAATGCAGTCATCTGGCAAAAGTTTTTTAGATATTATTTCTTTCCAGCCAATTCCTAATTCTTCCAAAAATTTATAAAGTCCATGTTTTTTGAATGTCCTAGCAACATATTCGCTGTTATAAAGCACTTTGTCGCCCTCTATGCTGTATCCAGGTTGTAACGACAGGTAAGTCACCAAATCCGTCTTGCCCTCAAAAGCTAATCCTGTTTTAGTGTTCGCGCCACCAACTCCACCTTTTACCATTCGTCAACCCCCTCAACTACTTATCAAAATTTCGTTTATCTTGCCGCGACCGCCTGATGATGAATTTATAGCCCGCCCCGCTAAAATTCTAGTTATATTATGGCGGGAATATAAAACATCAAAGAAATCATCGTTTTCGTTGGTGTTCCGCGGATCTGAATTACTAGCGAGAACATATGCCCCACGCCTGCTTATTTTATCAATAAACCCAGCCAATTCAATTTGAGCTTGGTCGCAAAAGCCATCTTGTGTATACGCTGTAAAACTGGAAGTTTCGGACAATGGGCGATATGGCGGATCAAAATAAACAAAAGTATTTTCGTCAATAAAGTTCTGTGACAAGCTGTAATCACCACAAACAATTTCAATGTCTTGTAAAACCTTTGATACGTTAACCAAATTAACTTCATCACAGATTAATGGGTTTTCATATTTTCCCTGGGGTACATTAAAGCCACCTTTAGCGTTAACACGATAAAGCCCGTTAAAGCAGGTGCGGTTAAGAAACACGAATAAAGAAGCTATCTCCACACCATAAATACCTTCATGTTTTAAAAAGTTAAACCTGTCACGTTTGTTATAATAAGTTTCTTTTCGCCCATCTTCACATTTTGGTAAATATTCCGCCTCATAGGCTCTAAGTGCGTCAATTAACAGTTCTGGATTATCCCGAATTGTGGTGTAAGTGCAGATAAGTTCTCGGTTAATGTCGCTGATATACACTTGGCGAAGGGGATAGTTGTTTAAAACATCAAACAAAACCGCGCCGCCACCCACAAACGGCTCAGCGTATTTGTTTATATTTAGACCCAGCCCAGCAGGATATTTAGGACGGATTTGGGCGAGCAACCGAGATTTACCCCCCGCCCATTTTATAAAAGGTTTTGCCATGTCTATATCGACCTTTCAAATGTATAGTTCTCAATATACCCCGTAGCGGGGAAAAATTCGCCGAAGCCCAGGTCTTTTAGGCGCAGGCTGAAGGTTTCGGCGGTTTTGGCTTCCACGTCAAGAGCCATGCGGGTTGTGCCTGGAGGGCGTTTGGGCAGCCCTTTCAGCTTTGCTGTGCCAAGCTTGCTTATTTTGCCTGCGTTATCACGTAGCAACAGCTCCACTTCGGCTTCTTCCCCTTGGGAGATAAGGTGGGTTGTTTTTGGTTTTTGCCACAGCCAGCTGCCCCGCTCCATTAGGGCGTGGAAATGGCTTTTGCCATCCCGCATGATGTTGATGCCCAGGTCGAAGAGCAATTTATGGCTGTCCTCTACGGTGATATTTGGTAAGTCTATAATTTTTAGGGTTTTGGCGGCGTAAAGGGTAGCACCTTGCGCCAAAATGCCTTTTGGGTTTTTATGGAAGGTTGTGCCGTGAAAAATTTCGCCTATTTTTCGCCTTGCCCAGGGCATTTCAAAGCCGCCACCTGTGCAAATAACGCTAATTTCTGCGGTTGCTCTGCCCCCTAACAGGTTATTTACAAATTCTGCAAGGCGTTTTTCCCAAGAGCGCGTCATATCGCCTATTTGCGCCTGGGTTACAGTTTTGGCAAAGGGCGGGTGAACAAAATTATAGTATAGCTTGGTATCCCGCCCGCTGTCTTGGTTTAACAGCATATCGCGATAGCTGTGGGCAAAGGTAAAAATCTGCTCCCGCTCTCTTTTTGTTAGTTTTTCGAGGTCAACGCCTTGCTCTTTGCAATAATAAATAGCCAACAAATTGTAAATGCTTTCGTCAATATTGGCGCAACCGATGGCCTCGTTCATGTCAGCCCCAAGGCAATTTATTTGCTCAAAATTATTATCAATTTCATACAGACCGCCCCGCAGACCCCTTGCGCCAAAGTCTAGCCACAAAAGCTTGCCGCCATTTTTGCCAATGCCTTTTGCGGCACAATAATTCAGAAGAGCCTGACGCTCCTCAATCAGCTCAATTAGGGAGTTTCCGTAGTTTGCTTTATTAAAAGCCCTGGTCAGCGCGTCTTTCGCCTCTGTTGTAATAAAGTCTGGCACAACAGCGCAAACCCCTGCCACCGTGGCTTTAGGGTTGATATTGCGGCAGTTGTCGATAAGCTCCCTGATGTAAATGCTGACTATATCCGCAACAGACTTGCCCCCTTCCCCAATGTCCAAATAGGCGGCTTCCCCAAGGCGGCTTACAAAATTTGTAAGTAGCGCGTCCGAACCATTGGCGTTAAGGATTGCGTATTCTCCAAAAATCCACTCTCGGCTTGCGGAAATATACTGCAAAACCGTTGGGGGGCAGGGCTTGCCATAGCCCCCCGAAATGTCCAAAACCTCTGGCGCGCCCCTAAGGGTATCAAAATAAGAAATGGCAGATGTGGCATCCCCCAAATCCACCCCAAGCACAAAAAAATCTTCGTCTATTTTATTTTTCGCAAAATGCTCCCGATACCTTTTCCAGTCCATGACACACCACCTAAGAAAATATACGTTTGTTTGCTAAAAAAGTCTGTTTTCAGTCTCTAAAAACTTCCACTTCATACTGGCTTGGGTCGGTTTTAGAAAAATAAACTATCGCATACAACCCGTCATCTTCAGCGTTTATGCTAATCATATAATATCCGCTGGTTGCAATGCGCTGTACACCTTCCCCAAATAAACATTGCACCCTGCCAGCTTTAAAAAATCCGCCACGCACACGCGCACTATGGCTGTATACAATATCTACCGCGTTAGCTTTATACCGCTCCCCGTCACGCTTTAGCCGATGCAGCCTGACCCTATGATAAATAAAAATAACAATGGGTACAATGCTCACAATCATAAAAACTAAAGACAAAAAACGGAATTCTGAGGGCAACACCACCAAAGACATCACCCAAAACCCTATAATATACAAAATTTCACACCTTGCTAAGCGACGCAAAATAACACCTCCACCTATATTGGACGAAAAATTTCAACTTCGTGATGCTGTGGTTTAGCTGGGTTAACATAGACTTTTGCTGACATTTTATCTTCTCTGTCGCTACTTCTGATGATTACCCGCTTAGCTTCAGCCATCTGCCTGCGCCCTTCGCCGTCAATATACTGCACCAAAACCTTACCAGCCCACCATTTGCCCGTGAGGAACTTTCCAAGGGGCGGCTCATCAATTTGAAAGACCATGGCATCGTGTTTAACCCCGATTTTCTTTAACCTTGACAGCTTTATTTTGTGTAGTGAAAACCTACCAATACAAAAAATCCCAATAACGAAATAAAAAATAATAAGCCAGGGTACATGCTCGCGCATTTCTCTCATCATAAGATAGATTAGCCCGATGCTAAGGGTTAAAACTGCCCATAACAAGTCGTTTTTAAACAAAGGTTTCACGTAACACCTCCTAATAAAATTTCCGAAAAACCTCTACCTCGTGTCGGCTGGACTTGGCGGGGTCGACATAAACTACTGCCCGCATTTCATTCTCTCTATCACTGCCTCGGATAACCAAACGCTTAACTTTAACTATATGCCGCAGACCAGAACCATCCACATACTGCACAGTAACTCCCCCGACCCACTGGTATCCAGAAAGAAATCTACCTAAAATGGGTCCGTCAACCTCAAAAATTTTGGCATCATAGCTTACACCGTTTTCTTTTAGCTTGCGAAGCCTTATTTTATGGTGAAAAAACAGGATGAGAAACACAGCTCCACAACCAAAAACGTCATAGGAAACCAAAGCAAATTTTCACGGACATCCCTTTGGAATATCAAAATAACAATACCCAAAAAGAAAAGCACTGAAAAATTAAATATGTCGTTTTTCATCAAAGGTTTCACATAACACCCCCTAACCAAACTTACGGAAAACCTCCACCTCAAAGGGCTGTTTTGGGTGGGTTTCGTCTACATACACAACGGCTGTCAAGTCGCTTGTTTTTCTAGCTCCCCCCAGCATGTGGTTGCGGCTGGTGACAACCTTCCAATCTCCGTTTTGGTTGGTGTATCCGCAGTCCATGCGATAGCCTGCCCGCACAAAACTGCCAATATCCGCTCTTATTTCCATTACCATGGCTTCATAAGTTTTGCCGACTTTTTTTAATTTTGAAATTTTCATAGAGCGAAACAGAAAAAGCCCTGTGTAAATAAGCCCTGCTCCCAGGGTTATCCCAGGCAACCAAAGGTCATCAAAACCCCACAATGTCAACAAAACCGCCGTGCCGACAAAAAAGCCCACAGCCGCTACAACTTCACTTCTTAATAATTTTTGCATAAAGCACCTCCATTTTAGATTATATCACAAGCGCGCCCTTGTGCGCAAGACTTGCAAGAAAAAAGAAGCACTGGTGTTCAAGTGCTTCTCAACATTCTAGCTATCACGTTGTTTTGTGCTGGACATCATAACAACGGCTATAACGCCAGGCCCCGCGTGAACGCCGATTACAGGGTCTAGCTGAAAGGTTTCCACGGTAAAAGCTGGGTGGGCGGCTCGGACGGCTTTTGCTACATATTCTGCATCTTCTGCCACATCCCCATGAACGACAAAAATTTTCCCGAACAGGTTCGCGTCAGCATATTGGGCAGCTTCGGCAACGGTATCCAATGCCTTTTTGCGCCCTTTTGCTTTACCCACAGGGCTTAGTTTGCCCTCGGGGTTAACCATCAGCGTGGGTTTAACATTAAGAGCCGTGCCCATAAGAGCCTTGGTTGCAGACAAACGCCCGCCGCGCTTTAAATGGAACAAATCGTCAACTGTAAAGAAGTGCAAAACTTTTTGCTTATTATCTTCCAGCCAGGTGTGAACCTCTTCGATTGTCTTGCCTTCATCACGCATGTTTACGGCACATTCTGTCATAATACCAAGACCAACAGTAACGGTTAAAGTGTCAACATAGTAAATTTTGCGGTCTGGAAATTCGGTTTTAAGCTCTTCTAAAGCTGTGCGGACGGCAGCAAATGTTCCAGACAATCCGCTTGAAAAGCCGATATACAGCACATCTTTGCCGCTTTCAAGAATTGGGCGACACATCTCATCCGCTTGCACGCTGGTTATTT
The DNA here is from genome assembly GCA_009787945.1 of Defluviitaleaceae bacterium. Taxonomy (GTDB): domain Bacteria; phylum Bacillota; class Clostridia; order Lachnospirales; family WRAX01; genus WRAX01. The sequence continues at coordinate 8,636 of WQSI01000034.1, forward strand.
GGGCAGTGCTGGCAGGTGCTTTTTCCCGCAAACGCCCGTAAAACGCCGCATAATCCAAATCTTGTCCTTTGGTGTACCCTGCGTATTCCTCGCCATCCACAATATAAGCAAGACTTAGCACATTTAAATTATGTTTTTCAGCATAGGCATTGCCTAAGTTAAAACACGAATCTACAACAATTTCAAAGTTCACAAAAAATCCCCCTCTTTATACCAAAGTAAAATTTTATAGTCCACTGCTTGGCGGAGCGGTCATAATGTCTGGCTTATCTGCATCTGCTGCTTTTTCCGCCACATCTTTGCCTTTTTTCTTCTTGCCGCCTAAAATGTTGCCTAAATCAAGCTTATTCGTAATTGACGGTATCATGTCAATAAGCTTGTTTACGCTGTCTTGATGTTTGATGTTGACAAGCTGGACATTGCCGTCAGTTATGACCAAAACCGCAGAAGGTTTGATTTTCGCGCCCATACCGCCAAGGGATTTTTCGTCCTTTTTGTCTTTGTCGTCGGTGCTGCCCCCTGCCATGCCAAAAGACACATCAACAAGAGGGATTATTGTGGTGTCCCCTGCCTTCATAGGCTCACCCACCACGGTTTTGCTAGAAACAAAACCCTCCATTTGCTCAAACATTTTAACCATGTTTAGGTTTAATTCTGTCGCCATATTCTACACTCCTTTTTCTTTTTAGGTTTATTATATTTTTATTATTGTTAGCTTTTATAATAGCTCTTAACCGCTTAATTTCAGGGTTGAGCCAAAGTTTTAGGGCGGGGTAAATTAGCTGCCACAGGCGAAACCCGCCTTTCGCTTGCAAATCTAGCTCTGCCGCCACTTCTTCGGTGTGGAAGTCGGCTTCCAAGTAAATGTCAAGGACTGTGGACAGCATACTGACCACCCCAAGGGCAAGCCCTGTTCTGTCTGGCTCTCCCAGCCCAAATTTGCCCCGCAATTTAAACTTTTTAGGCAAAATCCGTTTAATGAGCTTCTTGATGGTTGCCCACGACATGGAAATTATCTTTTTTATGTGGTCCTCGCCAATTTCTTCGTAAAGCCTTTTAATTTTTTTCCATTGGCTCTCACCTTTGCGCTTCTCACGTTTTTTGCGCTTGTTAACCTTGCGTTTTTGTTGCTCTTTAGCGGCATCTAGCCTTCTTCTGGTTTCATCGGTGGCGCGAACCTGTTCGGGATGTGGCTTTTCGGCTTCGGCATGGGTTTCGTCAGCTTCCCCTCCAAAGTTTAAAGGCATCTTCTTTTTGAAGCCGAAAATCCGCAGGGTCGCCTCCTCTTGGTCATCCCCCATTAAAACCTGCAAAAGCCCAGCAAACCAACTAACCTTAACTTTGTAATGATATTTTTTGTCAGCTACATTCATTTGCGCCTTAACATTATACCTTATCTTAGCAAATAATACAAGCAAAATCGTAAGCAATAAAAGACCGACCAAGCCCAATAGAACCCAGCCAATGATTATTAGGATTTGCAAGACTACAGACCAGAAGATTTACGACCCCTCCTAACCAAAATAAACGACGCTACAAACATCAAAACCAAACCGGCCCCAAAGAAAGCGCCCATAAACACAGACAATGTGAAGAAAAACTGGTAAGGCACAATATTTATAAGCAAATCAACTTGAGGGCGAAGTATCCAATAATCATTATTAAAGAAGATTTCGTGGAAAATCCACCAGGCGCGCTCCCAATTTAAAGATATTATGCCCACAAGCACTGCCAAAACAATAAAAACCGCGGCAGATGTCCATTTCCAGCCGCCCCAAAAGTGCTGCCATTTATTTTTGACAACAAAAAACGGCACAAGACACAGCAAGAAAAGCCCCATGAAGATGTTTCGCACAATAAAGGAAATGCGGGTCATGGTTTGCACATCTATCATGTGGCGGATTTCGATTTCACCGAAAAACGGGCGAACCTCCCCAGCCACAGGGATGTAAATTTGCAGGTCATCCACCCGCCCTAGCAGATAGTCTAGCATGTGGCGGGTTACCAGGTGCAAATCTGCGGGATACATTTGTACCACATTGTAGGTGTTGTTTGCGTCATACTGCCAGTAATAGAACCACATGCCAAAAGCAGGGATATGCGCCCCTGTAAGTAAGATTATGCCCAAAAGAGAGATGGCAGAAACCACCCCAGCCGTAATAAAAAGCCATTTTTTATTTTTCACGCTTCACCTGCCAAACCCAAGCCTTAAACTTCCTAAAGTCAGGTGTTTGCCCTTTATCCCAGAACGGCTCGCAAAAATCCTTAACCAAATCTGCCACGGCTTCAAAGGCTTTTTCTTCGTCTTTCGCACGCCTAACCAGGTAATATTCATCATAAAAAGGCTTATCCAATTCTTCAGCAGAAAGGACATGCATCAAATTATTATCATTTTTCCGTAAGCACAAGCAAAACTCCGCCACACAAAACCTCGTAATATAGTTATTTAATATTAATAATAGCAAATGTTTTAAGGATATGCAAGGGGTGGGCTGAAAAACTTTTAAATTTTTTTTGAAAAAATAAAAACTGCCACCTTAAAGTTAGGCGGCAGTTTAGGCTGTGCAGTAGGACTTGTTAACGCCAGAAGCTAATACGCTCTTCGGCGGGGATGTACATACCATCATCAGATGTTACATCAAAAAGGGTGTAAAATTCATCCAGATTTGACATGATGAGGTTGGCGCGCATCATTGGCGGCGGATGCACTCCCGTCATCATCATAAGCTGGGCAACCTCTTGGGACATGCGACTCGCCCAAATTCTTGCCCATTGCTCCATGGCAAGGGCTTGGTTGCCGCCTGTTCTGTCAATTAGGGTCATAATAACTTCCATTGCACCAAGGTCTGTTACAAATTCGTTTACAATTAGCACGCCATTGACGGGTGCATCTGCAAATTCCAAGGCGTTTAGGCTTTCTCTAACCCCTTCAATGCGGGCGGAGAAGTTTGCAACATCTTCTTCCATCCACCAACTGTTAATTGTGCCGTATCTGTCAAATTGTGAGCCTTGGGGGTCGAAAGCGTGGATAAATTCGTGGGCAATTACCGCACCAAAGCCGCCTAAATTCTGCTCCCTTGTGTTGTCCAAGGAAAAGAATGGGTATTGCATAATGCCAGCAGGCATGATAATTAGGTTTTGCATTGGATTGTAGAAAGCGTTTACAGTTGATGTAGGAACGCCTTCCCAAATGCTAAAGTGGTTTGCTGGATAGCCCAACATATAAATTTGGATTTCGTTGTTGAGCCTTGCTTGGCTAAACATAAATTCCACAAGATTGCCGCCTTCAGCTATTGGGCGCACTTCAAAATCAAGCTCTTCTACTGGTGTATCGGGAAAGGCGATATACGCGCCTACAGCATCCAATTTCTCAATGGACAAAGCCCTTGTTTCCTCGGTCATCCACTCAATTTCTGTAATCATCTCGCGCATCATATCGCGGATTTCTTCTGCCATTGCGGCGGCATAATCTTTCAGCTCTTGAGAGCTAAAACGCTGATAATATGCGCGGGAGAAGGTTCTCCACATGGCACTTGTAACAAAGCTCTGCCCGCGCTCTTCCAGGGTTCTGTCAAAGCCGCTGACGGGCTGACCAAACAAGGCAGACATTAGCTCGTCTGTAATACCTGTAAATTCATCATCCAACACGCCTAGCATTGGCATTAACACATACATCAAAGCCACGTCGCGTAAAACCTCGAAGTTTTCTTCTACATACAGGCTGTTTATGAAGGCGATATAATCCAAGGAGCGGGAGTAGATGTTCATTTCCATCATAAGGTCAAGGGCTTCTTCGTTAAATGATAGCGAACCTGTTGTTGAGGATGCTTCAAAAGCCTCTTCCCAAGTGATGGCAGAGGTGAACATGCCGATAAAATCTGCATTTTGTTCTGGGGTAAGGGCAACTGCGGCACGTTGTTGCTCAATGGCAAAAATTGCAGCGGCACGCTCTTGCAAATTCTCGGTTTCCCCTGCATGGTACAATGCTGTTGCCATTAGGTTTATATAAGCTTCGTGTATATGAGCAAGCTCTGGAATATCTGCATACATAGCAGTAGAGCCAAGGGTGAAGCCCGCTTCGCTGATGGTGGCTGCCCATCTGGTTGCATCCACAGCAGAATCTGGCATAAAGCCCACAGAATAATATGGAATTAGGGTGAAGTAGCCAGAAAGATAATCAGCAAGCTCCAAAAGCTCTTCGATATTCGTTGTTTCCATTACCATGTCAAAATATGGCTGAAGAAGCGCAATCGAATCTCTCCTGGTATCTGTGTCCAAAAACATATGGTAAAGCTCGCGGGCTCTCCATTCAGCAGACCCAGCGGTAAGGTTTTCGTTATTTAAAATATCAAACAAAATTTCTTCGTTTTGTTGGTTAACAAGCTCCGCCGTAACCCCGAAAGCTGAAGCCACTATATTACCTGGCGGAAACCCTTCCGTTGCCAGAAATTGGCGGTTTATATACCCAAAAAAGTTGTCCTGGACACGGTGTTGCGCAAGGGCGTAGGGTGTGCCTGGGGCAATTAAAAAGGCTGTTGCCGCCGCCATTATAAATTCCCCTGCTTGCTCGGCAGTAAGCCTAGGCAACTGGATAAGGTCTGCATCAACCATTGTTAAGTCAATCAACACAGATGCGGCAGGAATTGCCCAATATGGAATATCCAAGTTAACCCCAGTCACAAGAGAGCCGTCAAAACCAATCATGTTGTTAAGAAGCACAGCCGCCTCTGCGCCTGATATGTACGCATCAGGGAAAAAGTTGCCTGTGCTGTCCCCCAGCATAAAGCCATGGGCTTGCATACCTGCGATACCCGCCGCATTTGGGTGGGATGCATCCACGTCAGCAAAACCGCCTGCGCCGTCTGGCTGTAAGCCGAAAGCTTCCGTCACCATTGTTGCGAATTGTCCGCGGGTTACATTACCCGTCTGTGCCTGTGCAGTTACGCCCATAATCGGCGAAACCAGCATAATGCCAGCCAAAAGCACCGCACCAAAGTTTTTTAACATTTTCTTCATTGTTACCTCCTAAAATTTATTGCAAAAATCGCAAATTTGATTTTACAGCAAGTTGGCAGATTTGTCAATAGCACAAAACTTCCAACTTTGCTAAACACTTATATTTCGCCCCCCTCCCCCTGATTTTAATTTGCACCCTTAACATATACGCCCCAAATTTTAAAAAGTCTGTTACACAGTAGGCGAAGCTTGAATATTATGGGTTGAAGGTTACGAAAATAGGAGGCTATCATGTTAGACAAAAATGACGAGTGCAGGGGCTGTGCCGATTGCGTCTGTGCCGACCAACCACGAAACAGAATGTCAAACGACCAAGAAACCCAGAACCATGAGGAAATTTTGCACGTTGGCGACCTTGGCTGTGAAAACCACATCCCAGAAATGAACTTCACGGGATTTGGAAAGGCATATGTTCCCCAACAAAAGCTGTGCCGCATCTACCAAGCCACCACAGGCTTTAAAAAAGGCACAATTTTTCCAGAACTTAATATTCCTTATGAAGGGAGATGGCGAAATGAACGCTAACCGTGAAGAAGTGCTGAAAAAGCTGTCAATTGTGGATTTTATGCTGTTAGACTTAGGGCTGTACCTTAACAATAACCCAACATGCCAAAACGGACTTGCCCTCCACAACCAAGCAAGCAAAGACTCGGAAACCCTGCGCAAACAATATGAAGAAAATTTTGGACCTTTGCGCATGTGTACCGAAAACCACGCAAGCGACTGGCAATGGACAAAAAGCCCATGGCCATGGGAAAGCGAAGCCAATTTCAAGCTAAATTAGGGAGGTATAACCCATGTGGATTTACGAAAAAAAGCTACAATTTCCAGTTAAAATAACCAAACCAAACCCCCGCGCCGCCAAAGTCATCATAACCCAATATGGCGGGCCAGATGGCGAGCTTGCCGCGGCAATACGCTACCTTTCACAACGCTTCACCATGGTGACGGATAAGGCTAAGGGGATTTTGAATGATATAGGTATATGCGTATCAAAATTGCACATCTTAGAAATGGCTAATTTACAGGCTTTTTGGGCTGGCACGGATTTCGCCCCAACCAACAATCGCTATATCGCCTATCGAAAATATCGTCATACCGTTGGCGATATTTTTCTTTTCAGCAAGTATGCCTTTATGCTTTGCCTGTAGATATAAGAGCAATATCACACTATGCGTGGTTGCGTTAGGAGCGTTATCATGACTACTTTTGCAAAGTGTCATGAACCCACTTAGACACTTTCACTTCGTGCAAAGTGCCGTGGGCCCTGC
>WQSI01000035.1 GCA_009787945.1 Defluviitaleaceae bacterium
CCAGCCCCACCAGCACCACCTCAGGAAGCCCCACCAACCCCACCTCAAGAAGCTCCGCCAACACCACCACAACAAGCGGCTCCATCACCTTTTGAGAATATGACCCCCGCTTCTGAGTTGTTTGACGATGTGGCAGCGGATGCCTGGTATCATGGATATGTTACCATTGTGGCGCATTTCGGGCTGTTCCAAGGTATAGAATATCGCATCTTTGCGCCAGATTTTAACATGACTCGTGCAATGTTTGCACAGGTTATGGCGAATTTGGAAGAGGCTGACTTGGATGCATATGCACAAGCCGACCAAATCTTTGGTGATGTTGCCCAAAATGCTTGGTATTTCCCTGCTGTTCAGTGGGCTTATACCAATGGCGTAACCTTAGGTGTCGGAAACAACAATTTTGCACCAAACCAACCTGTCACCCGCGAGCAAATGGCGGTGATGATGCATAGATATACCGAAATACAAGGTATTGAATTGCCAATCAACTACATGCAAGCATTTGCAGACCAGATGGACATTTCCTATTGGGCAGTGTCTAGCGTTGGCATTGTGCAAGCCGCAGGTATAATCCAGGGTAGACCAAATGAAACATTTGACCCTCAAGGCTTGGCTTTAAGGTCAGAAGTTGCGGCAATTTTTAGCAGACTTTTGGCAATTATCCATGAAGTTGATATTTAATGGAAAAACCTATTGACAAATGTTAAAAGTAATGTTAAAATTTTTATACAACCTATTTAAGGAGGAATTGAATATGAGAAATTTCAAAAAAGCATCTTCGAAAGTGGTATCCGCTTTCCTTGCTATGCTCCTGACCCTTTCATTGTTCAGCGCGGCTGTTGCTGCTGAACCGATTGAGCTTAATGCTCGAGAAAGTCAAGTTACTCTTTCCGAATTGGAAAGCTCATCTCAAAGAACTTGGTCCTTAGAAAGTTCTGACGATTTCCCAACCCTTTACGCTGAAGAAACCGTAACGTTTTTGACACAATCTTGGGGACAAACCCTTGGTGTTGCTGGTTTTGACGGAGAGCTTGCCCTCTCTGGCGACCCAAGCGAAATTTTGGAAGTTGCCGTAGCTTTCACCACGCCCCCAGCGGTTGCTTTGCGCCTGTTGGGAGAGATTGGTCACGAAAGAGGCGTGAGAATGGGTTACGAAGCCCAAGCTCTTGCAGCTCACGGAGTTTTCCAAAACGCCCTCAACTCTGTTGTTGTTCCTTTTACAAGCAACAGCATGTTGCAAGTTGACTCTATGCACCACAGCCTATTCAACGGCGCGTTTATGACTGTTTCTGCAGATATGCTAGAGGTTATCGCAGGTCTTGAAGGCGTATTTTCTGTAACGCCTGCACCGCGCTATTATGCAGCGGCTGACCTGCAAAATTATGACAGTAGCAGCGCATTTGCTGGTACTTCATCCTTAGAGTTTGCAGACAAAGCTCCGATTGAGCATTTCATGGAAAGAGCTTTAGAAGCCATGGAAATTGAGAAAGTGTGGGATATGCTAGCTGAGCAAGACATCAACAGACCTGGCGAAGGTGTTCGTGTTGGTGTTTTGGACACTGGTATTGATTACTTCCACCCAGTTTTTGCTCAAAGCTTTGACGAAACCCTAGGTCGTCAGCGTGGAACAAACTTTATTCCAGATGTTGTTGTTGGCGGACCTGCCCCTGTTCTAGGTGGCGCAACTAACCCTAACAACATTATGGAGCGTTTGCCTGGGCAACCTGGTTTCACTGGCATTGGCGCAACAAGCCACGGTACTCACGTTGCTGGTTCTATAATTGCGATTGCACCTTATGCCACTCTTTACCACTATCGCGTGCTATCTGGCTCTACACCTAATGCTATCATAGTTGCTGGTATTGAAGCTGCTCATGCTGATGGTATGGACATTGTAAACATGTCCCTTGGCGCTAACACGCCTTCCCCATTTGGCGCAAGCAATCAAGCCGTGCATCTTGGTGTGTTAGACGGCATCACTTTCATCATCTCTGCTGGTAACAACGGTGCACAAAACTATATGTCTATAGGTAATCCTGGAACAGCTTCCCTTGCTATCTCCGTTGGTTCTGGTCAACGTGGTGGTCTTGGACGTCCTGGATTGGATGGGCAAGTATATATTGATGGAGTGCCAATTTGGTCACGTTTAGATGGCTTGAATTTCGGCTTTGATGCTGAGAGCCTTTCAAGCATCACTCAATATACTTTCTTAGGCAACCGCGCTGGCACACAAACTCCAGCTGAAGGTACTCCTGCCTTTGATGCATACATAGCTCAAATCCGTAATCGCCTTGGCGGCGACCTCACTGGACAATTGGCAGTAATCGAGAGAGGTCTTGGAACTGGAACTATGCGCGCGATAGCACAAGAGCTAAACGCCGCTGCGTGGTTTATGATTGACGACCGCGCACCAGAAGACCCAACTTCTCTAGAAAACGCTTCTCTTGCCAGTGGCGGAATATCTGGACAAAATCATAGCCCAAGTTTCATTGTTCGCCAAGCTTATCGCTCTGTATTTGGCGCGGCTTACTCAACAGGCGTAGTTAATTTTGAATATGCAGGAAATAAAACTTACACTCCATTGCCAGACAACATAAGCGTATTTAGCTCTCGTGGTCCTGTGCAAGGAACGCTTCACCTAAAGCCAGACATCGTGGGCCCAGGTGACCGTATTGTATCTGCTCTTCCATCATTTGTAATTGACCCAACCGTAGCTCCTGGTCCAAACGCGGTTCATCACTATTCATTCGGAACAAGCAGCGGAACTTCTATGTCTGCTCCTGCTGTTTCTGGTGTTGCTGCACTTCTTCTGCATGCAAACCCAGACATGCCACCAGCTGAAGTTAGAGCTCGCATGATGAACACAGCAGTGCCGCTAACAGGCACTCCAAGTGCTATCATCCAAGCAACCAACGGTGGCGATTTCTACTCTGTTTTCAATGTTGGTGCTGGCTTTGTTAATCCAGTTGGCATGTTTGAAATTGGTAACACATTTGCAACAACCGAAACTTATGTACCAATCGCTGGCGATAATGCTGGCAACGCAACTTGGGTTTATGGTCAAATGTCTTCATTGTCTTTCGGTAGCATCAGAAGTGATGCAAGCGAGCAAAAGACAGTAACTTTCCATAATTCTACTGGTACATGGACGCCAAATGTGCAATTTAACGGAAACTCTGTTGGCGTTACCCTTGACGTTGTTAATACCACTCAAAATACCGTTACTTTTGAAATGAGATTTGCTGAAAACGCTGTTGAAAATGCATATTACGAAGGAAATATCATTTTCACAAATGCTGACCAACAAATCACCATGCCTTTTGCAGCCTTCTATCAAGGTGAGCCAGTAGAGCGTTTTGAACTTAATCACGATTATACTGGTGTTAGAAGACCAATTGTGTCTGGTCATGTTCGCTGGACGGCAGACGACCCAGAAATCCGTCATATTCCAGCGCCACCTTTGAATATTTCTGTGTCTAACACAGCAACAGCTCGTATTCACATCATTGACACAATGGCACAAACGGGAACTCATCCATTTGCGTTGTATGCAAGGCTTCCAAACGGTGCTTTTGTGCAAATGGGTAGCCACCCTGCGTTACCTGTAAATGGCACAGTTAACCTAAACAACTTTATTAGCATTAACACTCAAGCTGGTCTTTTGCCAGATGGTATTTATGAAACTTATGTACGTATCGGAAGCGGCCCTGAAGAGTTTTTCGGTCCATTTGGCACGCACAACCGTTTCATCGTAACATCTGAGGAACCAACCATAATCTTTGATGAAGAAGTATTCACTTTTGAAGAAGAAGACACGTCCATGATGATAACTGGACGAATCCAAAGCGCTGGACATGATTTAGCTGTTCAACATGACGTTAGAAGCTTAGAATCTCCAGATTGGGCTTTTGACTACTGGTACAGCCTAAGCTCCATCAACTTTGGCGCTGGTTGGGGTAACCTTGTAAATGGCCAAACTCTTACGATTGACTATGAAACTGGCGAATTTATATTTGGTTTCAACTTCCCAGAAAACTTCCAGGGCGCAACATATTACTTGCGCACCGTTGAAGGTTTTGGTATTGGTCACGGTCCAAATCCTTTCTTTGGAGCTAACATAACCGCTGCAACTCCATTTGTGGTAGCCCCTGCTGGAGAGGAAATTGTAGACGGTCGCGTTGTAACATTTGTTGCTGGCGAAAACGGCACGATGACCGCGCGCGACATCACTCGCAATGTTACTGTTGAAAGTGGTGACCTTGTTCCAGCTGGAAACGACATCGTATTTATAGGACATCCAGCACCTGGTTTTGAGGTAGCTGATTGGACTTTGGCGTTTGGCGCACAAACTGCCAGTGCTGATGCATTTGCTCAAAATGACGTAGTTGTTCCATTGCCAACTTTCACAATTCGTAACATCGCTTTTGACCACCACGTAACCGTAACCTTCCGCCCAGAAGAGGTAGAGGATGACCAGTTGCGTATTTACCTTAACACCATCGGTGAAGGTCATCTGTACATGGTTATCGAAGAAGATGGCGAAAATGTAAATCTTTCCCTTGAAGGCAAAGAATACATCTACGTTCCTTACGATACTCCAATTGAATTCTTGGCAGCTCCTGCCACTGGATGGCGTTGGAACGGCGGTTGGGAAATCGAGTTTGGAGTAAACAACGACAGCTTGAACAACGCAACCAATGTAAATGAAATCCTAAACGGTTTCACCATTACTGCTGTACCAAGCACTTTGGGTATTGATTATGCAATCTTGACAGTTCCATTTGTTCTTGTTGGAGGCGGAGGCCAGCCAGATGCACCTCAAAGACCAACAACTCCAGAGCAACCTGTTGATGTTCCATCAATAGACGCAGAGCAACCAGCGGATGTACCTACGATTATTGTGCCTCCTGCGCAAAATCCAGGTAGACCTGTTAACCGTCCTCCAGCGTCAACCCAACCAACAGAGGATTTACCAACTTTGAACACAGAGCAACCATCTTTCGGAATTGAAATGTTGCCAGTGTTGCCACCATCAACTCCAATTCTTATCGAAGCACCAAACCAAGGTAGTTCCAGAAGATAACAAAGTTCTAACTTTAAAACCCCACCGTATTCAGGTGGGGTTTTTCTATGTCCAAAAACTTTAAGATTAAAGGTTATTCAAGAAGTTTTTCGATACATCTATCTGGTTTTTGAGGGATTCTGGTGCGGGCCCGCCGCCTTTAATTCTTCGTGCAACGCATTTTATTAAATCTATTGCATCATATATGTCTTTTTCAAAGTATTGTGAAAATGACTTATAATCTTCAATTTTAACCTCTTGCAAAGTTTTATTTTCATTTATACAAAAATTTATTAACTCCCCTGTTATTTTGTAGGCATCTCTAAAAGGCACACCTTTGCCCACAAGATAATCTGCGCAATCTGTTGCATTAATAAAACCTTTTTCACAAGCCATCAACATTGTTTGCTTGTTAAAAGTTATTTTTGAAAGCATCTCTGTCAAAATGTCAAGGCTTTGTAAAACCGTATCAACGCTGTCAAAAATCGGCTGCTTGTCCTCCTGCATATCTTTATTATAACTTAGAGCAAGGCCTTTCATCATGGTTAATAAAGACATAAGGTTTCCATAGCACCGCCCGCTTTTGCCGCGGATAAGCTCGGCTAAATCGGGGTTTTTCTTTTGCGGCATCATGCTAGAACCTGTGGAATGGGCGTCATCAAATACAACAAAATCAAATAGCTGATTATTCCAAATAATTAAATCTTCGCAAAGGCGGCTGAAGTGCATCATTAAAATAGAGCAGGCACTTGCAAGCTCAATTATATGGTCGCGGCTGCTTATTGCATCCAAACTGTTAAAACAGGGGTTTGTAAAACCCAAGGCTTCGCTTGTCATTTCCTGGTTAATTGGAAAAGTTGTTCCAGCAAGAGCCCCAGCCCCAAGGGGGCTTGTGTTAAGCCTCTTTAAACAATCGTCAAAACGTGCGTAATCGCGCATGAACATGGCATTATATGCTAAAAAATGATGGGCTAGGGTTGTGGGCTGTGCCAGTTGAAGATGGGTCAGACCAGGCATTATAGTATCTATATTGTTTTCCGCGATTTCCACAACAGTGCCGACAAGGCATTTAATACCATGTTTGATTTCATTTATTTTTTTGCGCAAAAAAAGTTTTGTTGTTACAGCACTTTGGTCGTTGCGGGAACGGGCTGTGTGCAATTTCTTCCCTATGTCACCAATGCGGCTCGTTAGCTCTGCCTCAATAAAAGTGTGAATGTCTTCAGCATCAAAGTCAATTTGTAAATTATTATTTTTAATATCTTGCTTAATTTTTTCTAGTTCCCTTATAATTTCATCTGACTCTTTTTTGGCTATTATTCCCACTTCGCCAAGCATGTTGGCGTGTGCAATACTGCCGTTTATATCTTCTTCAAACATTATATAATCAAAATGGATGCTGTCGTTAAAATTTTTTGCCATTTGGTCAAGGCTTTTTACCAATCGGCCTTTCCATAAATTGTCCATGCTAATCTCTCCTTTTAAGTTGCTTTAGTCTAAAACCTTTGACAAAAACTCTTTAAGCCGCTCACATTTTGGGTTTCCAAAAAGCTCGTTGGGATGGGCTTCTTCAGCAATTTTCCCCTTATCAACAAAAACCACTCTATCAGCGAGATTTTTTGCGAATTTCATTTCGTGGGTAACTATTACCATAGTCATGCCCGTCTGTGCGAGTTCTAGTATCACATCTAAAACCTCTTTAACAAGCTCTGGGTCAAGGGCGGATGTGGGTTCGTCAAAAAGCATGATTTCGGGGTCGCTCATAAGTGCGCGCACAATGGCAACGCGCTGTTTTTGTCCTCCGCTTAAATCATCAGGCCAGGCATAAGCTTTGTCCTCTAAGCCCAGCTTTGTTAGAAGCTCCATAGCTTTTCGGTTTACCACCTCTTTGTTTAGGGATTTATTTTGCATAAGGGTCGCCAAAGTAATGTTTTTTATAACATTCATATTCGCGAATAGATTAAAGTTTTGGAACACAAAACCTATTTTTTGACGCTTCTTGTTTATGTCGCCTTGGTCTAGCCTTTCATTTTGGAAAATAATTTCACCTTCTGTTGGTTTTTCCAACATATTAAGGCAGCGTAAAAGTGTTGATTTTCCGCTGCCGCTTGCGCCGATAATGGCGATACGTTCACCTTTTTTAACTTCAAGGTTAACATTGTCTAAAACCAAGGCATCTCCGAAGTGTTTAGACAAACCTTTTGCGCGAATTATATTTTCTCCCACGGACAAACACCACCTTTTCAAAGAATTTTATTATTAACGTTAAGAAATAGACAATAACAAGATATGTTATACCTAAAAGCAAATAGGGTGTAATCGGCTCAAATGTTCTTGCTATAATCAAGTTGGCAGCTAGAGTTATATCTGTTATAGTGATAAAACTCAGCACACTTGTGGCTTTCGTCATCCCTATTAACTCATTGCCAAATTGTGGAACCGAATTTCTGTATGCCTGGGGCAATATAATTTTTCGCATTGTCTGGAAATTTGTAAGCCCTGCGGCACGCCCCGCTTCAAATTGACCTTTGTCCACGCTTTGCACAGCACCTCTTATGGTTTCAGAAATATAAGCAGAGCCATCAATTGTGAAAACTATAATTGCGACTGTAAAAGCAGGCAGTCTTAACCCTATAACCAAAGGAAAAATGACGAAAAACCATAAAAGAAGCTGCACCGTTAAAGGTAATCCCCGTATTAAAAGCACATAGCCTGCAAAGAATTTTTTGGCGATTGTTGAAAAGATATTTTGGTTGGGATTTGTTGTTACAAGGGCAATTAATGTGCCCAAAATAAAAGCCAAAACAAACCCCAGCAAAGCAATAATAATAATATCTCTTAGGGCAGGCAAAATAAGACTGTGGTGGTCAATTATGGTTTGCCTCATATTTTGTAATAGATTTGTTTGCATTTAAAGTCAACCCCCTTAATCAATTTAGTGTTGCTCTGTTTTAGGGTTTGAATAATCAAAACCCTAAAACAGAAGCGACACATCCTAAAATCCCTATCTTCCCATGTTCATGTAAAGCCCATACTGTGCTAAAATAGCATCTAATCTGCCATCGGATATAATGACATCAAGGGCTTCATTAATTTTTTCTAACAGTTCATAATTGCCAAGAGTTACACCTATTCCGTAGTATTCGCGGGTGAGAGGCACGTCAATAACTTGTAGAGTTGGGTGGTCTGAAATCATGGTAAAAGCAACGGAATGGTCTAATATTCCATACTCCACGCCCTCAGCACCTTGGGCAATTCCCGCAACCATAAGGGCAGTTGATGGGAAATTGGTAACATTTGCACCTATAACATCAGCGGCAAATATAGCTCCCGTGTTGGCTGGAGTTCCCGCCCCCATTCTTGCAGTGCGCAGATATTCGATAATCTCATCAGCATCTTTTCCCACAAGGCTGTCGTTGCCGCTAAGGGTTATAATAACCTGACCCGATATGAGATAAGGCGTAGAAAAATTCATATTTTGCCTTCTTGCGTCGTTAATGGTCATGCTTGAAATTGCCACATCTGAATACCCTGTTTGAGTAGCCATTAGAACCGAGGCAAAAGGCATGCTTTCAACTCTAAGCTCAAGACCCAATTCCTCCGCTATCATTGTTGCTAACTGAATATCAACCCCTGCATAACCACCACCGTCAGCGATGTAGCCGAAAGGCGGGAAGTTCGGGCTGGATGCAATTGTCAAAACACCTTCATTGATGGTTAACCCATCATTGTCGTTGCCGCCGCAAGCGGCAAATGCGCCTAAAGCCATGGCTGCCATAAGAACTACCAGTAGGTTTTTGAACGTTTTTTTCATAAAATCATACTCCTTTTTTAATTTATTTTTTTATATATGTAAAAAAACAAACCCATCTGGGCTTAACCGAGATAGGTTTGTTTTGTTATATTTTTGTGAGTTCACTTGTACAATCGCAGAAAATTATTCTGGGGGATTATCCAAAGGAGCACACAACACAAAACCACCACACACGGTTGCCCATTGTGGTCTTCTCCTATTTTGTGCTGTTTGCAAATTTAAGTTTAAAGTCATATTCATATGCTTAAACCTCAACCTTCTAATAATCTTCCAGCTATTATACACATTTCGACACCTCTTGTCAAGGCTTTTTTTATATTTTTTAATAAAAATTGTAGACATAAACAAAAAAGCAGGAATATACCTGCTTTTTTGTTGTTTTAGGGTTGTAAAAACGTCGGTACAACCCTGCCTTGGTATTGGGCATCAATAAAATCCCTAACAGACTGGCTATTCAATGCGTCAATAAGAGCCAGCACTCTCGCATCATCCTGATAACCATCACGAACCACCACAAAGTTGGTGAAAAACTCTTGGGCGGCAGAGGAAACCGTGTCCTCGCCGCTACCTTCAACAGCTAGATGGATGACGCCGCCCTGCAAAGCAAAATTGCCATTGATGACTGCAAAGTCCACATCCGCAAGCACAGAAGCCAACACATCTGCAGCCATCGGGCGAATATCCAAGTCTAAAGGGTTTTGGGCGATGCTCTGGGTGGCGTTTGCCGTGGTGCGGGTTTCGTCATATAGGGTGATAAGCTCTAGGGATTCCAACAACTGTAAGGCGCGAGCCTCGTTGGTGGGGTCGTTAGGTATAGCGATGATTGCGTTAGCACCTAGGCTGTCCAAACTGGTATTTGGGGTGTTTGCATAAAGGCGCAAGGGTTCAAAGTGGACACCGAAAACAGGCACAAGGTTGGCGTTGTTGTCTGCATTAAAGCCCTGTAAAAACGGGCGGTGTTGGAAAAAGTTAATGTCAATATCCCCTTCATTAAGTGCAATGTTGGGGGCTATAAAGTCGTTAAACACTCTAAGTTCCACTTCAAAACCTTGTTCTTCCAACGCGGGGGTTATATGGGCTAAAATTTCTGAGTGAGGTACAGCAGTTGCGCCAATGCGTATTACATTGTCGTCGTCATCGCCCCCGCAAGCCGCCAAAACAAACAAAGAGCCAAATACACCAAACACCAACAAAGCTTTTAAAATCTTTTTCATACTAAATCCTCCTTTGGATAATTCTTTTGTCAATTTTCGCCGCCAAAAAGTTAAATAGCAACTGTATCAATGTTACAATAATAACAATCACAACCACAATAACAATTATAACATCTGTGTCGCTTCGCATATGACCGTATCTTATTGCCATGTCGCCTAGCCCGCCAGCGGCAATGGCCCCCGTCATGGCGGAAAAGTTCATAATCATTATTGCCGTAATGGAAAACCCGCGTATAAGGGAAGGTATGCTTTCTGGCAGCATAACTTTGCAAATTATTTGCAGATTGGTAGCCCCCATGGACTTTGCCGCGTCAATCACCCCAACATCCACTTCGTTGATGGCAGCCTCTACCATCCTCGCTATAAAGGGGGCGGCAGCGATTATGAGAGGTACAAGGGCGGCGGTAGACCCAATTCCAGTGCCTACCACAAAGCGGGTAAATGTCATCAAAGCTACCATAAGTATCAAAAACGGTATAGAGCGGACAGTGTTGACCACAAAGCCAAGAACAGCATGGATTGGCTTGTTAGGGAAAAGCCCGCCTTTGTTGAGGCATACTATTAAAACGCCTAGAGGTAGACCCAAAAGATAAGCCAATCCCACCGTGGTAAAGGTCATATAAAGGGTGGTCAAGGTTTCTGTCCAAATAACCTCCCTAAAGTTTAAAAATGTTTCCCAAAGATTTGCCATTAAATCACCCTCCTTTACTAATACTACAAATCCAGCAACATTCGCGTGGCGGGATTTTTAGGGTTTTCTAAAATTTGCGGTACATTGCCCATCTCCACAATTTGTCCCCCTTCCAACACCAAAGCCTTGTTGCACACGGCACGCACCACATGGATGTCGTGGGTGATAATTACTATGGTCGTGCCGAGTTTGACATTAATTTCCTTTATCAGCTTCAGTATTTCTTTAGCGGTAAAGCTGTCTAAAGCAGATGTCGGCTCGTCACATAAGAGGATTTTTGGACTTGTAGAAAGGGCGCGGGCGATTGCCACCCTTTGTTTTTGTCCGCCAGACAAACTGGCAGGATACGCTTCCGTCTTATCGCCAAGCCCCACCAGTTGCGCTAATTCTTCACAGCGTTTTTTGATGAGCCTTTTGTGTTGGAAGTAGCCTTTTATGGTTTTTTTGTCAACACCAGCTAACTCTAAAGGGAAAGCAATGTTTTTGGCGACTGACCGCTGCATCAGCAAATTATAACCCTGAAAAACCGTGCCGATGTTTTTCTTGATTGCATTAGCCCTGCTGTTTTTAATTCCGCAGGCAGACTCGCCTAAGATTGTCAAATCCCCCGCGGTGGGCTGCTCTAGCATCCCGAAAAGCTTTAACATGGTAGATTTGCCAGCTCCGCTTTTGCCCACTATGCCAAAAACATCCCCCTGTTCAATTGTTAGGGACACATTGTCCAGGGCTTTTTCACCTGTGCTATAAATCTTCGTAACGCCAGATAATTCTATTACTGGCATCATCTCCACACCCCCTTCGTTGTGCTTCCCAAAGACCAAAAAGCCCCTAGGGAATGCACATAAAAATGCAATCCCTAGGGACGAGAAATTCACCCGTGGTACCACCCTAGTTCATCTTGATGTCGCCACCAAGACCTCATCAGATGCTGGCCAAAAAGTTGCAGGCGAAACATCCTATCGCTGTAACGTGCGAACACGCGAAACCCTTAGCCCTGTAAAACAACACCTCGAATCTCGAAGGCTCCCAGACCATATTCAGTAAACTGCACGGCATTTCCCTCTCAGCCAGCCCAAATAACGGGACGGGGGAAACTCTCTGTAAGCCAGAAATTTTACTTACTCTCCTGTTCATAGCCATATATAATTTTATTCATTATACACATTTTAAAACTTTTGTCAAGGGTTTTTTGAAAAAAATTCAAAAAAATTTGAAAAAATAGGGCGAGGTTAAGTCCTCGCCCTCAACAAGTGTTAATTACAATACACATTAATGGCGTCACGCAGAAATTCAGCACCGCCCTCAACTATCTCATCATAAAAAGATTTAAAGCGCGGGTCTGCAACATACATTTCCCCAAGGGCTTTGTGGTATTCTTTGTTGTATTGGTCTGGACTGTAAATTTGCAGCCATTTTCGGTGCAATTCGCAAGTTTTATAGGCTTCTTTGCTGGCGGGGTCACCTGTTTTAAAGGCGGATTTTAAAGCATCTTCTACAGCTATCCGCAATTCTTCGCCTTTATCAAACTGCCCCTTGCTCATATTCTTTAAATGGGCATTAGATTTGTC
The DNA here is from genome assembly GCA_009787945.1 of Defluviitaleaceae bacterium. Lineage (GTDB taxonomy): Bacteria > Bacillota > Clostridia > Lachnospirales > WRAX01 > WRAX01. Next base: position 12,350 of record WQSI01000035.1, read on the forward strand.
CGCGGTATCATCACCATATTTTTCACGTATTTCTGCACCATATTTTTGCTCATTCCTGTTAATTAGGTCTTGCTTAAAGCCTTCAAACTTTTCTTTGTCGGTCATCGCTAACTCTCCTTTCATTGCGGCTATAGATTTTGTAACATTGTTTATTAATACGTCCAGCCGCTGCCTTTTGTTTTGGAGTTCTGAAAGATGCTTATTAAAAGCTTCTTGCCTGTCAAATGTGGGATTGGATAATAACTCCTTTATGTCGCTTAAAGCAAATCCCAACTCTTTATAAAATAAAATTTGCTGCAAGGTATCTACTTCTTTTTCGCTGTAAATGCGATAGCCAGAATACTCCGTTCTTATTGGTTTTAACAAGCCAATGTTGTCATAATGCCGTAGGGTTCTGGCGGTTATCCCAGACATTTTTGCAAGCTTGTTACTTGTATATTCCACTTCGTTCAGCACCTCCTTTGAAATCATTATAAACTATTACCCAACGTCAAAGTCAATACCTTTTGTTAAAATTTTTAAAAAGTTTTTTAATATCACATCATGTCCCGCAAAATGTCTTGTATCCACAATTCGCATGTTTTGGTGGTTGTGAGTAGGTTTGGGAATCTTCAAATGGCTTGCTTAGTGCCGCCAGCAGATTGTGCATTTCAGACAAATCCCCTTGTTCGGCACTAGCCAAAGCTTCTTCTACGTGATGGTTTCTTGGTATGGCTGCTGGATTGTGTTTTAGCATTATATTTTCGTCTTGATTTTTTAATCTTGATTGCCACTTTTTATGCCAGTCAATTAATGGTGGTGACTTTTGGGCAGAGGGCAGGGAGCGAAAGGTTGCCGTGTAATCCAGTTTATTTTTTGCCATTAAATCCAACAGCTCTGCCATCATCTCCGTGTCCGTTGGCTCTTCGCCTAAAATGCCCACCTTGTTCCTCATGCCAGCAATCCAATTTTTGTTATAACTTCCCCAGTATTGGGCGATTGAGCCTTTCGCTTGTTCAATGACTTCGCTTTCGCTCCCGTCAAATAAAGGCATCACGGCTTCTGCCAACCTAGCCAGATTCCACGCGCCTATCTTAGGTTGATTGTCGTATGCATATCGCCCTAATTTGTCAATGGAGCTAAAAACGGTACCTGGGTCGTAGGTATCCATAAATGCGCAAGGACCATAATCTATTGTTTCGCCGCTTATTGACATATTGTCAGTATTCATCACGCCATGGATAAAACCCACCAGCTGCCAGCTTGCGATTAGCGACCCTTGGCGTTTGGCAACTTCTTGTAAAAATAAAATATATTTATTTTCTTTGTTCTCCAAATCAGGAAAATGCCGCCAGATGCTGTAATCTGCTAATTTACGCAAATCATCTTTAGTGCCAAAAGCAGATATATAGTTGAAAGTTCCCACCCTAATATGACTAGAGGCGACCCGCGTCAAAATCGCACCCTGCAATGTTTTTTCGCGCATAACATCCACACCCGTTGTTGCAACTGCAAGGGAACGTGTGGTTGGTATACCTAGAAAATACATGGCTTCGCTGATGATATATTCCCTTAACATGGGGGAAAGAGCGGCACGACCATCCCCGCCGCGGGAAAAAGCCGTGCGCCCTGACCCCTTTAATTGAATATCGAATCTGTCGCCTTTTGGGGTGATTTGCTCTCCTAATAAAACTGCCCGCCCATCACCTAACATGGCAAAATGCCCGAATTGGTAACCTGCATATGCTTGGGAAATAGGATTTGCACCACAAGGCAAGCGGCTTCCCGCAAATATATCTGGTGATATGTTTGCGGGGTTTAGCCCAAGTTCCTTCGCCAGAGGTTGGTTAAATATAACGATTTCTGGACTTACAGCCCCCTCTGGCTCTTGGTTTTGATAAAATATTTCAGGAAGAGCCGCGTAAGTATTCTCTAAATTCCAACCTTCATTTTGCATAACATTTGCCCTCCGATTACTTTTTCTTACTTAGTCTTTCACAATATCAAATATATACTTGACGAGTTTTGGATTAAAATATATAATAAATTATATAGGAGGTGGTAGTTTGCGAGAAATTAACGTAAAAGATATAAGGGACAAAGTGGCAGAGCTGTGCATAAAAGCCTGTATAGAAGTGCCTTGCGATATTAGAACCTGTATGGAAAACGCTTTAGCCAAGGAACAGGGGCTTGGGTGGCAAGTCCTTTCTGACATGATAAAAAACCAGGACATAGCCAAGGCGGAAAAGCTTCCTATCTGCCAAGATACGGGCATGGCGATGGTGTTTTTAAATGTGGGTCAGGACTGCCACATTGTAGGCGGCAATATTGAGGACGCTGTAAACGAAGGGGTGCGCAGAGGATATGAAAAGGGCTATCTGCGCAAGTCCGTTGTGGCTGACCCTGCAAACCGCGTAAACACAAAGGATAACACCCCCGCCATAATATATTATGAAATTGTGCCTGGGGATAAACTCCACATAACC
>WQSI01000036.1 GCA_009787945.1 Defluviitaleaceae bacterium
CTATTGTTCTTCTTAGCGCGGTGGCATTTATGTTTATGACCCGCAATGAAATGTGGATGAACACAACAACTGTAACCTGGTCGGATGTTGCCTGGTCAGAATCGCCAGTTGAGCCGCCAGTTGAAGTAACGAGCGATATAATCCACAACATCGACCAAGTGATTATATTTGAAGATTTAACCGTTACACTTAATTCTATTATCTTCCGCAGAGGTGGGATTTTTGAGGACGCAGGAGATGGGATGCAGTATGTGGCACTTGGCTTAACAATTCAGAACGCCTCTAATGAAGTTAACGACTTTCATAGCTGGGGCGTCAGAGTTTATGCAGATAATATTAGGATGCAGTCTGCGGCAAGGGGCGAAAGGTATCTTGGGGGCGTCATTTCAGGAGCAAGCCTTGCCACGGGTATAACAGTAATTAGATATAGTGGATTTCTAATTCCTTTGGATATTGCAGAGCTGATTATAGAAATTCCGTCAACTTCTCGGGACAGAGAGCTGGCAATAATCACAGTACCAGTTTTTGGTTCTGGTGAGCAAATTGGGGATGTTTCAGTACATTAATAAGTTTAGTGACAATGATTTTTAAGAAAATGCGAGGTAATAAAAATGGCAAAGCAAGATTATTACGAAACCCTAGGCATAAATAAAGGGGCTAGTGAAGAAGAGATAAAAAAGGCGTATAGGCAAGCGGCAAAAAAGCACCATCCTGACAACAACCCAGGGGATGAAGGGGCGGCGGCTCGTTTTTCTGCTGCCAGCGAAGCGTATGAAGCCCTAAGCGACCCAGACAAACGCGCCAGATACGACCGTTTTGGGCACACCCAACAGGGCGGTGGCGGCGGAGGTTACGGCGGCGGCTTTAGAGGTACAGGTTTTGACGATTTGGAAGAGATTTTGCGGGGCATGGCTGGAGGTTTTGGGGGCTTTGGCGGTCGCGGCGGCGGAGGGCGTAGAGGTCCTGCCCGCGGCAATGACGTAGAAGCCACAATAACCGTGGATTTTATGGACGCGGTAAAAGGTGGCGAAAGGGATATTGAGCTGTCTATCAAAGATATTTGCGACAGCTGCAAGGGTTCTGGCGTGAAAGCTGGCACTGTAGCGGAAAATTGCGGCGGATGCGGCGGCTCTGGACAGGTGCGCCAGACCATGCAGACCATTTTAGGCTACATGGAAACCACCACTGCCTGTAAAACCTGCCGCGGAACAGGCAAGATAATCCGAGAGAAATGCGCGCCTTGCGGAGGACGTGGCAAGGTCGCAAAACCTCGCACTATCGTCGTTAAAATCCCTAAAGGTATCGAAAACGGACAACATATAAAATATACAGGTCAAGGGGAAGCAGGCGAAATTGGCACTCCCCGCGGCGACCTTTATATACGCATTATGGTAAGCCCTCACAAGGTTTTCAAGCGCAAGGGGATTCACGTGTTTATGGAGAAAAACATCAGCTTTGCCCAGGCAACCCTAGGGGCGGAGCTTACCATAGAAACCCCCTATGGCGACGAAAAACACACCATACAACCAGGCACACAACCAGAAACCACCGTAACCCTAAAAGGCAAAGGTATGCCTCTGTTAAACGCTCCTAGCCGCAGCGGCGATTTGCTTGTAACCTTAAAATTGGTCGTGCCGAAAACCATAAATGACAGCCAAAAGGAGCTTCTTCGCCAATTTGCCAGTGAAGGGGGGGAGGACTTAGAAAATATCGACAATGGTAAGAAGGGTTTTTTCGGAAAGCGTAAAAAATAATCCCAACACAATGAAACAAACGAGAATTGAGGTGTGCATATGAAAATCGTAATTCGTGAACCCCAAGGCGGCGAATTAGGAGAAGCTGTAAAGCTGGGCAGAAAAACCTTTGGGCCTATTGGGTACATTCTAAGCTAACGTATAGAATAAATCACACCAACAACAAACCGCCGTATTACCTTATATTCTAACATTTTTCAGCGGCATTTGCAAGCACAAAATACAACAAAAAGCGGCGCGGGGATAAGACAAGCATTGCACGGACAAGCTCCACAGCGGCGGGTTGGTGTTTTGGGTTATGTGGTTTTGTTGCCGTCCTTACTCTCCTTTTCTTGTGTTTGCATTTTCTATATTGTGGCACTTTGCGCATTGGCAATACTCAAAACAAGAAAACTTCTGCTTGCAAGGGCGGCGCATTTCATAGTGTTTTGTTATTAGCTGTTATTGCAATAGGTGGGCGGCGGCATAGATAACCCGCTTTTCATATTAGTATTAAAGCCCCCACGCCGTAAGGCGTGGGGGCAAAGTATGCAACCCGCTCTTGTAATAACTTATTTATTGCGGGGGCTTAGGAGTTTTCGGCGTTCACATTTGCAAGAATACGGCGGCTTTCAGCCGCCTACTTGCAAATCTACAACGCCTGAAACTCCTTGAACGCCCCAACATTTCAGGGCAAGGTTGTTATTGATATACCGCTTTATATAAACTCTCTAACACTTGCCCGCTCCCCTTGATAATCATATTATATCAGCTCGCAAGCTCACATATAATAATAAGGGCGTAAGAAGTTTTGGCGGCGTAACAAAGTTAAGAGGGCGGCGGCTTTCAGCCGCCTTGCTCAAACTTTATAACGCCGAAAACTTCTTGAACGCCCCAAAATAGATAGTGCAAGGCTATTTATAACCCCGCTTGCTATAAGCTCATAAATAAGCCTTAAACCTTGCCGCAAAGTGTTGTAAAATCCCACATAACATAAAAATATGGTAGACGAAAAAAGGGCTAATAATAATAAATTATAGCCCTTTTTTCGTCTACCATATTTTGAGTGGATAGGGAATACAATATAACAAGCTATGCGGAAAAGAGGGATTTTATTATGCAATCAGCACAACCACACGAAACACAAGCACCACAATTATCACAAGCGCAACAAAATCAACCGCCCTATGAAATAATCCATAATGACACAACCTACATACACATACCCGAAACAGAATACTTTTACAATTCCAAAAGCCCGCTTGATAGCAAGGGCAATCCACAAGAAAAATACACCTTTTATAAGCTCCTTAAAAAACTATCCCCGCAATTATACCGCTCTATGTCGCTAAAATACACCATGCCGCAAGAATTAACCCTAATAGGCGGTGCAAGCCGTATAAGGGTATATCGTGCTGTGCAATTATACTACAATACACCGCTCATAAGCTCCCCCATAAGCTCATTTATACAAGATACCATAACCCCCGCTTTGCAATACCTAACAGACAACGCCGCCAACCAACGCAAGATACAGCAACAATATAACGGCGCAAGGTGGGCTGTTAGTCAAATATTCGATAACGAGGATTTAAGCGGCGGTTATGATAATGTTATCGGCAATGATAACAACGATAACGCAAAGAGCAACAAAAACCACATTGACAACCTCGCCGCCGCCCTATTCTATCACATCCTTCGGCTTCTGTGTAGGGGCAGATTTCTACCTAGCCCTTCCCGATAAAGAGGAAACGAAAAAATTTGAAAGACGAGATATAAGCCTGATACAAATTGGACTTTACCTATTGGTAAATGCCCTGCTTATAATGATTAATTCCAGCAATCTTCTTCAGGCTGTGACCGCCCTCGCCTTTGTGTTTTTCGGTTGTGCAGCCGTTGGCTGGATTGGAACATTGGTAACAAAACGAAAATGGAGCTTTCGCTTAACCCAAGGCGGCTTTTTAGTATCCCCAGTTTCATCTATACTCTTCTTCTTTCCGATGATTGGGAACTGGTACCCTGTCCACTACGAAAACACGCCGCAATTAAAACGCGACCTAGCACTAAATTCCATCCTTGTGTGGCTGTTTTTGCTTGGCGTTGCGGCAAGCGGGTCATTTCTTGATAATGGGTTTTTGTCTAGCGCGCGAGGGGTTGCGTCTGTTTTGTTAATTTATAGATGCCTGCCTTTCATGCCCATGTCGTCACATGGTTCTGGGCGTGTATTTAAGTGGAATAAAGCGGTGTTTTTCGCCCTTGCTGTCGCTTCTGTTTTGCTTGTGTTTGTATTTTAGAAGGGGGCTATTGCTCCCAGAAGGCATTTTCCACATGGTCAATTTCCAGTTGTTCATGCCCAAAAATCTCAATTATGTCGAAACGGCAGGGGGCTTCCCATAGGTTTTGTTTGTGAAGGTAGACTTTTGCGGTTTTTATGATGCGGCGAACCTTTGCGGGGGTTATGGCGTCGAAACCATCACCAAAAGCGTTGCCGCGCCTATACTTAACCTCAACAAACACGATATATTCGCCATCTTTAGCAATTATATCTATTTCGCCTCCATTTGCTTTATAGTTTGTGGACAAAATGCGGTAGCCCTTGGATTCTAGGAAGCCAAGGGCTGTATTTTCGCCGTAATTTCCTTTAGCTTTGCTGGTCATAAGTTTTCATAGCCTCCAAGGCATCCAAATTATCAATAAACACCAAAATTTGCGCCACAACCTGATACAGCTCTGGCGGTATTTCGTCACCAAGGTTTACTTTGGTTAGAGCCGCGGCAAGTTTGGCATCTTTATAAAGGCGCACTTCGGATTCTTGGGCAATGTCCATAATTCTTTGGGCAATTTGCCCTGTGCCTGTGGCAACCACCTTAGGGGCAGCAAAGCCTAGCTTATACTGCAAAGCAACAGCTTTTTTCTTAAATTCGGGAGCTTGTTTTGACATTTGTCGCCTCCTCATCATCTATAAAGAGTATACCCCATTTTACGCACTTTGTCAATAAAACTATTTCATCGGCGGCTTATGATGATTAGGTTGCGGGTCAAATCACTAGGCAAGTTTAATTCCACGATTTTATCAACTTTGCCGCCTAGCTTGGCGATTTGCCTAGCCCCCGCGTCTAATTCCTCTTGAAAATTCGGGCCTTTCATAGCAATGAATTGCCCGCCAGGCTTCACAAAAGGCAAGCACCAACCTGCCAGCTTGTCCATTGCCGCAACAGCGCGGGAAACCGCATAATCAAAACCTTTTGCATACCCTGGAACTTTTAGCCTGTCCTCTGCGCGGTCATGTATGCAACTCACACCCTCCAAACCCAGTAATTGGGCGGCTTCCTCCAAAAACTTAACCTTTTTGCCCCTAGCATCTATCAAGGTTAAATCCAAATCTGGACGGGCAATTTTCGCCACAAGCCCTGGAAACCCTGGGCCCGTGCCAACGTCAACAACGCGGCTGTTTTGCCCCAAATAAGGCAAAATGGTCAAGCAATCCAAAAAATGCTTGGTAACTATCCCCTCATCATCAGTTATGGCGGTCAAATTAACTTTTTCATTATACTCTTTCAAAAAATCCTTATATGCCCACAGTTGGTCAATCGCCTGATTATCCAGCCTAACACCCAATTCCGCGGCTTCCTCTTCCAAAAATAACTTTAGCTGCAACGGTATTCCCCCTGGTTAAGTTTCAAATTTTTTCACCTTAAACATTTATGAGTGATAATAAAAAACAATCAGGCACAAAACCTAATCGTTTTTAAAATTTTTTTAACCAAGCTCTAATGTTACATCAAACCCACCTATGAAAATTCAGGGCTTTTGCATGGTTATTATAATGGAGAATACCGGACTTGAACCGGTGACCTCTTGACTGCCAGTCAAGCGCGCTCCCAGCTGCGCTAATCCCCCGAGCTGTAGTCTAATATAACAGCTTTGTGTTACTTTGTCAAGCCCTTTTTTAAAAAAGTTGGATATTTTGAAATTTTGTTGATTAGGGGCTTGCAAAATTTGGTTGGTTGTGTTATAATTCTTGACTGTAATTAAATTCACACGCAAGCCTTCCGTTCCAGATGTGCAACATTTGTGTAACAAGGCTTGTGGAGGGAAAATCTGGAGGTGCCTAATGGGCGTAGTATCAATGAAGCAACTGCTGGAGGCTGGTGTTCACTTTGGACATCAAACCCGCCGTTGGAATCCAAAAATGGCAGAGTATATTTTTGCCGAGAGAAACGGAATTTACATTATTGACTTGCAAAAAACCGTTAAAATGGTTGACAAAGCCTACCATGATGTGGTTGACCTGCTGCAAGGCGGCGGGACGATTTTGTTTGTGGGTACGAAAAAGCAAGCTCAGGACAGTATCCGCGAGGAAGCTTTGCGTTGCGGAATGTATTATATTAACGAGCGTTGGCTTGGAGGGCTTTTAACCAATTTCCAAACCATTCAAAGCCGCGTGAAGCGTCTTAAAGATTTGGAAAAGATGGAGCAAGACGGCACATTTGACGTGCTTACTAAAAAAGAAGTTGCTAAGTTGTTGCATGAAAAAGCAATTTTGGACCGCAACCTTGGCGGTATCAAGGACATGAAGCGTGTGCCAGATGCCCTGTTTATTGTGGACACCCGCAAAGAGCATCTAGCCATTAAAGAAGCTCAAAATTTGGGTATTCCTGTTGTTGCTATTGTGGATACCAACTGTGACCCTGATGAAGTTGACATTATCATCCCTGGTAATGACGACGCTATCCGTGCTGTTAAACTTATTGCTGGCGTGGTTGCCGATGCTGTAATTGCTACCCGTGAAGGGAAAAGTGATGACGCTGGCGAAGGCGTGACCGTTGAAGCTGCGGATGTTATTGGCGATGAAGCACTTATCAACGACGAAGGGAAAGGTGAATAATATGGCGGCTACTCCTGCACTAATTAAAGAATTGCGCGAGCTTACAGGCTCTGGCATGACTGACTGCAAAAAAGCATTGGAAGAAACTGGCGGCGACATTCAAAAGGCTATTGAGTTTTTGCGCGAAAAAGGTCTTGCGGCTGCGGCGAAAAAGTCTGGTAGAATTGCGGCGGAAGGCGTTGTTGCTATTAAAGTAAGCGACGACAAGAAAAAAGCCGTTATGGTTGAAGTTAACTGCGAAACAGACTTTGTTGCTATAAACCCTGATTTTAAAGCATATGTTGATGAAGTTGCAGAGCAAGCTTTTAATTCTGAAGCTGAAGATGCGGCTGCCCTTTTGACTGAAGCTTGGGCAAAAGGCGGCGGAACAGTTGAGGAAGTGTTAAAAGGCAAAATCGCCACCATTGGCGAAAACCTTAACATCCGCAGAATTGCCCGCATCCAATGCGGCGAAAACGGCATGATTTCAAGCTATATCCACGGCGGCGGCAAAATTGGCGCAATGCTTAAAGTTCATAGCGAAAAGGCAGGCGACCCTGCTCTTGCAGAAATGGGCTATAACCTTTGCATGCAAATCGCAGCTTTGTTGCCAAAATATCTAAAATCTGAAGATGTTGACCAAGAATATATTGCAAATGAAACCAGAATTTTAGAAGCGGCTGCCAAAAATGACGAAAGCCTTGCTGGCAAGCCCGAAAAGGTGCTTGAAGGCATTGTTAAAGGTCGTTTGCAAAAACAACTTAAAGAAATTTGCTTAACAGAGCAGGAGTATGTTAAAGATGGCTCTATGACTGTTAGCCAATATGTTGAGAGTGTTGCTAAAGAAATCGGCAGCCCAATCTCTCTTGTTCGTTTCGAGTGCTTTGAAAAAGGTGCTGGCATCGAGAAAAAGCAAGAGGACTTTGCAGAAGAAGTTGCAAAGGCAATGCAAGGATAGTATGACCAAAATAAAATTAAGACAGGCAAAGCCCCGTGAAGCAACTACGCTGACGGGGCTTGCTTTTAAGGCAAAAGCCCATTGGGGATACCCTAAGGATTGGCTAGATTTATGGGTGGATGATTTGACAATAACCCAGGAATATATCAAAAATAATATGGTGACAGTAGCTGATGCTGACGGGGAAGTTGTTGGCTTTGTGTCCATAGCCAAATATGACGGAGATTTTTTTCTGGACAATCTTTTTGTTGACCCTTCATATATGGGCAAGGGCGTTGGTAAAAAACTTTTGAGCCACGCTCTTGATTACTGCAAACAAACGGGTATTACCCGTTTGACGCTATATTCAGACCCAAATGCTAAAGGGTTTTATGAAAGCAATGGCGGGGTTTATTTAGGTGAGCATCCATCCGCCGCCATCCCGAACCGAACCCTGCCCATATTTACTTATAATTTACATGAAACAATTTGACAAGTACAAAAAATAATGATATGCTTAAACAGAGACCGTCAGAACAAGATTAATATTGAGAGGAGATTGTAAAATGACCAAAATTGAAGAAAACAGATACAATATGAAATGTCCAGATTTTTCTAAGGGCATGAAGCGCACAGACCAGCAAAATGGTATTGACCATCCGCCCCACGGCAAGGAAGTGACAGGCAAACTGATTACTTTGCCGCTTTTTGACAATGTGGTTATAAACGATAGCTACACTGACCTGTTGGACACCCGCCGCTCCATTCGCACTTATGACGCGTTAAAAGCCATGACCCAAGAGCAATTGGCATATATGCTGTATACTGCCTTTGGCATACAAGAGTTCCGCGGAATGAATAATGAGGCAACTTTGCGCCCCGCTCCAAGCGGCGGCGCGCGCCATGCTTTTGAGCTTTATGTAACTGTGCAAAATGTGGAAGGGCTGGAAAGAGGACTTTATCGTTATGTACCCACAGAAAACATTGGTAAAAAGGTTGTTTGCGTGGAGTTTCTTGGAAATATTGACGATTACAAAGAAACCACTGTCCAAATGTTGGCAAAACAAGGCTGGGCAAAGGATGCCCCTGCCATAATTTTTATAACATCTTTGCCCTATAAAGCCGAATGGCGTTATGGCGAAATGGCGCACCGTGTTATTTTGATAGATTTGGGGCATATCGGTCAAAACGTCATGTTGTCTGCCGTTGCCCTTGGTCTTGGCACTTGCTGCATTGCGGCTTTTGACCAAGAATATGCCGATAGCATCCTAAGAGTTGATGGCAATGACGAATTTCTTGTTTATGCCATAACGGTAGGTTACGGTAAATAATAATTTGCTATTGCAAAGATTTTCCTGTTGGATTATAATGGAGATATTATTGAAACATCAATACAATGGAGGTTTTTAAATGTACGAGTTTAATGAAATTTTAAAGTCTGACCCAGCTGTGGCAGATGCAATCACTCAAGAAATTGACAGGCAAAAGCAAAATGTGGAGCTTATCGCTTCTGAAAACTTTGTGTCTAAGGCTGTTATGGCGGCTATGGGAAGCCCCCTTACCAACAAATACGCCGAAGGCTATCCAGGACGACGCTATTATGGTGGTTGCGAGAAGGTGGATATTGTTGAAAATTTGGCGATTGACCGCTTGAAAGAGCTGTTTAAGGCAGACCATGCCAATGTTCAGCCTCACAGCGGTGCATCTGCTAATATTGCAGTGTTTCTAGCGGCTCTTGACCCAGGTGACACTGTCCTCGGCATGAACTTGCAGCATGGAGGGCATTTAACCCACGGAAGCCCTGTAAACATGAGCGGCAAATGGTTTAATATTGTGCCTTATGGTGTGCGCGAAGAAGATGCCCGCATTGACTATGAAGAAGTGCGCCGTCTTGCTATCGAACATAAACCAAAGATGATTGTTGCAGGGGCATCTGCCTACCCACGCGCTATTGATTTTGAGAAGTTTGGCGAAATCGCTAAAGAAGTTGGGGCAACCCTTATGGCGGACATTGCCCACATTGCGGGCTTCGTTGCCACCGACCTACACCAAAGCCCAGTGCCTTATGCAGACTTTGTAACAAGCACCACCCACAAAACCTTGCGCGGACCTCGCGGCGGCATCATCATGTGCAAAGAAGAGCATAAAAAAGCCGTTGATATGGCGGTTTTCCCAGGTACACAAGGCGGTCCTCTTATGCACGTTATCGCCGCTAAAGCCGTTGCCTTCAAAGAGGCTTTGGACAGAAGCTACCGCGATTATTGCGTGAAAGTTCTTGCTAATGCCCAAGCTTTGTCAAAAGGTCTTATCGACCGTGGATTTAATATTGTTTCTGGCGGCACGGACAACCACATCGTCCTTGTTGACCTGCGCAATATGGATGTTACAGGCAAGGTTGCCGAAAAGCAACTTGACAGCATCTACATGACCTGCAACAAAAACACAATCCCATTTGACCCTCAAAGCCCCTTTACAACAAGCGGCATCCGCCTTGGCACGCCAGCGGTAACAAGCCTTGGCATGGACGAAGGGGATATGGACGAAATCGCCGACATCATCTCCATCACCATCAAAGACTACGACAAAAACAAAGACGAGGCAGCCGCAAGAGTTGCCAAGCTTATGGCGAAATATCCACATCATTAAAAACATGCGGAAACCTCGCCTTTTGGCGTGGTTTTTGTATTTTGCGCAAAATATTGGGAGGAAATATGGACAAAAAACTAAATTATGTTAGTGAGAGCTATGAGTTAATTTCTGTGATTTTTAGGCTAGCGGGAAATTGGGAGTACAACATAGGCGCGGGAGGCTTAGAGGGCACTGAATACCCCCTTTCGGACGAACAATATGTAGAATTGGCTAAGTGTGATATAACAAATGGTTATCAACTAGAGGTTTCACAAACTTTTAAGCCTTTTATAAATCACGAAGCTGTGAAATATGCCAAAAGCCTAGAAATGGGGTTTTCAGAACCTTTTAGATTTGCTGTACATACGGAGAAAAAAGGGGATGAGTTTGTTTTTATTGAAGACACAAATTCCCTTATAGGTGGCGGATGGGAGAAAGAATCGGCAGAGCATTTTTTGAACCTTTTTAACGCATTTTACAAAGATGCAGGATATGCCAAGTTTTACGCATCGCATATTCCATATTTTGAGGACATTTCACAAAGGTTTTATGATGATTTCTACAGCACCGTTGACTTTGACTGGTATGCCAAATACGTGGACATATCCAATCTTCGTTGTGTTCTCTCGCCTTCTAATAGTGCGGCAAATTACGCTGTTACAGTAAATGAAAAAATAATTTATGGTATGGTTCGGGTATCATCTGCTTCCATACTCCTCCATGAATTTAACCACAGCTTTGCAAATCCATTAGCAGACAAATGGTATGCTGAAAACGAGGAGTTTAAAAAATGGTGCGACAACTCTGTAAATGTAGAAAAAATGCCATATTATGGCGATGGAATATCCATGGCGCGGGAGTATGTTACCCACGCTTACGAAGTTTTGTATGAATTTCAACATGGAGGGGATTGGAAAAAGGCTATTTTAAGCATAAAAAACAGCGCATTTGAAGATGCCTTCCCTTATATTGAGGAAATTTACAATATGGTGTTGAATTTAGAAGATTAAGGAGTGTGTGATTAACTATCCATTGCAGGGGCGCATATTATGCGCCCCTGCGGGGTTTGTGTAGAATTGTATAAGTTACCAAAGTTAAAAACTAAAACTCCTCCAGACATTCCTCTGCATCAACATCTACCAGAATAACATCATCCCCCATTTGCTGAATGGAGTCCCATGGTATGCAATATTCTGCATCCCGCCCGAAAACACCGAAAACACGGGCGGGGCCAGGGACGATTATTTTTGAGATTTCCCCTGTTTTTAAGTCGATTTCCAAATCTGCCGCAAAACCAAAGCGGGTGCCGTCTTTTATATTGATAATTTCCTTTTGTCTAAGCTCATAAATTCGCACCATTTACAATCGCCCCCTGTCCTTTAAATTTTATTTCCATTACCTTGCTTTTATAACCAACCCTGTGATATAATAAAAAAGGGCTTAGGTTTAACGCCCTGAGAGCAAGCCTAATCCTTAATTAATTCAATACAAGCAAGCGGTTGGCGAAAACCTCTGAAAGGAGGTGAAGCCTATGTCACCCTTTGAAGTCACCATGGTCATTTTCAGTGCGTCAACATTTTTAGTTGCCCTGATAGGGCTAATTGTGTACATAGTTGACATAATCACTAAAAAGCGATAGCCGCGCCCTCACACGACACGGCTATTCTAATTCTACACAATAATCTAAACACCAACCGCTTTGCGATTAGTTAAGGATTAAAGCTTTGCTCTAACCCATATTTATAGACATTATAACATATATGTGCATATACGTCAAGCGGTAAAGGAGAAAAAAATTGACACGTTCTGAGATTAAAATTCGCAGTCGGGAGCTGCTAAAAATTTCCATTCCCATGGCAATCGAGCATATTTCTGTATCTTTGATGGGAATGTTTTCCATTATGCTAATTTCGTTTTTTGTGGGGGAACATGCCACGTCGGCAATGGGCATGGTTGATGCCATCACCCACCTTATTTTAGCGTTGTTTGCGGCACTTACCACAGGCGGCACAATTGTGGTTTCCCAATATATGGGGCGGCAGGACCGCTCATCTGCCAAGCGGGCAGGGGGGCAGGCGATTATGCTGTCGGTGGTGGCATCCCTTGTAATGTTTGCCGTAATCGCCATTTTCCGTGACGGCATTTTAAACCTGCTGTTTGCCGATGCTGAAGCTTATGTTATGGATGCGGCGCGCACCTTTCTGACCATCCTTAACTTTTCCTATCCTGTGGTGGCTGTTACTTTAACGGTTTTTGGCATTATCCGCGGCACTGGCGACACCTTCGCCCCTATGATGATTTCGCTGATAATGAACGGCTTTAACCTAATCCTGGGTATACTTCTCATTGGTGTGTTTGATTTAGGGGTGTATGGCGCGGCATGGTCGCTGACCATATCTAAGGTGGTTGGTTTGGTCTGTGCTGGTTGGTTTTTGGTGAAAAGGGCTAAAAACCTGCGTATTAACAAGTTTGAATATTTCAAGCCTGACTTTGGGCGGCAAAAGGCCATTTTACGCCTTGGTTTGCCTACCAGTTTTGAGTCTGGGCTGTTCCAAGCGGGGCGTTTGATAACCCAGGTTATGATTGTAACCATAAGCACCGCCGCAATTGCCGCAAATACCATTGGTTTTACCATGATGAACTTTGCAAATGTGCCTGGCATGGCACTTGCAACAGGAGCGATGATTTTGGTGGGTCAGCGCATTGGGCGAGGAGAAACCCAAGATGTTGTGAAAACGTCCATGTTTAGCGTGGGGATGGGCTTTGTGTTTTTAATGGCACTTGGCTTGCTAATAATACTTTTCCGAAACCCCATTTTCTCAGCATTTAACCCAACGGCAGAAACAATGGAATATCTGCCCACTATCGTCATTTCTTATTTGTTGATTGCGCCGTTTTTCTGGCCTGCGTCCTTTGTTCTGCCTGCCTGCCTTCGAGCAACAGGGGATGTCATTTACCCCATGGTGGTATCTATTTCTACCATGTTTGCAGTGCGCATAGCCCTGGGGTTCGTTTTCGGTATTGTGCTAGGCTGGGGCATTGCTGGGGTGTGGATGGGTATGTATTTAGACTGGGTTGCCCGCTCTGCTTTCTTTGTGCCGCGAATGTTGCGGGGCAAGTGGAAAGGTAAGGGGATAAAAGACGAAAAATAGTTGAGGTGAGTTTTATGAATTTTGATGCAAATTTTTACCCATTTAAATCCCGCAGAATGGCGCAATACGCCCGCGGGGGAATGGTAGCAACAAGCCAGCCATTGGCGGCTCAGGCAGGGCTTGAAGTTTTAAAAGCAGGGGGAAATGCCATTGACGCGGCAATCGCCACAGGAGCTGCCTTAACTGTGGTAGAACCTACAAGCAACGGCATTGGTGGCGATGTTTTTGCCCTTGTTTGGATTGAAGCCGAAAAGAAGCTTTATGGGCTAAACGCCAGCGGGCGCGCTCCTGCGGGCATTTCCTTGGAGAAGGTGCGGGATGCAGGGCATGAAACCATGCCAAAAATGGGCTATTTGCCTGTGACCGTTCCTGGTGCGCCCTCTGGTTGGGGGGATTTATCCCAGAGGTTTGGGAAGATGACCATGGCAGAAACCCTAGCCCCTGCGGTGGCATATGCTCGTAATGGCTTCCCTATTTCTCCTGTTGTTGGATATTATTGGCAAAAAGCCTTTGAGGTGTACTCCAAACTTAAAGGGGCAGAGTTTGAGGGATGGGCAGACACTTTCGCGCCTAACGGTAAAATCCCGCAAATTGGGGAGATGTGGCAGTCGATAGGTCACGCTGAAACTTTAGAAGAAATCGGCAAAACCAATGGAAAAAGCTTTTATACTGGGGCTATAGCAGATGCAATTGCGGCTCATTCCAGCAAACATGGCGGCTATTTGACCAAAGAAGATTTGGCAAGCCACGCAAACACCTGGGATGAGCCTATAAGTGTGAATTATCGCGGTTATGATGTGTGGGAGATGCCGCCTAACGGGCAGGGCATTGCCGCTTTGATTGCCTTAAACGCGCTGAAAGGATGGGATTTTACACACAGGGATTGTGAGCTAGGTTTGCACCGCCAATTTGAAGTGATGAAACTGGCTTATTCTGCCGCAAAACATTATGTTACCGACCCTGCCCATATGGAATTTAGCCCTGCTGACTTTTTGACGGAAGATTATGCCGAAAAACTGCGCTCCCAG
The DNA here is from genome assembly GCA_009787945.1 of Defluviitaleaceae bacterium. GTDB lineage: Bacteria > Bacillota > Clostridia > Lachnospirales > WRAX01 > WRAX01. The sequence continues at coordinate 14,346 of WQSI01000036.1, forward strand.
GTAGCAGATGTAGCCATTGAGCCAATCGTTAACAAGCCAAACAGCGGCGGAACTGTGTATTTATGCACGGCAGACGGCGAAGGTAATATGGTTAGCTTTATTCAGAGCAATTATGCGGGATTTGGCTCTGGCATTGTAATTCCAGGCACTGGCATTGCTTTGCAAAACCGCGGGTCTGATTTTAGTTTAGACCCTAAGCACCCAAATGCCCTGGCAGGGGGCAAAAAGACCTTTCACACAATCATCCCTGGCTTTATGACCAAAGGCGGCTGTGCCATTGGGCCTTTTGGCGTTATGGGCGGGTATATGCAACCTCAAGGGCATTTGCAGGTTGTGATGAACACGGTAGATTTTGGGATGAACCCCCAAGCCGCTTTGGACGCCCCC
>WQSI01000037.1 GCA_009787945.1 Defluviitaleaceae bacterium
CCCGACCTTGACTATTTGTTTTATCGTTTTGGCAACAACCAAGCGGGAACTGTGATTAAAAATGGGGTAGCAATTACTATTGCAGGTTAACACATACCTTTTTACCATCACTGTGGCGTGACGGCGCGAGGGATTACCCACACCTTGTAGGGGCGCATATTATGCGCCCGCTAGCCCTGCGCCTTTCCCGTCATTGCGGGCTTGACCCGCAATCCCATCAGTAATAACAAGACCCTACAGTATGGGGCTTGGAACAACTGACGAGACCCCGCATCAAGTGCGGGGTGACGGGGTTGGGGTGCGGTATGACGGGGTTGGGGGCGCGGTATGACGGGTTAGGTTATGGGATAGGATGGTTAAAGCACAAACCCACAACGGTTATAAACATTGGAAGTACAACAATCACAAACACAGAGGAGAGATTACAAACATGCAGTTAATAGACATGAGCGTAACCGATTTTATGAATAAACTAGCCAGCAAAGAGCCAACCCCAGGGGGAGGTTCTGCGGCGGCATTGTCTGGAGTTATGGGGGTGTCACTTGTGCAAATGGTGGCAAACCTTACCCTTGGGCGGAAGAAGTACGCTGACCACGAAGCCTTGATGGATGAGATTTTGAAAGAAACCAAAGGCTTGCATCAAGGTTTGCTGGAAGCTATTGACAATGATGCAGAAGCTTACAACCAGGTGTCTGCCGCCTTTGGTATGCCAAAGGAAACCGATGAAGAAAAAGACATTCGCGCTTCTGCCATCCAAACAGCCACCAAAAACGCCACCGTTTCGCCATTTACTATTTTGACCCAGTGCCTTGGTGCGCTAAAGCTTGCTCACAAGGCAATTGGCACAAGCAACACCAACGCCGCAAGCGACCTTGGAGTTGCGGCAACCGCCTTGCTTTCAGGAGTTAGCGGTGCTTGGATGAATATTCTTATTAACCTGCCTGGGATAAAGGATGAGAATTTTGTTAAAGACATGCGTAAATGGGGAGAAGAAGGCGTTACAGAGGCTTCCAAACTTTGGGAGGACATCAACAATTACGTAATGTCAGAAATTAACCAATAAAATATTGTAGGGGCGCATATTATGCGCCCCCGTTCTATTTTTCTAAAAATTTCATCTGGTCTTGCAACTCTTGCGGAACAGGCTTGCCCATTTTCTCCACCTTTTGCATCATATTGGCTAGCTTTTGAACAGCTTGCTTATTTTGCAGGTTACGAAGCTTTAGCGGCTCGGAGTATTGAGGGTTGGTTGCCAGCCTTTCTCGGATTTCTTCAGGGAAAGGGCAATACATTGCCATAATTTTCCTTGCAACCTTATTAAGCCTTTGGCTACCGTTACATTCGTACATCAGCCAGTCAGTATAATTATTTACAAACACAGCGCGGTAAACATTGCGGGCGCGCATAATTTCTGTTTTAACAGAGGATTTTGCATCCATAGACAAATCCTTGTTATTGCGGTAGAATTGCAAGTAAGTGAAATATTCACTGGTAAGGGATGGGTAGGTGGCATCGGACCAGCGCGCACCTTGAACCCGCTTGCACATTTCCCAACGGAACTCGCCCGCCAGGCGTATCAGAGCCTGCTTTAAATCTTCTAAGTAGAAGATGGGCAAGAACATACGGGCATTTGTGCCTCTGTTGCGGCCTTCAATTTCCTGCCACAAAGCCCCGCGAACCCCTACATTCGGCATTAAAATAAAGTTCGGCATGATGCTTATATCCAGCTGGGTGGAATTAATTTCAAGCTCAGGGTTGCTGTACACCACTTCGCGGTTAAATGCGGAAAAGTCTAAACTCAAAATTTCCTCCATAATATCAGACAACTTATCCGCCGTCACAAGAGATTGCTTCAAACCCCTTTGCACATTGCTGTCAGCGAAAACGGGCACATAAGAAGTCACTCGCCCAAAAGTTATTTTGTTGCCGATAGGGAACACGCTTTCAAGCTCAAAACGCATTTTGCCTTCCCTGTCAGCCAACAGGCGTTTTTCCTCTTTCTCTGCCTCTGGACCATGGAGGCGTTTGGATTGGATAATTTCCTTAACGGTGCTTGCATAATCCGTGTCCAAATCCCCTTGGCTTGGCTCTTTATCCCCATTATAGATGGCGGTGAGCCACTCTACAATGGTGTACACGCCGCGGCTTGGGTCGCCCTTATAGCTGTCAGCGATAGAGTAGAGATAGTCAGCGTTGTCCATCCCCGCCAAAGCCGCGTCCATATAGCCAAAGTTAAGGAACATTTTAATAACCGTCGGAACATTGTTATCCCGCAGGCTTTTTAAAAACACTGGCGTGTAAACCTTAAAAAAGTCATTGGTTATTTCGCGGCGCATTCTATAAACATGGTCCTCTGTGCTTGTTCTATCCCTCACCAAGGTGAAATCATGGATATTGCGGGCGAAGCGGTTGGCATCCTCCTCTGCAATTTCAGAGTATTCCAAAATTTCATAAAGAGAATCCTTTAAATTCTGCTTCACGCCGCCTTCTGAATCACTTGGGGCATCAGAGAGAGCTTCTGTACCGCGTTTTGCCGCCGCCGCTTCTTCATAACCGCTCCAGCGTTCTGCAAGCAAAGCCTGGTCAGCCCCTGGCATACCCTGTAAAAAGTCACCAATTTGCTTAACAAGACCGCCTACAGCATCATCTGCCCCCTTAACGTTGATGGTGGCTGTATGAAGCTCAGAAACAACACTGAGCAAATCAGACCCTTCAGCACTTATAAATTTTAAGGCAATTTCTTCTAAATACTTTTTACAAGCAGCGGCAGATGCAAGCAACTGCCTAAAATGGGCAAAGCCTGTCCGCAAAAAACCAACAGAAATGCCAATGTCTGCAAAAAAGTCTTTAAATGTGGTTGCATCCATTTTGGTAATGGCGGGATAATAGTCATTAAGCCAGTCACCCAGACCATCCACCTCTGTAAGCGGCTTGATGGCATCAAGCCCTCCAATATCCTTTGCAGTAAAGGCATATAATGCGCAAAGTCTTTTATATTCATCATTAGCAGTGGTCAAAAGCTCGTAAGCCGCCGACCCTTTGCGGGAAAAGACATACTGCAACTTGGACATTTCCGAAGCCTGGCGGCAAAGAGAGCCAACAATCTTATTGGTCAAATCTTCACTGCTTTTTAAAAGCTTTTCCAAATCCCCAATAGACTCGTAATTGTTAACAAACGCCGTAACATCCGTTTCCGCCGTATAAGTCAACTTAAACTCCCCATCATCAAATCCGTCAAGCCCAATCAAATCCCCCTGCCCAAAGGCAAACTTGCGCCCCAAAAACTGAGCAGAAACACTGCCTTTCGCCACAAACAAAATAGAATCCATCCTGTCCCCAGCAGACTTCAGCACCTCGCCTTGTTTAAATACCGTTAAAGCCATATTCGACATCTCCTCTACAATCCTTTGTAAACATCCCCGCGACTATCTATGCGCAAAACATGTATCACGGAACCTTCTAAATGAAATATTATACGTAAATCACCCACGCGCGTGTATGATAAAGGCGGGCGATGATTGCCCTGTAAGCGACCAATTTTCCTATCAGGCAACTCGTTGACAGCTTGGTGGATTCGCAAGGCGGTTTTCTTGTCCTGTCCTCTTAAAAATTTTTGGGCAGGTTTGTAGTATTTAACTTCCATTTGGCATCCTCATAATTTGGTCAAACATTTCGTTGCCATCAATAAAATCCTCGGATTCAAGAATGGAGTAAAGCTCCGCTTCCTCTTCCGAAGAAATATATAAAGTCGGTTCGCCACCCTCTTGCTCCAAGGATGCAACGTAAAAAATCACTTTGTCCAACTCATAATCGGACATTTTTTGAACACGTTCTATAAGCAATTCGCGAGCTCCCATAGCCATAAAAGCACCTCCGATTTTTTCTTCTTCCATTATAACACCCCTCGCCAAAAAACGCAACCAATTTTTGCCTAACATAATTAGACAATTCCGTCAAATACTATATCCGCAAGCATTATAAAGCTTCATCCCAATTTCACAAGAAGGATTTTGTTAAAATTATGTTACAAAGTAGCCTTTCCAGTAGACGAGGCACACCACTTTATGTTATCCTTTATCGACTGGCATATACAAGGTAAAAGCAAAATGTGTTGCACAAATGTTACAAGGTGGTTACACTTGCCGCTTTTGTGTTGACATTTGCAAAACGCCTTGGTACAATGGCAGTGTAACCTTAAAAAAGGGCAATCTCAAATATGTGATGCGGCTCAACGTTTCCCACCGACAGCACGCGCCACACCTTCCTAAACCCGAGAACGTCCTTACAAAATCCAATTTTCTTTAAAGGAGGAATTTACGCAATGAAATTAAAAAGAAGAATTGCGTCGCTGTTAGCTTTTGTTATGGCTTTCAGCTCCATCGCGGCATTCAGCGTTTCTGCTGATACTATCAACCCCACTTTTGTGCCGATAATGCCGTTTAATGTTACTGTTAACAGCACCATCGCTCAATTGCGCGAGGCAGCCGTTGAACTACGCGATGACGTAGCTGCTTTGACTGCTACTGGTGGTCTTTTTGCAACCGAACCTGTTGCAGGAAGGTCTGTAGCTGCTCTTGCTGAAAACGCTGGTGCTGCGGCGAGTGTCTGGACTAACGCGCTTGCTGCTGCTGCGGGTGACACGGGCTTGACAGCCACTATAACTTCAATACAAGCCCTTATGACATTTGCCGAAGTTACTACGGCTACCACCGTAAACGTAGCCAACGCTGTTCGTGCTGATATTATCGCTGCTAGGGCGTTGATTGACACCCTGCCGAACACGACGTCGTTTGCGACTGCTCTTACTGACATTAATGCGGTTACTGGTTCCGCTGCCATGCTGACCTGGATAGGTGCAGAGCCGTTTGGAGCTGCTACTCCTGACATTGACGCTGCGGACGCTGACCTAGTTGCCCTTCGCGCATCCTTGGCTGCGACTGGTGACCTATATGAGGCTCACGATGAGCTTGGAACTGCTGTAGCTGGTCATGTTAACACTAATCCTGCTGCACAGATACTTGTTCGTGCTGCTACAGTTCCTGGTTTAATGTTTAGTGCCGCTGTCCCAGCAACTGGTGATTTGACTGTTGCGCACCAAATAGAAGCTAGAACTGAAATCACTGCTTTTGTTACTGCTATGGACGCTTTGATTGTTCAGTTGGACACGGCAGCTAACGTAGTTCCTGCAACTCCTGCGCATCCTTATGCAGATGAAATTATTGCGGCTGTGTCTGCTATAATTCCATCACCTTGGGCTGATATCACTACTACGGAAGTTGCTACTGCTATTAACGCTCTTCCAAATGTAAGTGGCGTTACTGCTGGTATGATTACTGTAAACGTTCCAACGCCTGGCGTTGAAGGTTCTGTAGTTGTTGCAATTCCTGGATACCTAGCAATCACTGTTGCTATCCCAGCTTTGCCTGCTGCCCAAGGAAACCTTGCTGCAGGTGCTAGAATACCTTTTAACAACCAAATGTTCCCTAACGGTTTTGGTGCTATCAACTTGAACGTACCAGGTCGTTTGCATCTTGTTGACCGTTATGCCGCTGGTACTGCCATTGATGGTGCTCATGTGGCTCGCACTCCAGAAATCATTCATGGTTCTGATGTAACCAACTTCTCTGTTACTATGGAAGGTTGGGGAGATAACCCATGGAACGTAATTAGACCTGATGCTACTGGAACTCCTGCGGCTAACGCTGCGTGGTCTCCAGCACGTTTAGGAACTGATGTTAGAGGTTCTGTTACCTCTCCTGGTTCTTTGCCAGCGACTCGTCCTGTAGGCGTTGAAAATGCTTTCTGGGTAATTGGTGGAGCAAACATCATTGGATGGTCTGGATTCACCGACAACACTACTCTAGCTGGTGGTGCTGCTGCTCGTGATGAATTTGCTTTCTGGATGACCATCAGTGGTCAAACCATCGAAATTCAAAGACACAACACCAATGATATTGATGCTAACTCTGTACTTCGTGTACCACTAATTGCTTCTGGGACTAACGCTCAATTGCGTTCTAACCCAACTGTAACTCAAACTCGTGGTGCTGCTGAAACCCTTGTTAACTTTGCTGGCGCAACTGGTCAAGCGGCTTTGGTTGCTCCTGCTAACGTTGTAACTGGCGAAAGAGAAGTTACTGTTACTGCTATTACAGTTCGTGTTCCTCACGGTGCTGCTACTTCTGGAAACCAGTTTGCGCTTCGTTTGCCAACTAACTTCCAATTTGTTTCTGTTGGTAGCGTAACTGCTAATGGAACTGCATGGCCTAATGCTGTTATCGAAACTCGCGTTTTCGAAACAACTGAAGCTGACAACAACCTTGTTGTTCCAGGTGTTATAAGAAACGGTCAAATGGCTCAAAGTGTGGCTTTGGTTACAGTTGGACCATTAACTGGAAGCGCAATAAGCGGACCACATCTTGACATCGTTTTGAACAATGTTCGCATCCAAAGCGTTGCTCTACCAGGTCAAGCTCCAATTACTGGACAAGTAAATGTTGACCTTCTACAAGGTGCTGGTCTTGCTGGCATCACGCCTAACAGAGCGCCTGCTGGTGCTTTTGCTGGTGGTCTTGGTGTGTCAACTATGCATGTTGCTACATTTAACGAGCGCGGCTTGGCTTTCAACACCGTAACTGGCGGTGCTGGAAACGTTCCAACAATTGTTGCTGGTTTCTTGCCTGCTGAAGGCGGTCAAGCTGGTGCATCTCATGCTACCGCTCACGAGCGTGGCACAGGACGTAACCAAACAACTGGTGCTGCTGCTTGGGGTAACGTTGCTTCTGTAGTTATCAGTGAAAACGTGCCAGATTCTTGGTTGCGTCATGGAATCACTTTCACTCTTGTTGATGGTGAAGGAAATGTGCATCCAAGTGCAGCAATCAGAAGTGTTCAATTAGTTTCTGGTTTTGTTACTGGCTCTGGAACTGCAAATGCTACTACTCATCCAAATGCTGTAAATGCTAACTTTATAAACAGAACTCACCAAACTGGTGCTGGTGCTCCTGTTAACCCACATCAAGTTAACAACGTTGCTGATGGTTTCATCGAAGCAACTGGTGTTCGTGGTAACGCTTCCGTAACTTTCACTGCTGATGGTCGCGGAGTACACGTTTTGGGTCTAACTGGTAATGAGCCTAACAACCGTTTGCAACTTACTGCGCATTTTGCTATCACAGCTGATGTAAACTTTGATGGCGATGTGTACATTGCTGCTACTTCTCAACTACACGGAACTAACGTTCACGCTTCTATGGAAGTTGACCCAGTTCGTGTTGCTGAAGTTCGCCGTGGTGTAACTGTAGACTCTGAAACTACTGTTGTTCCTGTTGGTGTACAACAAGTTGCTGTTGCTGAAGTTTTGCTTAACGAAACTTTACCTGGTGACTTCCGTATCGGTCAAAACGCAATCAGCCTATCTATTGGCGAGTTTGGTTTAGCTCACATGGCTGGTGCTATTGGACGCCCAGTATTTGTTCCTATCACTGCTGGTAATGCTGCTAACCATATCGAAATTGGTGGTGCTGCAAACGAAGCTAGCCGTGTTGGTGCAAACTTGACACCTTTCCATGGTGCTGGTGGTACTCTTAACATCAACATCACTAGAACAACTCAAGGTGCTGAAGCTTCCTATATCCGCTTGAGCGGCTTGTCTGTAATCGTTGACCGTACTGTTCCTTACGGTACTTATGAACTAAACGTTCGTGGTGCTTCTGTTTTGAACAATGAAGGTTATGTAGCTCCACAAGCTGGTAGCAACGTAGTTCCATTAAACTGGAATACTGGCGTTACACCTAACAGACCTACTTGGTCAAATGAAGCTAACTACTCTCGTTTTGCTCACGGTCCACTTGTGTTTGTGAACTTCATCGACACTAGCCTTGACGCTGTTGTAGGCGGACCTGGTGCTGGCGGTAATATCGCTTTTGCTGTGCCAACCATCGTAATTCCTCATGTTCCTGGCACAACTTTCACCGTTGACGGCGAAGAAATGACTTTAAGCGCAGCTTCTTTGAACTTCCCAACTGCTCAAACTATCAACCTTGTTAGCGTACCTGCAAACACTTTGTTTGTACCTGTACTTGACATTATTGAAGCAATGGGCGGTAGCGTTCAGTTTACTGAAGGTAACATGTGGGAAGGTCGTCCACACGTTGTTTCTGCCTTCCTTGGCGCAACTCGTGTTGACTTTACCATCGGTGCTACTACTTTCCATGTAAATGGTGTTGAATTCCCAATGAACAACGCTGCTGGTCAACCAGTTGCTGCATTCATCGGTGATGGCACTGGAAACATGGAAGCAGGCAGAACTTACTTGCCAATCCGTTTCATCGTTCAAGGCTTCGGCATTGAGCTTCAAGACAATGTTAATGGAACTGTTGTAATCAACTAATATAACAACCATATACAGCTTGGAAGGTCCTTCGGGACCTTCTTTGTTTTACACGCATAAAAAAACACCCCGCGCCTATAGTTAGGGCGGGGTGTTTGCCTGTTTTAAAATGAAATGCTGGTTAGGAATTGCTGTAAACGCTCACATTTGGGATTGGTGAATACCTGGTCTGGTGTGCCTTGTTCGGCTATTGCCCCATCGCACATGAAGAGGATGCGGCTGCCCACGTCGCGGGCGAAATGCATTTCGTGGGTGACCACCACCATTGTCATGCCTTCTGTTGCCAGGTCGCGCATTACGTCCAGCACCTCGCCTACCATTTCGGGGTCAAGGGCTGAGGTTGGCTCGTCAAATAGCATCATGCGGGGGCGCATGGCAAGGCTTCTGGCGATTGCCACCCTTTGTTTCTGCCCGCCAGAGAGCTGGACGGGGTAGGACTTGGCTTTGTCTGCAAGCCCGACCCGCTTTAACAGTTCCATTGCCACTTCCGTTGCTTCTGGTTTTTTCATAAGCCCTGTTTGCACGGGAGCAAGGGTGAGGTTGCCGAGGACGGTTTTGTGGGGAAACAAATTAAAATGCTGAAATACCATGCCCATTTTAAGGCGCACGGCGTTGATGTCTACGCCTTTTGCGGTTATGTCCACATCATCTACAAAAATTTTGCCGCCAGTGGGTTTTTCTAGCAGGTTAAGACAGCGCAAAAAGGTGGATTTTCCGCTGCCAGAAGGGCCAATGATAACTAGACGCTCTCCGTCCTCAATTTGCTCGTTTATGCCCTTTAAAATGGTTTGCTTGTTAAAGTCTTTAGTCAAATTCTCAACGATTATCACTTCTGCGCAACCTCCTTTCTAACAATGTTAGCAATTGTGTCAGAATTGTAATGACAATCCAGTATAAAATACCTGCGGAAAACAGGGGTACAACAGGCTCAAAAGTGCCAGACATGATGAGGTTTGCCGCACGCATTAAATCCACAAGAGCTATGAAGCCAACCACCGATGTTTCTTTGATAAGCATGATAAATTCGTTACCAAGGCTTGGCAGGGCGTTTTTAAGGGCTTGCGGCAACACCACAAACATCATGGTTTTAATTCCAGACAAACCAAGGCTTCTGCCTGCCTCTGTCTGCCCTTTGTCTACCGACATAATGCCGCCACGGAAAATTTCGCAGACATATGCGGCAGAGTTTATGCCGAAGGCTATAATGGCAACCCACAGCCGCGTTGTGCCTGTGGCTGCAAAAACCACAAACCACCAGATAAACAACTGCAAAACCACAGGGGTGCCGCGGATTACACTAAGGTAAACGGCGGCTACACCTTTTAAAATTTTGGATTTAGAAATGCGCATAAGTGACAAAGCGAAGCCAAGGGCAACGCCTATTACAACTGCCCCAAGGGCTATTTGCATGGTAATGCCAAGACCTTCAAGAAGGGAAACCCAACCATTTCCCCGTATCAAGCCCCGATAAACGTCGAATAGAAACCCCTCTTCCCAACCGGGAGGAGGGGTCGAAAGGAAGGAAAGACCCATTAATTGCCACCGAAAAACATATTATAAATACGTGTATGGTCGTCAGAACCCAGCCATTGTTGGATAGCTTGGTTAAGTTGCTCTAACAGCTCTTCATTGCCGAACGCCACAGCAATTGCATACTCTTCAATACCCAAATAATCTTCCAGAATACGGAAATTTGGTTGGTCTGCAATAAACTCGTTAGCAACAGCATGGTCGATAACAATTGCATCAACACGCCCTGTATTAAGCTCCATTACTAGGGCTGTAGCCATGTTAAATTCATGCCTTTGGGCATCTGGCAAGTAGAAAGAAGCAACAGTTGCGCTGGTTGTGCCTACCTGCACCGCAATATTAGCATCTGCACCCATGGCAAAAAGTTCAGCAGGGGTTTGAATTGGGCTTGCGTTTTGTACAATAACAACTTGAGTGGTTTCAAAATAGGGAACTGTAAAATGCACACTCTCAAGCCTTTCTTCGGTGATGGAGATAGCGGCAACGCCAATGTCTGCTTGTCCAGTGGCAATTGTGGCGATTATTCCGTTAAAGTCCATGTTGTCAATGCGCAATTCCATGTCTAAAATGTCTGCCAAGGCTCTTGCCATATGTACGTCAAAGCCATCATATTCGCCATCTTCATTGATAAATTCAAACGGGGGAAAGTCAGCACTGGTCGCCATGATAAGGAGGGGCCTATCACTGCCACCCGTAGCTTCCGAACCGCAGGCGGTTAACAACAGTGCAAAGGCACTAATCAATAATACAATAGGAATGAGCTTTTTCATCTCATCATCCTCCTTTAAAAAATTTTATCAATTATACTACGATATAGCCCCTTTTGTCAAGTATTATTTTGCAGGAATTTTAATTTACGACAAAAAGCTTGCATTTTTCGGCGGTTTATGGTACAATAGAGCCAGAGGTGATATTATGGACGTGATGGGTATTGCAAACCTATCTATGAGTATGGCACAAAGAAATGTTATGGAAGAAGTTGGCATTGCAGTTATGCGCAACGCCCTTGACCAGGCAGAGCAGTCTGCACAGCTTACGACAGATTTGATGGCGCAAGTGCCTGCGCCACCAGTTGGCTTTGATGGCCTTGGTGTTAATTTGGATATTTATATGTAATATCAATAAATAAAGGCATGAGGGCTTTCCTTATGCCTTTATTTATTTTAGTGAAGCAATTTTATAGGTATGGGGCTTTCGATTATTAGGCTGTTAGCGGTTACGATGCAGTCTAGGGCGGTTATTTTTACCCCTTGGGATTGCACCCTTACCAGGGTTTCTCCAAATTCTGCATGAGTGGCATAATTAGGCTCAAAATGGCTTGTGCCCTTCATTTGGATGATGAATACCCCATGGGCTTCGTAGCCTTGTTTGATGCTTTCGGCAAGCTCGTTAAGGTGCTTTATGCCTCGCTCCGTTGGCGCGTCTGGGAAGCGGGCAACGCCTTCTTGCTCCAAAGTCACCCCTTTAACCTCAATGAAAATTTTGCGGTTATCCTCGGTTTCAACATAAAAATCAAAACGGGAGTTGCCATATTTGGCTTCGGGCTTGATTTTTGTTATGCGGCTAATGTATTTACCTGACTTTAAATATTCATAAAACACGCGGTTGGGGGCTTGGCTGTCTATATTGATAAGGGTACCCCCTTTGAACACAGCAAATAAATCGTATTTTGTGACACGATTTGGATTATTTGACCTGTTAACATAAACCCTTGCCCCAGGTATCAAAATTTCTTTGCATCTACCAGTATTTTTAATGTGGCAGCGTTCAATGACCCCATGAACCTGGACTTCAGCAACAAAACGGTTAGGGCGGGCGCGAAAAATCCCCTCATGGACATCTTTGTAAACCAAACCCATCACCCCAACTTTGACAGAGCTGTTTTTATGCGGTTTACGCTTTCTTCTTTGCCAAAAATTACTAAAAGGTCGGTTGCGCCCCCTGGGGAGGTTTCTTTGCCAGACAAAGCACAACGCAAAGGCCACATAATTTGCGCAGGTTTTGCCCCATGGGCTTGGGCAAAGGACTTCAAAAAGGCTGAAATAACTTCTCCTGTCCATTCCTCAAGACCTTCAATTTCTGGCAGAAATTTGCTTAACATGTCTTTCGCCACCTCTTCATCAACCTTATTTTTTTGGTTGACAAACAGGGCTGTATCATAATCTGGCAACTGGGCAACAAAATCTAATAATTCTGGGATTTCTGCCAGGGTTGCTATGCGGTCTTTAACCAGGCTTGCAATGGCGGTTTTGTCCACATTTTCCTGCGCCACCTTGTCAATATAAGGTAATGCCAAGGGCAGGAAGTCCGCCCCATCCATGGCTTTTAAATATTCCCCATTCATCCATTTAAGCTTGTCCAAATCAAATGTAGAGGGGGATTTGCTAAGTCCTTCCACGCTAAAAATCTGCTCCAGCTCACTAAGGCTGTAGATTTCGCGGTTTTCAGGAGGGGACCAGCCTAAAAGAGCGATATAATTCACAATAGCTTCTGGCAAAAAGCCTGCCTCTAAAAAGTCCTCAAAAAAGGCGTCGCCACGGCGTTTTGACAGTTTGCCGCCGTCCGCGCTTAAAATCAGCGGCAAATGAACATAGGTTGGCACTTCCCAACCAAAAGCTTTGTAAAGCAAATTGTATTTCGGGGTGCTGGGCAGATACTCGCTGCCCCGCATTACGTGGGTTATCGCCATCAAATGGTCATCCACCACATTAGCAAAGTTGTAAGTGGGAAAACCGTCAGACTTTATCAGCACCTGGTTTTCAAGCTCCTCATTTTCCACGGTAATTTCACCGAAAACCTCATCAACAAAAGTGGTTTGCCCCGCGGGTATCGCCTGGCGCACAACATGGGGCTTTGCGGCATCGCCTTCTATATTTTGGCAAGGGCAGTCCGCAGGGTCTGCTTCTTTGTCACAAAAACAGCGGTAGGCATGTCCGCCCTCAAGCAACTGCTGGGCGTATTTCATGTAAACATTTTCCCTTTGGCTTTGGATATAAGGCCCAAAATCCCCGCCTACGTCAGGGCCTTCATCATGGGTTATCCCTGCAATTTTAAGGGTTTCATAAATTTTTTCCACAGCACCTTCCACAAGGCGTTCTTGGTCTGTATCTTCAATACGCAGGGCAAAAACCCCGCCCATTTTCCGCGCCAACAAATAACCAAATAAAGCCGAGCGCAAATTGCCAATATGCATAAACCCCGTTGGGGACGGGGCAAAACGTGTTCTCATAACGCACCTCCTAAATTTATACAAAATTGTAACACAAATGTGCAAGAAAGTAAAGCATTTGTGTTCAAAAGATAAAGCCCTAGCAAAATGCCAAGGCTTTAAACTTTGAATATTAGGTTTTAGTGGCTGAACACCGTAATTTCAACGGATTTCGTCAGCACGTCGGTGTAGCTGAATGAAACTGTTCGGTTTGTTCCGTCTGTCCCATCCAACATTACGGTGAAGATGGAGGGATAGACGTTTTCAATAGTGCCAGAGCTGACAATTGATTTTTGCCTACCCTTGTTAGTTTCTAGCATGACTTTAGAACCTACATGCTGAGAAATGTTTTTTCTAAGCATGGTCACATCATTGCGAGCATACATAAACAACACCCCTTCTACACTTAGAATATTCAATAGGGCAGAAATATCCCTGTGTTAATTATACAACAGTTTCCTGTTTTTGTCAAGCTTTTTCTGCAAAGTTTTCCAGACAAGCCCTTTTGTATGCGGAAAAACGGTTTTCTGATATTGCTTTTCGAATATCCTTCATCATGTGGTTGTAAAAGTGAAGATTATGAAGAACACACAGGCGCATACCAAGAATTTCCTTGGCTTTTAGCAGATGACGGATATAGGCGCGGCTGTAGTTTTGGCAGGCTGGGCAGAAACACTCTTCGTCAATTGGGTCGCCATCCCGCTCATGTTTGGCGTTAAAAAGGTTAAGTTTGCCGTATTTTGTGAACACATGACCATGACGGCCATTTCGGGCAGGCAGAACACAATCAAAAAAGTCAATACCTCGCTCCACCGCTTCCAAAATGTTTTCTGGTGTGCCAACCCCCATTAAGTAAGTGGGCTTATTTTTGGGCAAATGAGGCACGGTGGCTTCCAGCACGCTGTACATTTCCTCATGGGACTCGCCAACAGCAAGCCCCCCAAGGGCATATCCTGCCATGTCAAGCTCTGCCAAGGTTTTAGCGTGTTCCACCCGAATGTCATTATAAACCCCGCCTTGGTTGATGCCAAAAAGCAATTGGTTTTGGTTAATGGTTACATCAAGCCCATTAAGCCTATCTATTTCAGCAATTGAGCGGTGAAGCCAGCGGGTTGTTCTGTCAACAGAATCTTGAATATAAGATTTTTCCACCTTGGCAGGAGGGCACTCGTCAAACGCCATAGCTATTGTGGCGGCAAGTTTGCTTTGTATCTGTATAGACTCCTCTGGCCCCATGAAAATCTTCCGTCCGTCAATATGGCTCGCAAAATGCACGCCATCTTCCTTTATCTTGCG
>WQSI01000038.1 GCA_009787945.1 Defluviitaleaceae bacterium
ATGTTCCTTCCAGTAGTGCTTTTTGAAGTAGTGATAGTGTTCTTCGGACACTTGCCCCCATGCGTGTTTGTTTGATTCTATTTCTTTCATTATTTTTTCCTCCAAAAATAAACCTGCTAGGCGAGTGCGGATTACACCGTATCGCCTTTGGGTCTGGTCATATTCGATTGAGCAGGTGCGACTGCACAAGTCCGATATACCACAACTTGGCAAAAAATGCACCTATCGTTATCTTGCCTTTGTAAAACTCCCTCAAAGAAATGTCACCACTGACATATTTTCTCGTGTCGATTGACAAGATGACCGACGAAATTTTGGAAGCATCCTACACCATTATAGCACAAACTTTCGGTTAAGCAAAGAGCAAATTTATAACGTTACCCATTTGCTCACACCTAATAAAATCATCACTCCTAGAACGCTACATCTGCCGCCTAGGCACTTATACCATGGGGACATTTTGCTTAAAATTGTGGTGACATATTAGGGGCGAGGACAATGGGGATGTCCAAAACTTCAGAACTATCACGCACTATGGTGAATACCACGGTGTTACCCACCTGTTGACCCGACATAAATTCTATCAAGTCGTCGGAATTGGTAATTACTACGCCATCGGTGGCGATTATGATGTCGTGGCGTTGCAAGCCCGCTGAAAGGGCAGGGCTGCCAGTTAGAACATTTACCACTAACACGCCCTGCTCGGGAACAATAAAATCTGCAGCTTCATCTGGGTATAGCTCTATTAAACCAGCTAAGAAGGTTTCCGACATGACCGTCGTCCAATTATCCATGGTTATACCAATCATTGGGCGGCGTGGGGCTGTGCCTTCTTGCATAATCCGCTCTAAAATTGGCTTTGCCACGTGGGAAGGTATGGCGTAACCCATGCCTTCTGCCAATCTTTCAGCAAATTTGGCGGTGTTTATGCCTATAACCTCACCATAGGCGTTAACCAATGGCCCACCTGAATTTCCGCGGTTTATTGCGGCGTTGGTTTGCATAACGTCAAGGATGATGCCTTCCACAAAAATTGTGTTGTTGGTGGCAGAGATGATGCCGTTGGTGACGGAGATGCCCTCACCCATGGCGTTGCCAATCGCTACGACAATTTCGCCAACCTGTGCTTGAGAGGAGTCGCCAAAACGAGCCAAAGTAACACTGTAAACCCCCGCTTCAATTGCGTTTCCTTTGTATACGGCGATAACAGCCAAATCGTTGTCATCATCGCGGCCTATTGGCACAGCGGCAATATATTCACTGCCGTTAATGGATACACTAACCATGTTAGAACCTGCGATAACATGGGCGTTTGTGGCGATATAGTAACGAGTGCTGGTTTCGTACATAATAATGCCTGTGCCTGCCCGTTCCTGACCTTGATTAAGCCCAAAAATGCCTGTGCCTGGTAATTCTGCGGCAATTGTTACAACGCTGGGTTTAACGGCATTTACCAAGTCAACATAATTTTGGCGGGCAACAAGGGGAGTTTCGCCAATTCTCACAGGAGTGTGAACATTTTCAAAGGCAAAGTTTTCACGCTGGGCAGAATCGTTAAGGATTCGGGGTAGCACGTAGGCGTTCATAAGCCTTGCCCCTGCACCTACCCCAATGCCAATAAGGGGGGCTGCCACCAGCGATAATATAAGCACAATAGCGATAATTGCGTTGGTTTTTTTGGTTTGCCGCTTGTGACGGCTTTTTTCAATTTCGTTTTGGGCGTATAAGGTTTCCAGGGGCGTTGTATGTACAATCACGTCCACTTTTTCTGGCGCGCTGCCTTCTGTTACTCCTGACTTTCTGAAAGGGTTGTAATCCATATTTTGCCTCCTCGTATATTTAATTTGTGTACACATTTATATTATATCACTTTCAGATTTAAAAATCAATTATGTTTTTTAAATTGCTTTTTATGTAACATTGTGGTAAGATTATTTTAACATATAGCTGACGCACCCGAGACCCGTGAAGCAAGCCACGCACGTGTCGCACCCGAAGGGTGTGACGGTGGCGCAGACTTCACGGTTGTCGAGGTCGTCCGCTATAGACTTGAGGGGGAAGTGCCTGTGGAAGAAAAATATGTTTTGAAACTTTTTGGTGAAAATGTGCAAATTACCAGTGACGAAGGTAAGGAGTATGTTAATGAGCTTTATAGCACGGTGACAGATGCGGTTGAGAAGATTGAGAACATCGACAGACATTCGTCTATGAGCAAGCTGATGAAATCTCTCTTTGTCAGCGTTTTTTTGGCGGATGATTTGATGAAGCTAAGGCAAGAAAATGAGGAATTGCTGAAAAAGTTAGCAAGTGCAGAAAAACCCAAGCCAAAACCTAAAGCCAAAAAAAGTGCCGACAACACCGAAGTTGCCGACACAAAAGATTTATTATGATTTAAATTTCAGCATTTGCTTGACTTCGTTAATTTTGATGATGCGCAACAGGAAAACGGCGGTGGCATACGCTCCCATCATCAGGGCAAGTGACACTATAACGGCAGGTATTTGCGGCATAATATTCATTATCACTCCATCATGTAGCCAGTTTATGGTTAAGCCCGCCGCAATAGCCGCCAGAGCTGGCTTTACAAACCATCGGATAAATTCTGGTTTAACATCAGAGATTTTGCGCAGACGGCGGATAGTGAAAAAGGTGATGATTACAAGGCTTATCAGCCAGCCCGCCAAAAAGGCAGAAACACCGTAAATCGGCACAAAAAAGTACACAAAAGCGATGTTAATGCCAGACGCTAACAAACTGTTGCGGAAAATGAAAATTTGTTCGCCCAAGCCGTTTAGCAAGCCGTTTAGGGTGATGTTAAAATACCAGAAAGGACACATCAGCCCTAAAATCAGCAGTATTTGCCCAAGGTCTTGGCGGTAAACAATTTGTCCAATTTCATTAGGGAAAACCACGAAAATTAGTGCCGCCCCAAATGCCACAATGGACGTAAACACGATGGATTTTGAAATTGTGGCATTAACGCGGCGTGTGTTGCCAAGTGCCACAGATTCGGAGATAGACGGCACAAGGGAAACGGACAAAGCCACCAAAATCGCCGATGGGAAGAAGATTAGGGGCATTGCCATGCCTGTTATTTGCCCAAAGGTTGCCAGGGCTTCTTCTGCTGCCATGCCGAAAGCTTGCAGTCTAGCGGGTATCATCACATTTTCCACAGTGGATAAAAACGCAGAAGTTATGCGGTTTAGCGTTAGTGGGGTCGCCATGGCGACAATGGCTATTAATGCCTGTTTCTGGGTTAGGGTTGGTGCAAATTTGCCGCCCACCTCTTTTTTTCTTCGCCATTTGTAAGCAACCACAACATACACAAAAGATAACGCTTCACCGACAACAATGCCCAGCACGGCCATTGCGGCGGCGTATTCCAAACCGCGGGGGATAAAGGCAGATGCCAACAGCAGAACCACGCCAATTCGGGCGATTTGCTCAATAATTTGGCTTGCGGCTGGCACAACTGCCTTTTGTAACCCTAAGAAATACCCGCGGATACATGACCCCAAAGCCATAAAAATAAATGAAAAGGACAGAATTTGTAAGGACATAACAATGCGCTCTTCGTTTAAAATGCCTGCCCCTATGGGTTCTGCTGTAAAAAATAGAACAGCCGTTAACACAAGGGATAACACAGTGGTTATTGCCAGGGAAATAAATAGCAATCGGCGGGTGTTTCCAATTTCTCCCTTTGCCTGTTCTGCCGCTACCAGACGCGACAGGGTGGTGGTTATTCCCGAGCAACAAATTGCCCAAGCCAAGCTATAAATGGGCATAATAAGCTGAAAAAGCCCCATGCCCTCCGCCCCAATGGCATTAGCCATAAAAATGCGGTATGCAAAGCCGATAAGCCGGGTTATTATGTTGGCGGCAGTAAGCGTCAATGCCCCAAGAATTAATGTTCGTTTGGAAAAGGCCACAATCAAGCCCCCTATTAGTAATGTAAGCATGTTTAAATTCTATGAAACAAGCCAATAGGATAGTACGACCTTTACCAAATATTTGGCAAAATAAAAATAGGGCGTGATGCTATTACCATCACGCGCCCTAGTTATAAAAACGATTTTCTTCAATGGCGAAACGTGCAGCTGCCTGTTCTGCCTCTTTTTTGTTGCGGCCTTCGCCTCTCCCTAAAAATCTGCCGCCGTGGGTTAATTCCACAGTGAAAACTTTTTCATGCTCGGGCCCTTCTTCTTTAATGACTCTGTATTCAATGGGTTCTTGGCTGTCTTTTTGCAATTGTTCTTGCAGATGGGTTTTGCAGTCTGCCACCCATTTTAAGCCTTTTAGTGAGTGGATTTCATGGCTTAAAAAAGACAATATAAACCTTTGCGCCGCTTCGTAGCCGCCATCAAGATAGATAGCACCTATAACCGCCTCAAAGGCATCCGACAGAACCGAATCCCGCTCTCTACCGCCATTTGCTACCTCGCCTTTGCCCATTTTCAAATACTTGCCTAAATCAATTTTTTTTGCACATTCAGCCAAAGAAGGCTCACAAACAACGCCTGCACGCAGACGAGTCATATCGCCTTCGCTCATGTCGGGAAATTTATCAAAAATATAAGCACTGACCACTAGCTCCAGAACGGCATCGCCGAGATACTCCAAACGCTCGTTGTGAATTCTGGAGTTGGTCTTGTTTTCGTTTACATAGGAGCTGTGGGTCAGGGCTTCGTTTAAAATCTGCATTTTGTTAAATTGATAGTCGATTATTTTTTGTAAGTCCATATTACTTCTTCAAAGATTCGATGTAATTTACAGCATCGCCAACTGTAGCAATTTTTTCGCTTTCTTCTTGGGCGAATTCGATGTCAAAGGCTTCTTCAAGCTCAGAAATAATTTGGAACAAATCAAGACTGTCTGCACCCAAATCATCCACAAAGCTGGTTTCCATTTTGATGTCAGCCTCTTCTTTGCCTAAATGCTCAGCCACAATACCTTTAATTTTGTCAAATACCATTTTACTAATCCTCCTCATTATTGTTGGACATGGACTGGATTTTTGCTACCACTCCGCCCTCTATAAATTTTACACATTGACCGATAGAATTTTTAATCGCCTTAGCGTTGGAACTGCCATGAGCCTTAACCACCAAGCCATTAAGCCCAATGAACGGCGCGCCGCCCACCTCGGTGTAATCGTAACGCTTTCGCATACGTTTAAATGCACCGCGGGACAGCAAAGCTCCAAAGCGCGACAAAAAGCGCGACACAAGCTCAATTTTTAGGGTTGCAAACATTCCCTTGGCATAGCCTTCTGTGTACTTTAGGATGATATTGCCTACAAAACCATCACAAACTGCCACATCAACAGCACCGCCAGGAATATCCCTAGCCTCCACATTTCCTGTGAAATTAAGGTCAGAAGCTTCTAAAAGCTCATATGCAGCCTTAGCCACACTGTTTCCCTTCTCTCGCTCTGCACCTACATTTACTAATCCTATGCGGGGATTGTCCACGCCCAGAACACTTTCCATATAAACAGAACCCATTTGAGCAAATTGCAACAAAAATTCTGGCTTGGCATCAACATTCGCTCCTGCGTCAGTTAAAAAAGTGTGTCCGCCAGTGCTATTTGGCAAAAGAACACCCAAAGCAGGCCGCTTTATGCCTTTAATGCGACCTATAATGGTTGTACCTCCCGCAAGAACCGCCCCAGTAGAGCCAGCAGACACAAAAGCTGCCGCCCGCCCCTGCTTAACCAAGTTAAGCCCTACGACAATGGAGGAATTCTTTTTTGTTTTTATGGCAGATGTGGGGACTTCTTCCACATGGATAACTTCCTGAGCGTCAACCACCTCTAGGCGGTTAACGTCATGGGAAATTTTACCAAGAATGGATTTTATTTCTGCCTGGCGGCCTACAAGGGCAATTTTGGTTATTTTGCTACCAAATTTGCTATCTTTAAGGGCTGCCAAAGCCCCTTCCACAGCTACCTGGGGACCAGCGTCGGCCCCCATAGCATCAACAGCAATCGTAATATTAGTATCCATTAGTCCTTCTTAATAACTTCAACTTTTTTATAGTGACCACATGCCTTGCAGGCCCTGTGCGGCAATGTCAATTCGTTGCACGATGGGCATTTGATTAGTGTTGCAGTAGCAATTTTCCAGCTTTGCGCACGTCTTTTGTTCCGTCTCCCACGGGAAGACCTATTTTTTGGACAAATCAATGTTAACACCTCCTGTTTTACTTAAATCTAGCAAGCAATTCTGCAAGTTCTCCCAAAGAGTTGTTTTCACAACCGCATTTCTGCAAATTTTGGTCACGACCACATCGCGGGCATATCCCTCCGCAATTGTCGTCACAAACAAATTTCATGGGGATATTGTTAAACAAATTCCGTTCCAATGCAGGTTTGATGTTGATTTCGTTGTTTGTGTATTCAAGCTCCCAACCATCAGCAGAACTTACACCTTTTTCCACAAAAATTTCGGAAAAAGTGAAAGTTACAGGGGTTCGGCATGTCTTTAGACAGCGATTACAGTGAGCCACCAAAACGGTGCTTGCCTCACCCTCCAACAAAAACCCTTCGTTGGTGTTGGACAATTCCCCTGTGTATTCTACATCCGCATCACTTTTAAGCCCAAAAACAACAGGCACAGGAATGGTCACTTCGCCTTTAACGGTGATACTTTCCCCTTCACTTACATGCCGAATATCATACACGGGTAGCCCCTCCATTGGAAATTTAACCCTACTAATTTAACACAAATTCGCAAACTTGTCAAGCACTATTTAGTAAGTTGCAAAGTTTCTCTCGCGATTACCAATTCTTCATTGGTGGGAATCACCAAAACGCGGGTTTTTGCGCCTTCTGCGGATATATCTAATTCTTTGCCGCGCTTGCCATTTTTTTCGTCGTCAAGGGCAACGCCTAAATATCCTAGATATTGGCAAATGCCCTTACGGGTGTCCGCACCATTTTCCCCAACTCCCGCGGTGAAAATGATGGCGTCAACGCCGTTCATGGCGGCGGTGTAAGCACCGATATATTTTGCAACACGGTAATCGTACATATCAAGAGCAAGCCTTGCACGCTCGTTACCTTCTGCGGAGGCTTTTTCCAAATCTCTAAAGTCGCTAGAAATTCCAGAAACGCCCGCCACCCCAGATTTTTTGTTCATCAAATCATCCATGCCTGAGGTGTCAAGCCCTTCTTTTTGCATGATGAAGGTAACGGCCGCTGGGTCCATGTCACCTGTCCGCGTGCCCATAATCAAGCCTTCCAGCGGGGTTAGCCCCATGGAGGTATCCAAAACTTTTCCACCCTGAATAGCGCAAACGCTTGCACCATTGCCTAGATGGCAAGAAATCAACTTCAATTCACTAATTGGTTTGCCAAGCATGTCTGCTGCGCGGTCAGATACATATTTATGGCTAGTGCCATGGAAGCCGTATCTGCGCACCTTATGCTTGTCATACATTTCATAAGGCAAGCCGTATAAATAGGTCTTTTTAGGCATGGTTTGATGGAATGCGGTATCAAAAACAGCCACTTGAGGCACACCCAAAAGCTTCTCACAAACCTCGATACCAACTAAGTTGGCAGGGTTGTGCAAAGGAGCAAGGGAGGAACACTCTTTTATTGCTGCCTTAACTTCGTCACAAATCAAAGCTGCCTCTGCAAAATTTTCGCCACCGTGAACCACGCGATGCCCAGCCGCTCCAATCTCCTTAACATCAGCAATTACGCCGTGTCCAGCGTGGGTTAGGGCGTCAATCGCCATTTGAACGGCAACGGTGTGGTCTTTGATGTCCTGCTCGATAATCACTTTGTCCGCGCCTTCTTTTTCGTGGACAAGGCGAGAACCCGCGATACCAATACGCTCTACAAGACCCTTCGCCAGGGCAGTTTCGTTAGACATATCAACCAACTGATACTTGAGGGATGACGAACCACAGTTTAAAACCAAAATCTTCATTTCTTTAATCTCCTATCGTGTTTTATATGGGAATAGGGACGCAAAACACGCGCCCCTACAAACTATACAAAGAGTATTTTTTCTAGGTCAAGAAGCAACAATACGCCCTCTTCTTTGCGGCCTATGTTTTTTACAAATTGGTTAGCATAACTCAACTTAGCATTTGGTGGAGCGGTTATCATGTTAAAATTAAGGTTATACACCCCGATAATCCTATCAACAATCAGCCCCAAGATATAATCCTCATGTAACACAACCACGATACAGGTTTCCGTGTCATAAGGGATTTCCTGTTTTCTAAAGCGGCTGCGCACATCAATAACAGGAATAATATCTCCACGTAAATTGATGATGCCCTTCAAAAAGTTCTCTGTTTGCGGCACAATGGTAATAGGCTCAACACCAATTATTTCTTTGATGTTGCTAACCTCCACCCCATACTGCTCATCATCAACAACGAAAGCGAGGTACAAGTTGGTTGTATCAGATGTGACGTTTCTGTCCATTGCCAAATCATTCTCAATTACATTTGTCATATCTACTTATCACTCCTTTGTTGTTGTTTTATTTGTCGAAGAAACCTGCAACATCAAGTATCAAGCTAATTTCACCATTACCTAGCAATGTACAGCCAGAAATCCCTCTAATTTTCTTAATAAACTTAGGTAGGGATTTTACAACAACCTGCTGCTCACCAATCAAATCGTCAACAAACAGACAAATTGCGTCATCACCGTTTTCTATAATCATCATTATGCCTTCAGTAATATCCCTGCCTGCATCTTCCAGACCGAAGAATTCGTGTAAACGCACCACATTGTAGTGGTCGCCACGAACGGTAATCATTTCATTGCCATCAGGGTCCCTAAACAAATCGTCAGGGCTTGGGCGGAAAGAATCTCTGATGTTCAAAATTGGAACGGTATATTTTGTTCCAGCCACGCTGATAATCATACCTTCGATTATAGCAAGGGTTAGAGGGATTTTCATGGTAAACACCGAACCTTCGCCAGGAACAGAATCCACAACAACAGAGCCGCCAACAAATTCCAAGCTTTTATTTACTACGTCCATGCCAACGCCGCGTCCAGAATAGGTCGTGACAACCTCGTTGGTGGAGAAGCCAGGCATGAAGATGAATTGGAAGATTTCCTTGTCAGTGTAATCACTTTCTGGGCGGGTCAAAAGTCCGTTGTTGCGTGCCTTTGCAAGGATTTTATCCCTGTTAAGACCAGCTCCATCATCCTCAATGATAATCCAAACTTCCGAACCTGCATTACGAGCCTCTAGGATAACGCGCCCTTTTTCGGGCTTGCCAGCGGCACGGCGCGCCTCAGGCGATTCCAAGCCGTGGTCAAGAGAGTTACGGACAATATGCATGATTGGGTCGCCGATATGCTCAATAATATTCTTGTCTACCTCGGTGTTTTCGCCGATAATTTCAAGGACGGCTTCTTTGTTTAATGCCTTACACATGTCCCGCACAATACGGTTCATTTTAAAGAATGTGCCAGACAAAGAAACCAGGCGCATTGCCATAACGGCTTCTTGCACGTCCTTAATAATCTTTTTAAGCTGGCGCACTTCCCTGTTGAAATTCTCCAGGGAAAGCCCTTGCAAGTCCGGGTTTTGCGTAACCATGGTTTCCACAATAACCAGCTCGCCCATAAGCTTTAACAGTTGGTCAAGGCGGGATACGTTAACAGAAATTACCGCCTGCCCTGTAGAACGTTTGGCAGAGCCGCCATCAGCGGCAACTTCTGCACCATCAGCAGGGGCGGGGATTGGGGCATTTGGCGCAACATCAACATTAGCATTAGTATTAACAGGGGTCACAACAGTTTCTGGGGTCATACTAACAGGCACCTCCTCGGCTAAAGCAGAACTACCACCACTATCATTACCGAATTTATCCGTCATGGTAAATTCTTTTAAATAGATGGTCTGCATTAACTGGTCATAAATTTCGTCATAATCTTTTGATGTGACTAAATCTATATAAACACCTTCCCTTTGCACAACCTCTGCCGCATTTTCATCCAACAGGTCAGATGGATGATGTAGCAAATAGTCTGCATAAGGTTTTAGGGTATTTACTACGGTATAAGCGCGCACGTTCTCCATTTGCGCCCCTTCGTCAAAGCGGAGGAAAATTTCAAAACCGTTAAGACCCTCCATTTGGATGGATTCTTTCGTATACTCTTCCAAAAAGATGTCACGGACGTAAACAGAGCGGTTTAACAGGTCATAAACCTCGCCATACTCGCTGTCGGTGGAGAAGGACATGGTAAAGCCTTCCGTCCTAATGATGTCGATAGTTGCTTCGTCAGTTAGGTCACTTGGCTCGGACACAATGCCAGAAACATAGGATTTTAGATTGTTGACAACGGTAAAGGCGCGGACATTTTCCATTTCCGCACCCTCTTGGAAATGGAGTTTGGCGCGGTATTGGCGGGAAGCAAAAGGTCTGTCAGCTGAGGCTGTGCTACCAGCAGAAGAAGCTTCGTTTGCGGCACTAGCACCAGAGGAAGGGGGAGTTGCGCTAGAAGCCGAACCTCCGCTTTCGCTGTCTTTAAGCCGCATCAAAAAGCCGTTGATGTGGTCGGCAACCGCTTGAGGGTCGCCATCAACAGGTACACCTTCTCCAACTTTAACAAACTCTTCTTTAAGGAAGTCCATGCACTCCAAAACATAGTCTGTCAACTCAGAATAATTTACGTTTGTAGGGTTTTCCTCTCGCAAGTAGAAGAAGAGGTCCTCGGCTGCATGGGTTGCCGTTACGATTGTGTCAAACAACATCATAGCAGCAGAGCCCTTGATGGTGTGCATAATGCGGAAAACCTCGTTAATTATGTCCATGGAAAAGCCGGATTCGCTGTCAATTATGATTTGTTCCAGTTGGTCTACTAACTGGTTCATTTCATAAGAAAACATCTCCAGCATCGACTCTCTGTCAAAGTCAGCCATATAAAAACCTCCACTTTTTAAGATTCTTTGGTATAGTTATTAAAATGCTTTATATTTATATAAAAACTTTATCTAGTAACTTTATAAACGGCAGGCTGAACATACTGAAAACCTAAATTCATATTTGAAATAGATTCAGAATGTCCTAGAAAAAGATACCCGCCATCTTCCGTGATTTTATTGAACCTGCTGCAAATGGCGGCGCGTGTGTCTGCGTCAAAGTAAATCATCACATTTCTGCAAAAAATCACTTGAAATTTACGCTTAAAGGGCATCTTTTCTTCCATCAAATTAAATTTGCGGAAGGTTAAATTCTGCTTAACCTCATCCCTCGCTATCATATTGGAGCCATCATAGGTTTTAAAGTATTTTTTCAGCCATTCCTTTGGCATGGTAGACAGGCTTTCGTTGGAATAAATCCCGTGGCTTGCCTGAGCCAAAACCTTTTCAGAAATGTCTGTGGCTAAAATTTCCAAGTTCCAACCAGGCTTATTTTCAAAGTAGTCCATAGCTAACATTTGAAGAGTATAAGCCTCCTCTCCCGACGAGGACGCAGCGCACCACAGGCGCAAATCCTTTTCGTGTCCGAAAGTGCGTTCTACCCAAGGGAAAACTCGGCTTTTTAATAAGTCAAAATGCTCCGCTTCCCGCATGAAAAAGGTGTGGTTGGTGGTTAGGCGATTGGTTAAAGCCACCGTCGCTTCACCAGATTTGTCAGATTTTATAAAATCAATTAGCTGGGTAAAATTGCTAAACCCTTTTTCTCGAAGCATGGGCCTTAAACGAGAAAAAACTAGCGTGCGTTTTTCATCTCCCATAGAGATGCCAAAATGACGCTTCATGTGGTCCCTAATCTCTAGAAATTCGCTGTCTTTAAGCTCTATGGGAGGCACCTCCTAGGCAGAGTTTCGGCAACTGGACAAACCTGTTCAAATCTATAATACTATATTTTGCAAAGCTTGTCAAGTTTTATCTAACAATTTATCTATTGCAATATTTATCCTGATGATTTATAATTTACCAAATGAAAAATAAATGGAGGCAAAATGAGCAAAATTTGCGGCATAGTGGCGGAATATAACCCTTTTCACAATGGACACCAATATCACATGGCAGAATCGCGCAAAATTAGCGGGGCTGGGGATGTTATTGTGGTGATGAGCGGAAATTTTGTTCAACGGGGCGAGCCTGCAATTGTTGACAAATTCATCCGCGCCCGCATGGCATTGTTAGGCGGGGCAGACATGGTTTTGGAGCTGCCTGTGGGTTTTTCAACTGCCTCCGCTGAGGGTTTTTCCTTTTCTGCTGTGTATATTTTGGGCAAAACAGGCATGGTGACAGACCTGTGTTTCGGGGCAGAAGCCCCAAATTTAGAGTGTTTGCAGACCATTGCCCACCACCTTGTTAACGAAACGGAGGATTTTAAAGCCAAATTAAAAGCTGGCTTGGCAAAAGGTGTCAGTTTTCCCAAAGCCCGTGCAGATGCCCTAAAAGAAATTTTGCCCTACAGTGAGAATATTATCAATTCTCCAAACAATATTTTAGCCATTGAATATTTAAAAGCTTTAAAAAAATTTAATTTTGACATTACACCCCATGCCGTGCCACGTAAAGGGGCAAACCATCACGATGACGCTTTGATTGGGAAATTTGCCTCAGCCACTGCCTTGCGCAAAGAAATTCTTTCTGGAAACCTAGCAAATTTAGTTGATTTTATGCCAATGTTTTCTTTTGACCTACTTGGGGGCGAACCCTTCAACCAAATTGACAATTTTAGCATGATATTCCACCATAATGCGCAGGGTTCGGCATTGGAAAAACATTCCGCAGACTGTTATAAAATCACAGATGTGATTGCTAACGCCAAAACGAAAAATATTACCTACACCGCACTTAAACGACTTGCTTTAAGCACTGTTTTAGGTATCACGCCCCCTAAGTTGCCGCAATATATCCGCGTGCTGGGCTTTCGCAGGGAAAAATCCTATTTACTTAGCCAGTTGCAAACTTCTGCTGAATTGCCAGTAATAACGAACCTAAAAAATGCCCCGCCTGAACTAATTTCAGATGAGGTTTACGCAACGCGAATGTATTGGCTGGGGTTAAAACCCCAAAATATTACTGCCCGCAACGAGCTGTCCTCTCCAATGGTTATAATTTAGGCTTTGCCCCTGCAAATTCCGTCATATGCGCCCAAAAGCGTTTTGACAAGTTATTAATGCGCAATTTGGGATTTACGCGCCCCTCGATGGCGATTGTATCATAAAATCGCTTCCACAATGCCCTGAACATCAACTCGTCCTCGCTTGCTTCGGGCAATTCAAGATTATCAACGGGAATTAGACTTTTTTCGCCGTTTTGATGGATAAATGCGTGCTTGTGGGTTTTGTCGTAAATCATAAAATGCTCTCCAGAAAACCTGTCGCAGAAATGTGGAGCAATTACTGGCAAAATAAAATTTTTTGGCTCGATGATGCTTGCTAATGCGCCATTGTATTCGGAAAAGCGCACAAAACCCTTGTAAACATGGGCTTCACCCAGAACATTTTGCGCAGCTTTCGTGACTTTATGCACCACGTCATGGGCAAGCATATCTGTCACCTTTTTGCCCACCTTGAAGCCAAGGCGTAAAAAATGAAGAACGGCAAGCTCCCTGTCTTGTGTTGAAGATAGATAGCACAACCAAGCCGACTGCAAAGCATCCCTTGAAATTTTGTTTACTATAGATGCTTGAACTTTACATGCCATATCTAAATTTGTGGGGATTTCCCTGGGGGCGAAGAGGGTTTCTTGCTCGGTTTCGTAGTCATATATGGCAAAAGGCAACTCTCTTTTATAGTAGCTTTCGTGAACACAGCACAACAAGCCGTCAAATGTACCATCATACAAATAGGCTATATCTGTCCTGTAAGGCATTTGACCAATTCCTCTCTGTTGCTGTCCATGTGAAACAGCGAC
>WQSI01000039.1 GCA_009787945.1 Defluviitaleaceae bacterium
GGGCGCGCATTGCGCGCCCCATGCCTGTCATACGTATTTTCAATAACAAAACGCATAATCCAACAATGGCGCGCAATGCGCGCCCCTACCGCACCCTAATAAACTCATCACTAAAAAATTCATATGTTATCATGCCAGGTATGTTGACATCAGGCAAGATAAAGGCGGGCTCTCCGCCAACAATAAACTGTTGACTAAAAAAGTCATCCAAAACTTTATAAAACCCCCCAACATCACCACCAAAACGGCTCACAGTTCTCACAGTTGTATGCAGAGAATTCGTAAACCCATTAACATACCACTCATAATAACCACTCCAGCCACTCATAGAATCCCAAACCCTAACAGACCCATCATCATTAAACTGCCAAACAGTATGCCCACTAGGCGACTGCCACGACCCAACAAGCCGCCGCGCCTGCAAATACCCATTACCAACCATCAAAAGAAAAACGAAACCAAACACAAAAGCAATCCGCAAAAACGTCCGAAAAGGCTTCCCCTCTCCAAACCCAGACCGCATAAAATAATCACCATGCAACGAATTCATAATAACACCTCCTATTAATGCAAAAATTATACCACGCCCACAACCCAATGTCAACCCTAACAACAAAAACCGTCATAACGCACAACAAAAAACGCCAACCCGCTTTAAGCGCGGGATGACGTATTAGGGATATAAAACAACACAACAAAATCCTACTTATGAACCTGCTCCCAGCAAATATCGCCAATAATTGGCAATTTAACAGCCCTGCCAGATGCGGCGGTGATGATTAGATACAGCCAGGTGGCAAAGGTGGCAATGCCCATAGCCCAGCGGACAAAGGCGAAAATCCAGCCGATTATCCAGATGCCAGACAAGATGCCAAGGACAAGGTTAACCACGAAAAACACCAAGAAAACAACGGTGGACTGCAATGCCGCAAAGCGCACAAACTTGTTTTCCTTTTCCATTATAAGCACCACAATGCCGCTGACAAAGCCGAAAACATAAGCCAAAAACGCCGCCCAATTTTCACTTAATCCAAAAACTGATTTGTTCATAATTCTAACCTCCATTATTAAAATTAGACTTCTTTACTTCTTATAACCATATACGCAAGGCATTTCAAAAAGTCTGCTGACTTATAAAAAATATTTTGATACGCTACCGCCTTTCAAAATGATGATAATCCCGCGGGCTTGCCCAATTCCCGCCCCATATCCAACCACGGCTGACAAAAGCGTTATAAACCCCATCCCCAGGCACTATCATCCCAAGGCGCACATCCCCCCTATCCAGATACATTGCCCCAGCGGCTGGCAAAATGGTTTCCCCGCGGATATACGGGTTTTGCACGGGATTAATGTCAATTGCCATGCCAAAAGCGTGGCGGGAAAGCACATTTGTTCCCGCAATTGTGCGGAAGTTAAAGCCAACGCTGTTATTGTCCGCCATGGAATAATAATCCATTGCACCATAAAAGTCAATTAGCCGCATACGGGCGATTGGGAAGGGGGCGTGAAAAATCTCTTCAAATATATCCAGCACCTCTTGCCCAATTTCTTCCGCCACAATCATATGCCCCCTGCGGTGGATGCCATTAAAATCTCTATGGGATATGGTAAGATATGTAAGAAAGTCAAGCCCGAAGGGGGTTTCGGGGTGAAAAGAGCTGCCCTCAACCAGCTCCACAACATGAGGGGGCAGGGGCTGCATGTGAAAAACAGGCTCGGCAGCATTAGCCTGCCCCACCAACCCCACCACCGCCATATATAAACAAAGGTTCGCTATAAATAAGGTGGTTTTAATGTGGTTCATAGCTTTTACCTCCGTAAAACATCACGACAAAACATTACGCCTGCTGGTAGCCTGCCATCTTCTCGTAAAATTCGGGAAATTCTCCAACGCCGTTTCGTAATACAAAAGGGCGCGGGCGGGGTCGCCGTCAATTTCCGCAATGCGCCCAAGCCAATACAGCACATCACCGCCAATGGCACTGCCCTCACTGCTATGCTGTGCCGCACTCTCCCAAGCCAGCCGCGCATCTGCATGGTTGCCAGCGTTAAACAGGGCTGTCGCCTGGGCGTGGTAAGCCTGCTCTGCCAAAGGGGTCGCCACAACCTGAATATTGTCATAAATTGCCAAGCCATCATCATTAAGCCGCGCCAAATCCACATTGTCAAGCATAGCCAATGCCGCCGAAGCAAAACCGTCATTAAGCAACTGCTGGGCATCCCGCACCATCATCTCATTAGCCGTGTCAGCCAAATGCGCCATATTAGCGGCATTTTGCCCTTCAAGGTCGCTAACCTGCCCCTGCAAAACCGCAATATATTCGTTAAGAACGGTGACGGCTTCCTCATGCTCCTGCCCTAAAGCCGCAATTTGGGCGTGGGTGGCGGCAATTTCCTCATCCCGCTCTGCCAGGTTGCCAGGCAAAATTAAAAGTTGCATAAACAAAAACATTGCACCCATGCCAAACACTGCCGAAACAATGCCAGAAACAGGAGAAGCCTTGGTAAATGCCTTTTGATTGCGCACCGCAAGGGGATTACCCTTGTTATTAGCCTGTTTTTGCGCCGCAGGTTCAGCCTTTTCGGGCTTTTTGGTTTCTGCGCGCTGTGGACGGGCTGTTTTCTCCCCATAATGCTTTTGGAAAATGGCAAAATAATACCCTTTGGCGTTTTCGTTGCCTTTATCAATGGCAAGAACCCGCTCTGCCATTGCCGCGGCGCGGGTTTTGTCCTGTACCTTTAAATAATAAGCGGCAAGCAAATTCATAGCATCCACAAACCGCGGCAAAAGCTCCACCGCACGCTTTAAACGGATAACAGCCAAATCGTCATTGTCATCACGGAAAAAACCAAGGGCTTCGTTGTAACCCTTCAACGCCTCGTTTTGGCTTTCAAGGGCTGTCAAATCCTTCCCCATCTCTTCCAAATATCTTTTGGCAAGGTTGGCTTCTGGCTGATAATGGCAACTTAAAGCCCACTGCTCCAAGGCATTACCAAGCTTTCCGCAGGCATAGTAACAAAGCCCAAGCAAATTTCGGGCATATGTGTTTTTCTTATTAGTCTGCAAGCTGACATTAAGGGTTTTAACCGCCCCGCTTAAATCCCCCGCCTGGGCAAGAGCAAGCCCCGCGTTGTACTGGCGGTTAGAAATCCCCCGCGCCAACCTTTGAAGGTAGCCATCCATATTATTCACCCTTTTCTTTGGCAAACAAGTATTGAAGCAAATCCATCATGTCTTTGCTGTTATTGTCAGTTGTCTCCTCTTCAGAAGCCTCCTGCCCAACCTCAAGAACAGGTTCATACTTTTTCAGCTCTTTTTGGAAATCAATCATACTAAGCCTCCCTGCTATGCAAATGCTTCCTTAAATCTCCCATTAAATATAGTGACCCCGTGCATAAAATAACGCCATCTTTAGGGGTAATTTCCTTCGCCTTTTCAAGGGCTTCGCCGCAATCTAATATATCATATTGCTCCGCAGACCCCAAATTCGCAATTTCCCGCAACTCCTTAGGGTCTGTCGCCTTAAAGCCGTCAACAGAACGGGTAAAAATCACGCGCCCAGCAAAACTTGTCAGCACCCGCACAATCTCCCCAATCTCCTTATCCTTCACAATGCCGATAACCACGGTAATATCCCGCCCTGCAAACATAACCTGCATGTTTTCAGCACAAGCCGAAGCCCCCTGCAAATTATGCGCCCCCTCTAAAATAATTATAGGGTCACGGCTCATAATCTCCATTCTTGCAGGATGGCGGGCGTTTGCAAAGCCATTCTCCAAAACCTCATTAGATATTTGAAGCCTGCTCCCAAAAATTGGAACAAGGGCTCTGGCAGCCGTTAAAACAACTTGGGCATTTTTCCGCTGGTGCTCCCCAAGCAAACCTATTTCAAAATCAAACAAATCCACATCTTTGGCGTGGTGTATCTCTGCTTTTCTATAATCTGCAATCTTCTTAAAAACATTATACACCAAATCCACATCATCATACAATACCACAGGGCAATTTTCTTTTATAATTCCACCCTTTTCCCAGGCAATTTCCTCCAAAGTGTTGCCAAGAATTTCCATATGGTCAAAACCAATGCGCATTATAACCGACAAAATCGGCTCTGCCACCACATTTGTGGCATCAAGCCGCCCGCCAATCCCCACTTCCAACAGCACAACGTCCACATTTTTTTCAGCAAAATAAACAAATGCCATAAGGGTTAAAATTTCAAAATAAGAAAAACCATCCCCCTCATCTTCAAATATAAATTCGCTAACATCAACCACTTTGTACAAGGTCTTAGCAAAATCCTCTTTGCTTATCTTCTCCCCATTAATGGTAAAACGCTCTTCCACATCTTCAATATGAGGGGATGTAAAAGCCCCAACCTTGCACCCAGCCTCTTGCAAAATGCTGCCCATCATGGCGCAAAAACTTCCCTTGCCATTTGTGCCAGCCACATGGATAATTTTTAAGTCATATTGGGGATAACCAAGAAGCTTCAAAGCAAAGCCCATCTCTTCCAAGCCCTTTTTGCGCCCCGCCCCATAGCTGTTTAATAAATATTCCTGTGCTTCTTTATAAGTCATTTTAACACCTCAAATACATTATAACCCCAAAACCCCCATAAAGTCAAGCCCTTTATACACCCCCGCCCCCCACCCACCTTCACCGTCATCCCGTGCTTGACACGCAATCCGACGCAACGCGTCATCCCGTGCTTGACACGGGACCCCATCAGCACTAACAGAGCTTTGCCCCTACAGTAGCGGGCTAGGAACAACTGACGAGATTGCGGGTCAAGCCCGCAATGACGTTTAGGGAGCGGTCAAGCCCGCAATGACGGCTAAAAAAACCCCTTGACTATCCCGCCCCACAGGTATATAATCAAACTATACATACACCCCCAACATAAACCAGGAGGAATAAATATGAACTTCAACGCTGAATATTTCAAAAAAACCTTATCAGAAATCCTAGCAATCGACAGCCCAACAGGCTTCACAGCCGCTGCCGTCACCAAAGTCAAAGAAATTGTTGACAGCCTAGGCTTTGAAACTGCCCTCACAAAAAAAGGCAACCTAATCGCAAACATACCAGGCAAATCCACCCGCACTGTAGGGCTTTCCGCCCATATAGACACCCTGGGTCTGGTTGTCCGCGGCTTCCGCCCAGATGGCACTTTAACCTTCTCAAAAGTAGGCGGCTCTGTCCTCCCCACCCTAGACGGGGAATATTGCAAAATCTACACCCGCACGGGAAAGGTCTACATAGGCACAATCCTTTCAAACTCCCCCGCAGGGCATGTGTTCACAGATGCCCACACAGCCCCAAGGGATGAAAAAACCATGCATGTCAAGCTAGATGTGGAAACCAAATCTGCAAGCGACACCAAAGCCCTGGACATTCTCCCAGGAGATTTCATCTGCTTTGACACCAAAACCGTCTTTACCGACACAGGCTTTCTAAAAAGCCGCTTTTTAGATGACAAAATGTCCGTTTCCATCATCCTAACCCTTCTCAAACACCTAAAAGACGAGGGCATAACCCCAGACCATAACATAACCATCATCTTCTCCACCTATGAAGAGGTAGGTCACGGCATGTCGCACCTCCCCTGCGAATTTGATGAGTTTGTAGCCGTAGACATGGGCTGCATAGGAGATGACCTAACCTGCACAGAATATGACGTGTCCATCTGCGCCAAAGACAGCTCAGGCCCTTATGACTACGAGCTAACCACCCGCCTTATAAACCTAGCAAAAGAAGCAAACCTAAACTTCGCCGTGGACATCTACCCAATGTACGGCAGCGACGTGTCCGCCGCCCTCCGCGCAGGCCACGACATGAAAGGCGCACTAATAGGCCCAGGTGTCGCCGCCAGCCACGGCATGGAGCGCAGCCACCTAAAAGCCGCAGAAAACACCTTCAAACTGCTGCACCTATACCTAACCAAAACACCTTAACCCCCGCCCCCCCAACAACGTCATCCCGCGCTTGACGCGGGACCCCATCAGCACTAACAAGCCCCTACAGTATGGGGCTAAAAACA
This sequence comes from Defluviitaleaceae bacterium, assembly GCA_009787945.1. Lineage (GTDB taxonomy): Bacteria > Bacillota > Clostridia > Lachnospirales > WRAX01 > WRAX01. The sequence goes on from WQSI01000039.1 coordinate 6,048, forward strand.
ACTAACAAGATTGCGGGTCAAGCCCGCAATGACGGTGTTTATAATACGTCATCCCGTGCTTGACACGGGACCCCACATGCACTAACCAGCCCCTACAATAGCGGGCTTGGAATAGCTGGCGGGATTGCGGGTCAAGCCCGCAATGACGTAATTAGATGTACGTCATCACGCGCCCAACCCCCACCCCAACAACCCTAACAAGGAGGTTTGTCATGGATGATTTTTTAAGATTTAAGCAACGCAAAGAAACTTATAGCAAATCTTTAGCATTACTTTTAAGGCAATCCGAAAAAGAAGAGCTTGACGAAGCAAATATCGGAGCAACCTTGCATTTCTTCAACCTCACCTTCGAGCTTTCTTGGAACATGCTAAAAGACTATTTATATGCCCAGGGCACAGAAGTCCGCTCGCCAAGGGATGCCATAAAGTCAGCATTTCAAGCGGGTTATATTGACAATGAAAACCATTGGCTCGACATGATAAAATCCCGAAACCTCATTGCTCACGCCTATGACATGGTTATGGCGGAAAAACTTGTTGTTGAGGTGTTAGAACGATACTTGAAACTTTTGGTTAAACTTGGGGAGGATGCAGATGTTTGGGCTAAAACAAAGTGACATTGCCATAATAGAATACATCGGCAAGGCAAACCCAGGTCTTGAGAAAATCCTAATTTACGGCTCACGGGCGCGGGGCAACCACAAAAAGGGCAGTGATGTGGATTTGGCTTTGGTTGGCAAATTGGAAGGCACAGCCCTTTGGCGCATCCGCGATTTGCTAAACGAGGTGATGCCAACCCCATATTTCTATGACGTGGTACATTTAGACACCTTAAAAGACTCACCTTTCAAAGAGCGTATAATCGCCGAAGGTCAGCCAATTTACACCAAACTTTCCCTAGACGTGTATGATTTATTGGTTAAAATGAAGGAAAGACCTGGTATGTATTTTGGAGAGCTTTCGCTAACAGCTTTGGATAATTATTTAGGTGGCTATTGTCATTCACATTATGACCTTGGAGTAAAATTCATACCTGCGTGGGAAATGGACTTTAATACCTATATAGAGCGATATTACAACTTACCCCGCTCTTCAATGACGGGGCTGAACACCATAAAAGAACACACAAAAAACGAAGAAGAAGCATTTTATAAATTTTTTGAATTATTGGAGGGATACAGAGCTATGAAAGAAAAGGAATTTAGAATTTTATCCCCCACAGCCATCCTAGGCTACGGCTTCCCTGCCGCCTCTTTTGAAGAAGGCATGAAGCGCAAGCCCCATGTTATCGCTGTGGACGCAGGGTCAACAGACCCAGGACCTTATTATTTAGGCAGCGGCAAGTCCTTCACAGACCGCGGTGCTGTCAAGCGCGACCTGGAATTTATGTTAACTGCCGCCACCCAAAACGGCATCCCCCTAATCATAGGCTCGGCAGGGGGCGCAGGGGCAGACAGCCATCTGGAATGGAATGTGGACATTATCCGCGAAATCGCCCACGAGAAGAAGTTAAGCTTTAAAGCTGCCATCATCTCTTCCCAGCTTTCTGCGGATGTTGTGATGAAAAACTTTGACGCAGGCAAGGTAAAAGAGTTGCACCCGGCCCCAATGCCCACGGCACAGCACATAACCGACAGCACAAATATTGTAGCCCAAATGGGGGAAGCCCCCTTTATAGAAGCCCTTGACGCAGATGCCCAGGTGATAATAGCAGGGCGCAGTTATGACCCTGTGGTTTTTGCCGCCCCTGCCATCCGTGCAGGTTTTGACGCGGGGCTTGCCCTGCACATGGGCAAAATACTAGAATGTGCCGCCATAGCCGCCTACCCAGGCAGCGGGTCAGACTGTATGCTGGGCATCCTGCGGGAGGACCATTTCGAGCTAAACACCCTAAACCCCATCCGCAAATGCACCATAACCTCCGTCGCCGCTCACACCCTCTACGAAAAAAGCGACCCAACCAGCCTGCCAGGACCAGGCGGCCGCCTAGACCTGCGCCAGACCACCTTCGAGCAAGCAGGAGAAGGTGTCATAGTCCGCGGAAGCAAATTTGTGGCAGATGAGGGGCTGGGCTTTGTAAAGCTTGAAGCTGCCCGCCTTGTGGGCAAGCGCACCCTGTCCATTGCCGCCACCGTTGACCCAATTATGATAAGCCAGCTAGACAATATAATAACAGAAGTGAAAAACCGCGTAACAACCAACTTCGAAGGCATAGGAGATTTCCACCTAGACTTTAAAACCTACGGCGCAAACGGCGCATCCTTCTACACAAACGAAACCCCCAGCCGCCCACAACCCGAAATCGCAATCGTAATAGAAGCCGTGGCAAACACCAAAGAACTATCCGAAACAATCTGCTCCTTTGCCCGCTCCACCCTTCTCCACTTTGGCTACGAAGGGCGCAAATCCACCGCAGGCAACCTAGCCTTCCCCTTCTCCCCATCAGACTTTTCAGGAGGAGATGTCTACGAGTTCAGCCTATACTGCCTAATGGAAGCCACAGGCAGCATGTTCCCCATCAAATACGCAAATATAAAGGAGGGCAACTGGAATGACTAAACTTTTCGACACAGCGGATGTCATCCGCAGCAAAAACGCAGGCCCATACGAGCTAACCTTCGACATAATCTTCAAAGAAGCAGACCACTTCAACAAATTCGTAGAAGCCAAAATAATGACCCCCGCAGTCTTTGCGAACCTCTACAACATACCAGAAAACCGCGTTATCTCCGTCATCTCCTTCCCCCCCGCCAAAGCCGTAAAAATCACCATCATACGCCCCATGGCATCAGGCGACCTAGGAGAAAAAGACATCTACGGAGCCCAACAACACAGCCCCCTACTAAACTTCACCTACACCATATAAATTTCAAAAAACCCTTGCAAAAACCCCACATATGGGTTATAATTATAATACAATAAAGCCAAAACAAAAAGAGGGTGCTACTAACACCCTCTAGGCATACCGCTGGCGGTGTGACTGAATTTATAATTATAGTTTAATTACAAAAAAATAAGCCTTTACCTAACCAAGGGGCGGCTTATTTTTTATTCTGACGATATGACAGCAATGCTAGAACAACCAGCATAGCAGTAAGAAGCAAATATGTAACTTCAAACAAAGTCATAGGCTTTCACCCCCTTAAAGGTTCAGCCAAAGAAGCACCGCCCACGGTAGCTTGTTTTGATTATAACATCATTAACAAATAAATACAACAATAAATTTCCAAAAACCCCTTGCAAAAACCTCACATATGCTATATAATAAAATCAGAACAAAAAGAGGGTGCGTCAACACCCTCTAGGCATACCGCTGGCGGTGTGGCTAAACCAAAATTAAATTAATTTTAAAAGTGGAAATAAGCCTTTACCTTACCAGGGGGCGGCTTATTTTTTATTATGACGATATGACAACCACGCCAAAACAACTAACGCGACAGTAAGAAGCAAGTATGTAACTTCAAACAAAGTCATAGGCTTTCACCTCCTTAAAGTAGAAAGGTTCAGCCAAAGAAGCACCGCCCACGGTAGCTTGTCTTGATTATAACATCATTAACAAATAAATACAACATATAAATTTCAAAAAACCCCTTGCAAAAACCCCTCATATGCGCTATAATAAAGCTATAATAAAAGAGGGCGCGTTAACACACCCTCTAGGCATACCGCTGGCGGTGTGGCTGAACCCATAAATTTAATTTATGAATTACAAAATAAGCCTTTACCTTGCCGGGGCGGCTTATTTTTTATTCTGACGATATGACAGCAATGCCAGAATAACTAGCATAGCAGTAAGAAGCAAATATGTAACTTCAAACAAAGTCATAGGCTTTCACCTCCTTAAAGGTTCAGCCAAAGAAGCACCGCCCACGGTAGCTTGTTTTGATTATAACATCAAAGCCAAACAAACGCAAACCCCCAAAAACAAAAAAGCCCCAATCAAGAGGCTTTCAAATGGATCCTCGGGGACTCGAACCCAGGACCGTCCGGTTATGAGCCGGATGCTCTAACCAACTGAGCTAAGGATCCAACTTTCATCAACCAACTAATTCTACTACACTTCACCACCAATGTCAATAGAAAATTCTTATTTTTTTTAAAAAGTTGGTATCAAAAAGTTGTGCACTAAAAAGTTGTTTTAAATTTTAACAAGCAAACAACAAACCTCCACCCTACTGGTCATAGGGAACATATCCACAGGCCGCACGGCTTCCAGCGCATAACCTTCCGCAACCAAATGCTTAACATCCCGCGCCAGCGTGGCTGGGTCACAAGAAATGTACACAACGCGGGGTATTTTGTTTTCAGCAATTGCCCCAAGCAAAGGCTGACCACAACCTTTTCTCGGCGGGTCTAAAAATATCACATCTGGCTTGTCGCCCTCGGCTAAAAGCTCTGGAATAGCAACCTCCGCAGAGCCGCATATAAATTCCGCATTTTCAATGCCGTTTAGCTTGGCATTAAATTCGGCATCCATTATGGCGGCAGGCTCAATGTCCACGCCAATGGCATTTTTTGTCAGTCTTGCCGCCTGCAACATCACCCCGCCACAACCCACATGGGCATCTATCACGGTCTGCGTGCCGTCAAGTCCTGCTTGCTTTAGGGCAATATCATACAAAACCTCAGCCTGGACAGGGTTCACCTGAAAAAAGGACTTTGCAGACAAGCGATATGTAATATCCCCAATCTTTTCAGTAATTTTGCTTGTGTTGCTAATAAGCTTGCCGTCACGAGTAACTATTATTTCGTCTGTGTCAAAACTTGTACGCGCCATAATTTCGCCATCTTCCACCACACCTCGCAAAGCCGCCACAGCGTCCACAATGTTTTGGTGCATAATCAAACAATTTGGCGTTTCTACCAAATTTCGGCTGTTTCGCTCATACATGCCAATGCGGCCATCTTTTGCAAAAAACCTGCCTTTATTGCGGTAATTCCGCGGGTTTTCCATGCCAATAACTTCCGAAACAGGCGGGTTTTTTATGCCGCCAATCCGCTCAAGGGCGTTAATCACCGTTTGCCGCTTAAAATTAAGCTGTGCAGAATAGTCACAATGTTGAAGCTGACAACCACCGCAGTCATCAGCGGCCAAACAAGGCGGATTTACGCGGTGGGGCGAAGGCTTAACAATGCGGGCAATCCTAGCGTTGGCAAAAGACTTTTTGCTTTTGACCACCTCCGCCACAACAACATCCCCAGGCAAAGCCCCCTCCACAAACACCACAAGCCCATCATGGCGGGCTACCCCATGACCCTCACTGCTCAAACTTTCTATTATTAATTCCATTTTATTCCTCCTGTTGCTAAAATTCATTATTTTGGCGGCTATCTAGGATATATTTCACGTTGACCGTGCTATTTGCTTCGTTGATTGAAAAAATGACCTGATACCGACGACCAATAATCAATCTGCGATAGTTTTGAGCAGTTCCAATTGTGCGAAATATCGGACATCTTTGTGGCATAAATTCCAGTGAGTCAAATCCTTCTTCAAAGAGATTTATGAGATTTTCGGTAGCGTTTGTGCTGACATTGGATAAAAACTCTAAATGGTTATTCATCATTTCGATGGCTTCATCCTCAACGACAACTAAGTATTGTTTTTGCTCATTATTCATTATTTTGTCGCTCCTTCGCTTTTTCAACAATTTCGCGCCATCTCGCTACAGCTTCCTTTGCGGGCGTGTATTTCGCTATACCAAGCCGCTCTCTCTCCTCAACCCTCAACAAAGCCTCCTCCACCTGTATCCTCTGCCGCTCCTCCTGCCATGCCTGAATAGACATAACAACAAGCTCTCCCTCACCATTATTGGTAAGAAAAACAGGCTGACCCGACTCTATGCAAAAATCCGCCACTTTGCGGTAGTTGTTTCTTAATGTTGCAGATGATTTGATAATCATAGTAACACCTCCATAGCTATATTATAACACAATTAACATACACAATGCAATACCTTTTCTCAAAAACACAAAAATAACCGCCAACACAAGAAAGTGCTGACGGTTTTTGTTTACGCTTGTCCGTTATAATAAACCGTAAACGTGGCAGAAACGCCAGGGTCATACTGAATTTGTGCAAATTGCGCAAAAATCCCCACCACCATAATGGCGGATGTTTCTCCGTCAATTGTCACATCTGTGTAGTTTGGGTCGTCGAAATAGGTTGTGCCGTCAGGGCTTAATTGAAGGGTGGCAGTTATAGGGGTTGTCCCCGTATTGTCCACAAACATGGTCGCTGTTCTCAGCTGGGAAATGTCAGTAGCTTCCAATGCCACTCCCACTGCTGTCACGTCCTCCAGGGTTTGGCTGTCTGACGCAAACTGGTTGCCAGCAAGCTGCACCGTCAAAAGGGGGTTGCCTATGGTCACACTGCCCGATAGCTCCAAATCCCCAGAAACAAGCATCTCGCCATCTGCATTAAGCTGCACAAGCTCCAACAAACCAGTGTCTTGGTTATAGCCATAAATGCTGGCGCGCAACTCCTCTGCCGTTGTGTTAAAAACAAGTGAATTCACTTCTTCACCTCCTTGTCCATTTCTTCATCCTATGCTCATTCAAGAGGATTGGTTACATCCCAAGCCTGACGAACGCACCTCAACTGGGCTTGATGCCACAACTCACAATCAACCCCCGCCCCTTGGGAACAAACCACAACCCTAATAAATTTTGCAAATTTATGGGGAATAATTTCCGCAGTTTCATGGGGATGAATACAGACTTCCCGCCCATCTTCCACAACATTTTCGCCATCAGGGCTTATTTCCAAACGGACTATAACAGCATCACAGCCATTGTTGCGGACAAAAAATGTTATCCTGTCCGAACGCCCGCAATAAAACCAAGGCGACTGCCCATAACTCTGGCGGCTGTCAATCCTTAATTTCCAATCAAAAAAGCAAGCCTCTGGGCAAGGGAAAATTTTCTCTGGATAACAGTGCCTCGGCTTGCTGCTACATTTGTTATCTTCCAAAAAACTAGGTATCGTTTTGAACACTTATGCACCTCCTTCACGTTTAGGTCTTGTACATAATATTCAAAGACAGCAAGATTGGACACCACCCCCCGTAGGGGCGCATATTATGCGCCCCTCAGACTGTAGACAAACCCCCAAACCCGTCATCCCGCGCTTGACGCGGGAGCCCACCAGTAATAAGTAGCCCCTACTCAATGGGGCTTGGAATGACTGACG